>NC_007350.1:1258287-1572859 GCF_000010125.1 Staphylococcus saprophyticus subsp. saprophyticus ATCC 15305 = NCTC 7292
AGAAACATCATTTATGAATTTAAAAATAACAAATTAATTAAAACGTTAGATGGAAAAGGAAACATTACTACATTACATAATGTTGTTAGTGCAAAGTTCAAAATTGTTAATGATAAATCTGTAGTAATTAATTTTAAAATTTTTGAGAAAGGTATTTATTATGAAAAGAAAATTGTTTTCTAATCATCCTGCTTATATGTATCCTTTTATGCTAGTCATATTTATGCTATATTTATCTTTAATTACGATTTATACATTTCAAATTGGATTACAATTAAAAATCTTAGATAATATTGAATCGTATTATAAAGATCAAATAAACACATACATAAAAAAGGAAGTTAGTTTTGAATAATAAAATAGAACCACTCATACTTATTGGATTTATGGGAACAGGTAAGACAACTTTGGGTCAATTTCTAGCAAGTAATAATCAACTCTCCTATATTGACTTAGATGAACATATAGCAATACAGGAAAATAAATCTATCCCTGAAATTTTCGAAGCCATTGGTGAGCAAGGATTTAGAAAATTAGAAAATGAATATCTACAAGAATGTGTTCAACGTTATGATATCATTTCAACCGGCGGTGGTATAATAGAAGGCGATGAATCATTCCGAATATTAAAAGAACAGCCAAAAGTAATCTGGTTAGATTGTGATATAGAAATTCTTTACAAAAGAATTAAAAATGACAGCAATAGACCAAATGCAAATAATAAATCGTTATTTGAATTAAAAAGCTTGTATTCATCTAGGGTTTCAAGATATAATGAAATCGCATTCATAAAAGTAAATAGTAGTCAATCTCTTTCAGATTTACAAAATGATATCATGGAAGCGATTGTTTGCGAATGATCAGTATTAGAGAGAATGGTAGTTATACTTAATATAACTTAACTTTAGTCCATCGCCGAAGGTGCAAGTTTTTACGAAACTCTCAGGCAAAAGGATAATACTGTAACGCATTCCTGAAATATTACAACAGGGTAGTTTAGGCTACCCTGTTTTTTTATTATATAATCTTTAGGAGGTTTCTTCATGTCCAATGAACTTAAAAAAACACCACTATATCAAACTTTTGTAGATAGTGGGGCTAAAATCGTAGAATTTGGTGGATGGGCTATGCCAGTCCAATTTTCTAGTATTAAAGAAGAACATAATGCAGTTAGAACTGAAATGGGTTTATTTGACGTAAGTCATATGGGAGAAATTATCATAAAAGGTTCAGATGCTTCTAATTTAGTACAGTATTTGCTTTCAAATGATACTGACAATGTAACAACGCATAAAGCGCAGTATACAGCTTTATGTAATGAACAAGGTGGCATCATTGATGATTTAATTACTTATAAATTAGAAGAAAATGTTTATCTTTTAGTTGTTAATGCTGGAAATACTGAAAAAGATTTTGAGTGGATGTACGAAAAAGCTAAAGCATTTGATGCTGAAGTTATTAATGTATCAACTGAATATGGTCAACTAGCTATACAAGGGCCAAAAGCACGTGATTTAGTCCAACAATATGTAAATATTGATGTATCTGAAATGAAACCATTTGAATTTGAACAAAACGTTGAATTCTTTGGTAAAAATGTAATACTGTCACAGTCTGGATACACAGGTGAAGATGGATTTGAAATATACTGTAATGCAGACGATGCACCATATTTGTGGGATGAAATTCTAAAAAATGATGTGACACCATGCGGTTTAGGTGCTAGAGACACATTAAGATTAGAAGCTGGACTGCCATTACACGGTCAAGATTTAAGCGAAACAATCACACCATATGAAGCGGGTATAGCATTTGCTGCAAAACCATTAATAGAAGCCGATTTTATTGGTAAATCAGTACTAAAAGATCAAAAAGAGAATGGTTCTAAACGAAGAACAGTAGGATTAGAAATGATCGACAAAGGTATTCCAAGAACAGGGTATGAAGTATATGATTTAGACGGTAATCAAATTGGAGAAATTACTTCAGGTACGCAATCACCTTTAACTGGTAAATCAATTGGACTAGCCCTAATCAATCGAGATGCTTTTGAAATGGGAAAAGAAGTTGTTGTACAGGTTAGAAAAAGACAAGTTAAAGCTAAAATTGTTAAAAAAAATCAGATTAGTAAATAAATCAAAGGGGTGTTACTGTGAGTCATCGTTATATTCCATTAACTGAACAAGATAAAAAAGAAATGTTGGATACAATCGGAGCAAGCTCTATAAGTGAATTATTTGGAGATGTTCCAAAAGATATTTTATTAAATAGAGAGTTGGCCATACCAGATGGTGAAGCTGAAACGACATTGACAAAACGCTTAAGCAGAATTGCAAGCAAAAATGTAACTAAAGAAACGCATAGTTCATTTTTAGGCGCAGGTGTTTATGATCATTACGCACCAGCAGTTGTAGATGCAATGATTTCTCGTTCTGAATTTTATACTGCTTATACTCCATACCAACCAGAAATTTCGCAAGGTGAATTACAAGCTATCTTTGAATTCCAAACATTAATTTGCGAATTAACAGATATGGATATTGCAAACTCATCTATGTATGATGGTATTACAAGTTTCGCAGAAGCATGTATTTTAGCATTTAATCAAACGCGTAAAAATAAAATAGTTGTTTCAAAAGGACTACATTATCAAGCTTTGCAAGTATTAAAAACTTACGTTAAAACTCGAGAAGAATTTGAAGTTGTAGAAGTAGACCTTGATGGTACAATTACAGATTTAGAAAAATTAGAAAATGCAATTGACGATGATACAGCGGCAGTTGCTGTGCAGTATCCAAACTTTTATGGATCTATTGAGGATTTAGAAAAAATACATTCATTTATTGAAGACAAAAAGGCACTGTTTATTGTTTATGCCAATCCACTTGCTTTAGGTTTATTGACACCGCCAGGTAGTTTTGGAGCGGATATTGTTGTAGGAGACACACAACCATTTGGTATACCAGCGCAATTTGGTGGTCCGCATTGTGGTTTCTTTGCAACAACGAAAAAATTAATGAGAAAAATACCGGGACGTTTGGTTGGACAGACTGAAGATGGAGATGGAAATCGTGGTTTCGTTTTAACGCTACAGGCACGTGAACAACATATTCGTCGAGATAAAGCCACTTCAAACATTTGTTCAAACCAAGCATTAAATGCATTAGCTTCTTCAATTTGCATGTCCGCATTAGGTAAACAAGGTATTTATGACATTTCAGTACAAAACTTTGAAAATGCTAATTATGCAAAAGCACAATTTAAAGAAGCTGGTTTAGAAGTTTCAAATGGCACATCATTTAATGAATTTGTCGTGAAGTTTAATAAACCTGTAAAAGATATTAATGATGCATTACTACAACAAGATATTATTGGCGGTTTTGATTTAAGTGAAGTCTCAAAGGATTATGAAAATCAAATGTTAGTAGCAGTGACAGAATTAAGAACTAAAGATGAGATAGATACATTTGTTAAGAAAGCAGGTGAATTAAATGGTAGTAAGTAAATCTAGTCCATTAATATTTGAACGTTCTAAAAAAGGTCGTTATGCATATTCGTTACCCAAAAAAGAAATAGATAACGGTGCAGTAGAAAAATTATTAGACGACAAATTTATAAGAAAAAATAAAGCAGAACTACCTGAAGTCGCTGAATTAGATTTAGTACGTCATTATACTGAGCTTTCTAATAAAAACTTTGGTGTTGATTCAGGATTTTATCCTTTAGGTTCATGTACAATGAAATACAATCCAAAAATCAATGAAAAAATAGCAAGAATACCAGGATTCGCCGAGTCACATCCACTGCAAGATGAATCACAAGTTCAAGGTTCTTTAGAAATAATTCATAGTTTACAGGAAGAACTTAAAGAAATAACCGGTATGGATGAAGTAACGTTGCAACCAGCTGCCGGTGCACATGGTGAATGGACTGCATTGATGATATTCAAGGCATTCCATCAAAAAAATGGTGAAGGACATCGTGATGAAGTTATTGTACCTGACTCCGCACATGGTACTAACCCAGCTTCTGCAGCATTTGCTGGTTTCAAAGCGGTTACAGTTAAATCGAACGAACGCGGTGAAGTTGATATTGACGACTTAAAAAGAGTTGTAAATGAAAACACTGCAGCAATTATGCTTACAAATCCTAATACATTAGGTATATTTGAAAAAAATATTATGGATATAAGAAATATTGTTCATGAAGCTGGCGGATTATTATATTATGATGGTGCGAATTTAAATGCCATTATGGACAAAGTAAGGCCAGGAGACATGGGGTTTGATGCGGTACATCTTAACTTGCACAAAACATTTACTGGACCTCATGGTGGCGGTGGACCAGGTTCTGGACCAGTCGGTGTGAAAAAAGAATTAGCTAGTTTCTTACCAAAACCAATGGTAGTCAAAGAAGACGATGTATATAAATATGATAATGATATCGAAAATTCTATAGGACGTGTAAAACCTTTTTACGGTAATTTTGGTATCTATCTAAGAGCTTATACTTATATTCGTACGATGGGGAATAAAGGACTTGAAGAAGTTTCTGAGGCAGCTGTATTAAATGCAAATTATATTAAAGCTCGATTGAAGGATCATTTCGAAATCCCTTATCCACAATATTGTAAACATGAATTTGTATTAAGTGGTTCAAAACAAAAAGAACACGGTGTCAGAACGTTAGATATGGCTAAACGATTACTTGATTTCGGTGTTCATCCACCAACAATTTACTTCCCACTTAATGTTGAGGAAGGTATGATGATTGAACCAACTGAAACAGAATCTAAAGAAACCCTTGACTATTTCTGTGATAAAATGATTGAAATTGCAAATGAAGCAAAAGAAGATCCAGATAAAGTCTTAGAAGCACCACATACAACAATCATAGATAGATTAGATGAAACTAAAGCAGCTAGACAACCTGTTTTAAAATTTGAAAATCTTCGTTCTGAAAAAGAATAAGTATTATATTAAATAAATCCGGATAATTAATTATCCGGATTTATTTTTGTCTATTTTAATAAAAAACGAGTAACTATACATGAAATATAGTGACTCGCTTATTATTAAGTGAAATATTTAAACTACTTTTTAGATTTGATTTTACCAGTCCATTTTTTGTATCCGCCTTTAAGCATATAAACATCTTTATACCCATTTTTCTTTAAAGTTCTAGCGGCACGATAACTGGCAATGCCATTAGCATCGCACAGATAAATAGGTTGATCTGTTCTCAAACCTTGATATCTTTGTTTAAACATAGTAATTGGTATGTTACGCGCACCATTGATGTGGCCGTAATCATAATCTACTTTTTCTCTTACATCAATAACTTGAGCTTTACGCAAACCATTATGGAATTCATTTTGGTTTAATTCTGTGACTGCTCTTTTATTAAGAAGATAATTGATTAGCATGTAAGCGATAATAATTATTAAAACTGCTAACGCTATAAACCAAAAATTACTCATCTTGCATCCTCCCTAATTAACCGATATTATATATTATAAGACTGTTAGCCCAATTTATCAAAATATTTTTGCTTTTGATTAATAAGAAAGACTGACAAACTTATACAATTATTGAAAACGATAACACAAAATATATGTTATCACAATTTAATTTAGCGATTGGAGTTTTGAATGTGACAGAAACATGGAATTTTATCAATACTGGGAGTAAAGATCCTTATTTTAATATGGCGATGGATGAAGCCTTACTGAATTTTGTTTCCAGAGGGGAAATAGATCCTGTCATTAGATTTTATACTTGGGATCCTGCAACATTATCTATTGGTTACTTTCAAAGGCTTACAAAAGAAATTGATATCGATAAAGTTGAAGAAAAAGGATATGGACTTGTCAGACGTCAAACAGGCGGTAGAGGTGTGCTACATGACAAAGAATTAACTTATAGTGTCATTGTTCCAGAATCACATCCAGACATGCCCTCGACGGTTACAGAGGCTTATAGAGTAATTTCTGAGGGATTGTTAGAAGGGTTTAAGCATTTAGGTTTTGATGCTTCATTTGCCATTCCTCGCTCGAAAGAAGAAAGAGCTAAACTCAAACAACCAAGAAGTGCTGTATGTTTCGATGCTCCGAGCTGGTATGAATTAGTAGTAGAAGGTAGAAAAATAGCAGGTAGCGCCCAAGTTAGACAAAAAGGCGTTATTTTACAACACGGTTCGTTATTGCAAGATGTGGACATTGACGATCTATTTGACATGTTTATATTCAAAAATGAGCGTTTAAAAGATAAAATGAAACAAGCCTTTGTAGACAAAGCAGTCGCCATTAATGATATTTCAGATCGATATATTACACTAGAAGAAATGGAAGAAGCTTTTGAAATTGGATTTAAAAAAGGCTTAGACATCAATTTCAAACCACTAGAGCTTAATCAAAACCAAAAAGAAGAAATAAATACCTTAATTGAAAAGTATAAATCGGATGAATGGAATTATAGAAAATAAATGAAAAAGTATTAAAAAGCGCAACGACATTCAATGTCGTTGCGCTTTTAAAATAGCACTTATTTTTTCTTTCTATTTTGTCTTTTATATTTACGTTGCGCACGCTTATATTTACGTTGATCTTCTGTCAAAAAGAAGAAATAATAAATTGCGTAAATAATTCCAGCAAATACCGCTAAGCTAATTGCCATTCTTACAAAACTAAAAATAAATGCATCTAAATTAAGAATTAATCCAACTACTGCCACAGCGATGACAATATAAAATATCGCTTGTTTCACTTAAAACACTCCTATGTGATTCTAACTTTGACTATTATTGATACTTATAGTTGATAAAGCATTTTGTCCCTTTTGAATTTTTTTCTTATCTTTGCCATTGTAACCTTCTCTAATATCACTCATTGCATCACTTAATTTTTTATTGAGTTTAGTAATGTCTTTATTTTTTTCCTTGTCATCACTACTCATTTTTTCTTTATTTATATCGTTTTTGTACGTAGTAAAGGCTGTATCAATTTTATTAGTGATATCGGTAAGTTTTTCTTGAATTTTTTTATCACCTTTATTTTTCGTGACATCACTTTCAATTACATCGTACTGTTTAATAGATTTAGCAATGTCTTGATAATATGTAGAAGATGCTTTTAAGTTTGTAACTTTCTTATTGTTATTTTTAGCTGTAGCTATGTTTTTTTTATCTTTTTCCAAAGCTGTGATGTTACTTTTTTCTTTACTAATTTGTTGTTTTAAATCCTGAATGTTACTTTTCAACTTATGATTTTCATCGCGAAGTTGCGTGGTCTTTACTTCTAGTGGCCCTAAATTTTGACTACCACAACCAACTAACAAACATGAAGCACCTAAAATAGCTACAATTTTTTTCTTCATAATACGCTCCTAATTCAAAAACTATAAATTTATATAATAATTATGCTATCATTTTAATGTATAAATGGAAAATGTACAAATTTATTAAATAGGAGGAAGAAAGATGACTAGAATTGAAAAATTAAATTCTGCCTTAGAAACAAAACATTTAGAAGCAGCAGTCATATTATCAGATTTTAACAGAAGATATTTATCCGGTTTCACAGGTACAAGTGGTGCATTAATAATAACGAAAGAACAAAATTTATTAATTACTGACTTTAGATACATAGAGCAAGCCACTGCGCAAGCACCAGATTTTAAAATCATCAAACAACAAGGTTCCTTAATTGATGAAATAAAGCAACAACTTGAAAACTTAAGTGTGCAAAATGTCGGATTTGAAGGTAATCTAGTTAGTTATGATACTTACTTACAATTGAGTAAAGCCTACATTAGTTTAATTAGTATTAGTGGTGTAATTGAAAAAATTCGTGAAGTAAAAAATGAAGCAGAAATTCAGCTAATACAAAAAGCTTCAGACATTGTTGATGAAACATTTGAGTATATATTAACTGTTGCAAAAGCTGGTATGACGGAACAGCAACTAAAAGCAAAGTTAGAAAGTAAAATGTTAGAATTAGGCGCAGAAGGGACATCGTTTGATACCATAGTCGCTTCAGGCGTAAGAGGAGCTTTACCACATGGTGTAGCTAGCGATAAAGTAATTAATCATGGTGAAATGATCACCTTAGATTTTGGTGCTTATTACAAGGGCTATAGTTCAGACATTACACGAACATTTGCAATCGGTGAGCCAGACCCACAACTTAAAGAAATCTACAATATTGTTTTAGAAGCGAACTTAAAAGGAATAGAAGCAGCTAAAAAAGGCATTACAGGTAAAGCTCTAGATGCAGTAGCAAGAGATTACATTACGGAAAAAGGGTATGGAGATGCCTTTGGACATTCGTTAGGTCACGGTATAGGGTTAGATGTTCACGAAGGTCCCAATCTTTCTAGAAAATCTGAAACTGAATTAGACGTCAATAATTGTGTTACAATTGAACCTGGCATTTATATAGATGGTCTAGGTGGCGTTCGTATAGAAGATGACATTTTAATTAAAGAAAATGGCTGTGAACGCTTTACTAAATGCTCTAAAAACCTTATTATTTTATAGAAGACCTTATAATCGAGGAGGAAACTGAATGATTTCGGTTAATGATTTTAAAACAGGCTTAACAATATCAGTAGATAATGGTATTTGGAAAGTATTAGATTTCCAACACGTAAAACCAGGCAAAGGTTCTGCTTTTGTACGTTCTAAGTTACGTAATCTAAGAACGGGTGCAATCCAGGAGAAAACATTTAGAGGCGGAGAGAAAGTAGAAACTGCTTTAATTGAAAACCGTCGTATGCAGTATTTATATGCAGATGGTGATACACATGTTTTCATGGATAATCAAACGTTTGAACAAACAGAATTACCAGCTGACTATTTAGAATATGAACTTAACTTCTTAAAAGCTAACATGGAAGTTCAAATTCAGTCTTATGAAAATGAAACATTAGGTGTTGAATTACCTAAAACAGTTGAACTTACTGTAACTGAAACAGAACCTGGTATCAAAGGTGATACTGCAAATGGTGCAACTAAATCAGCAACAGTAGAAACAGGGTATACGTTAAATGTACCTTTATTTGTAAATGAAGGCGATGTACTTGTGATTAATACTGGTGACGGTAGTTACATCTCAAGAGCATAATAGTTTAATTTTGTATTTACTTATCGAAATTACATTTAAAAAAACCTTTCCAATGCGCTATACTTTGGAAAGGTTTTTATTATGTTAAAATAGATAGAATCAAATAATATTATTTAAAATTGCACTAATAGTTTACTTTTGAAATAAGGTATAGTTATATGGAACACTACAAAAGTGAATCAGTTTAATATAGAAAGTATGTATATGCTTGAATTGAGCATATCTCTAAAGTAAAATAAACTAGGTAAATGAAAACAATCTGAAGGAGTCAGTATTTATGAATTTTAAAGAAATTAAAGAATTAATTGAAATTCTTGATCAATCAAATTTGACTGAAATTAATATAGAAGACAAGGGCAATGTTGTTAATTTAAAAAAAGAAAAAGAAACTGAAATCATTACACCACAAATTTCACAACAACCGATGCAACAATTAGCGCCGCAACAAGGTGTAGCATCAAATCCAGTAGCTACAGGTAGTACAGAAGAAACTACTAGCGATGCAAGTACAACTGACGATAACCTACAAACTATTAATGCGCCAATGGTAGGTACATTTTATAAATCGCCATCACCAGAAGAAAGTGCTTACGTACAAGTTGGTGATTCTGTTACAAACGAATCAACTGTCTGTATATTAGAAGCGATGAAATTATTTAATGAAATTCAAGCCGAAGTAACTGGGGAAATTGCAGAAATTTTAGTAGAAGACGGTCAAATGGTAGAGTATGGCCAACCGTTATTTAAGGTGAAATAATGAATAAAATTTTAATAGCAAATAGAGGAGAAATTGCAGTAAGAATCATTCGTGCATGTCATGAACTTGGATTGCAAACAGTGGCAATATACTCTGAAGGAGATAAAGACGCACTACATACTCAAATTGCTGATGAAGCATATTGCGTTGGCCCAACTCAATCTAAAGATTCTTACTTAAACATCCCAAACATTTTATCAATAGCAACTTCTACTGGATGCGACGGTGTTCATCCAGGGTACGGGTTTTTAGCAGAAAATGGAGATTTCGCAGAATTATGTGAAGCATGCCAGTTAAAATTTATTGGACCTAGCTATGAATCAATTCAAAAAATGGGGATTAAAGATGTAGCTAAAGAAGAAATGAAACGTGCAGAAGTACCTGTAGTTCCTGGTAGCGAGGGGTTAGTTCAAGATATCAATGAAGCTAAAAAAATCGCTACTGAAATTGGCTATCCAGTAATCATTAAAGCAACTGCTGGTGGCGGTGGTAAAGGGATTAGAGTGGCACGTGACGAAAAAGAACTTGAAACTGGTTTTAAAATGACACAACAAGAAGCAGAAACTGCATTTGGCAATAATGGCTTATATCTAGAAAAATTCATTGAAAATTTCCGTCATATTGAAATACAAATTATGGGTGATAGCTTTGGTAATGTTGTACATTTAGGTGAGCGTGACTGTACAATTCAACGAAGAATGCAAAAATTAGTTGAGGAAGCTCCTTCACCGATACTTACCGAAGAAAAACGCCAAGAAATGGGAAATGCAGCAGTCAGAGCAGCAAAAGCCGTAAATTATGAAAATGCTGGGACGATAGAATTCATTTATGACTTAGATACGAATGACTTTTATTTTATGGAAATGAACACGCGAATTCAAGTTGAACATCCAGTTACAGAGATGGTTACGGGTGTAGACTTAGTTAAACTACAATTGAAGGTTGCAATGGGTGAAAAACTTCCTTTCAAACAAAAAGATATTAAAATCGAGGGACATGCAATGGAATTCAGAATCAATGCTGAAAATCCATATAAAAATTTCATGCCTTCTCCAGGTCAAATCACTCAATATTTAGCTCCAGGCGGTTTTGGTGTGAGAATTGAATCAGCTTGTTATACTAATTATACGATTCCACCTTATTATGATTCTATGGTAGCGAAACTCATTGTTCATGAACCAACACGAGAAGAAGCAATTATGACAGGTTTACGCGCACTAGGTGAGTATCTTGTTCTTGGCATTGATACAACAATCCCATTCCATATTCGTTTACTAAATAATGATATTTTTAGAAGCGGCGTATTTAATACGAAGTTTTTAGAAACACATAATATTATGGATGATCAATCTAAATAGGAGGTAATTGACATGGTCAAAGTTTCAGAAACCTCACATTCCCAATTAGGTAAAATAGAAATAGCACCCGAGGTATTAACAGTCATAGCTAGTATTGCCACTTCAGAAGTAAAAGGTATACAAGGGCATTTTAAAGAATTAAAAAAAGGCAGCATTGAAAACATTAGCAAAAAACAGCTTAGTCGCGGTGTTAAAGTAGATACAAATGATGAAGGCATCTATATCGATGTATATTGTTCATTAGCGTATGGTATCAATATATCGGAAACTGCTAAAAAAATTCAACAAGCTATTTATAATTCGTTAACGACGATGACAACAATTGAACCTAGTCAAATCAATATTCATATTACACATATAGAACCAATAAATTAAAATTATAAAAGCAAATTTACTTTAAATTCATTTTGCGAAAAGCGATTGCTTCTATTTTAAGCATCTCTTTTCGTTAATGGTTTACTATAATACTATGCTTGAAGGAGTTTATAATGAGTCGAAAAGAATCCAGAACGCAAGCCTTTCAAACTCTATTTCAACTTGAAATGAAAAATAGCGATTTAACAATTGAAGAAGCAATCAGTTTTATTAAAGATGATAATCCAGATTTAGAATTCGAATTCATCAGTTGGTTAGTAACTGGCGTTAAAGATCACGAAGTTGTGCTAGATGAAAAAATCCAACCTCATTTAAAGGACTGGACTTTAGCACGATTGTTAAAATCTGATCGAATTATCTTAAGAATGTCTACATTTGAAATGTTACATAGTTCAACACCACAAAAAGTAATTATCAATGAAGCTGTTGAATTAGCAAAACAATTCAGTGATGATGATCATTACAAATTTATAAACGGTGTATTGAGCAATATTGAATAGAAGAGTGATATAACATGTCAGAATATTTAAGTGTAACTTCGTTAACTAAATATATTAAATATAAATTTGATCAAGATCCTCATTTACAATCCGTATTGATTAAAGGCGAATTATCTAATTTTAAAAAGCATAGTAGTGGACATCTGTATTTTAATGTAAAAGATAAAAACAGTGTCATCAGTGCAATGATGTTTAAAGGAAATGCATCAAAAATTGATTTTGAACCTAAAGAAGGGGACGAAGTGCTATTAGAAGCACGTGTTTCTGTCTATGAACGTCGTGGTAATTATCAAATATATGTTAATAAAATGCATATGGATGGAATAGGTAATCTTTATCAAAAATTAGAGCAGTTAAAAAAGAAATTAACTAAAGAAGGCTTTTTTGATCAAAATCATAAGAAAGTGATACCTAAATTCCCCCAAAAAATAGCTGTGCTAACAGCCGGAACTGGCGCTGCAATACGAGATATTCATACGACTATTAATAGTAGGTATCCGTTAGCAGAACAAGTTCAGATCAATACACTTGTTCAAGGAGAACAAGCTAAAAGCGACATTATTGAAAAAATTAATCAAGCTGATGCTTTGAATGTTGATACAATTATTATCGGTCGTGGCGGAGGCTCTATCGAGGATTTATGGAATTTCAATGAAGAAGATGTCGTTAAAGCCATCTATAATTGTCAAACACCGATTATTTCCGCAGTAGGACATGAAACTGATTTTACATTAAGTGATTTTGTGGCAGATGTAAGAGCAGCAACACCAACTCAAGCAGCAGTAATGGCTACGCCGGACCAATATGAATTACGTCAATATTTACAGCAAGCTAATTTATCATTGACTCGATTTATCAAACAATATATGCAGCAAAAACGAAAACATTTGGAACATGTTGCATCTTATTATAAATTCCAAACGCCTTCACTACTTTATGATCAACAAATACAAAAACGTGATGATCTTGAGAAACAACTTAAGTTGTCTTTGAATTTGAAAATTAAAAATCAGCAACAACAATTACAGTTACTCTTTAACAATTTCAATTTAAAAACGTTTAAACAACGTATTAAAAGAGACCAATTAACAAATAATCAAAAACGTGTTGAATTAAGTAAAGTCATGCATAATTTACTTGATAATCAAAAAAACAATCTTGCTAGAAAACTAGAAAATCTTAATAATTTAAGTCCTACTAATACTATGTTGCGTGGTTATACAATCGTAAATAAGGATGATAAAGTTATTACCAGTACGAAAGACTTGGCTGAAAATGATAATATTGTGTTAACAATGAAAGATGGCGTTGTTGATGCACAAGTAAAGAAAGTAAGGTGTAATGATGAGTAATAGTAATACACAAAGTTTTGAAGAAATGATGAAAGAACTAGAAACAATCGTTCAAAAATTAGACAATGAAAATGTTTCTTTAGAAGAATCTTTAAACCTATATCAACGTGGTATGAAATTATCGGCTACTTGTGATGAAACATTAAAAGATGCTGAGAAAAGAGTAAATGAATTGATGTCTGATGAAAATACTGACAATAATGACGATACTGAGAAGGTAGATAGTGATGATGAATAAAAAAATGGAACATTTAACTGAAGAAGTTAATCAATTGTTATCTGAAACAATTCCAAATTCAAAACTAAATACTAATCTAGAAGAAAGTATGCGTTATTCACTAGAAGCAGGTGGTAAACGCATAAGACCTGTATTATTACTGTTAACTTTAGAAATGTTAACAGATCAGTATAAAAAAGGATTTTCATCAGCACTTGCACTAGAAATGATACACACATATTCATTAATACATGATGATTTACCACCAATGGATAATGATGATTATCGTAGAGGTAAATTAACAAACCATAAAGTATTTGGAGAGTGGAAAGCAATACTAGCAGGTGATGCATTACTAACTAAAGCATTTGATATGATTGTAAACGATGATTCACTTAATGATGTTGCTAAAGTTAAATTAATCAAACGTTTATCCTTTGCTAGTGGCCATCTGGGTATGGTAGGTGGTCAAACGCTTGATATGCAAAGCGAAGGTGCAGAAACAAATATTGATCTAGACACTTTAGAGAAAATTCATAATGCAAAAACAGGTGCACTATTAAAATTTGCAGTCATGGCAGCAGTCGATATTGCTGAACCAGAAAATGAAGTTTCCAATGCTTTAGAATCATATAGTGAACATTTGGGATTAATGTTCCAAATCAAAGATGATTTATTAGATATTTATGGTGATGAAGCAAAACTTGGTAAAGCTGTCGGTAGTGATATTGAAAATGATAAAAGTACCTATGTTTCACTTTTAGGCCAACAAGGGGCTGAAGACAAATTGAAACATCATACAGACAAAGCTTACAAATGTTTAAATCAATTACCAAAACAATATAATACTGACAATTTAGTTTATATTATAGAACTTTTTAATAATCGTGAATCATAAAATCAAATGTATTTATTTAAGAGTCTGGGACAAAAATGGATGTTTCAGACTCTTTCCTACGATTAGTCAACTGGTTATATAGTAAATTAAGTATACTAAATAAACCTTATGATTTAATATTTTTAAATAAGGTGTTAATCTATATTTGTAATTATGATTATTTTAATGTGGGGACATTTGATAGTCATATTGCTTATTATTGGTAACTAAATAATGAATTGTTTTTAACAAGCGATTCATACAAGCTACCATGGCAGTCTTATGAGTTTTCTCATGAGGCTGCTTTTTAATTTATAGTAATAATCAATAATGTGATTATCGTAATGTCGCTGACTCCGAATTATATTCATCACAACGAAAAATAACGGTCTCCGTTTTTTTATTTCCTTGTTTTATTTAGTTTTGTACTATTCAATAAATATTCAGCATACGCATAATATGATATAAGTCATGATTGAAATGCTTCATATTTAGAATCACTGAAAAAGTATTGTCAAGACTATAATTACAACGGAATATCCATTTAAGTAAGTAAAATTACAAACCGTCTTTAGTAGTCGAATGCTATGGCTTGTGGTAAAATCAATGTATAAATATTCGTTTATAGAGGTGCTATATATGGCTAAAAAATCGGTAAGACATATAAAAATAAGAGAAATAATTTCAAATGAAAAAATTGAAACACAAGATGAATTAGTAAAGCGATTAAATGAATATGAATTAAATGTTACCCAAGCGACCGTTTCTAGAGACATTAAAGAACTACAACTTATAAAAGTTCCCACGCCAGCGGGGCAATATGTTTATAGTTTACCAAATGATAGAAAATATCATCCTTTAGAAAAATTGGGTCGTTATTTAATTGACTCATTTGTAAATATTGATGGAACCGGTAATTTATTAGTATTAAAAACACTACCAGGTAATGCGCAATCTATTGGTGCAATATTAGACCAAATCGATTGGGAAGATGTATTAGGTACAATTTGTGGTGACGATACTTGTTTAATTATATGTCGAGATGATGCTGCAAGCGAGAAGATTAAAACACGCATCTTTAATTTATTATAAGTATAAGGAAGTGTTAAAAGGATGCTCCAAACGCTATCTATAAAACAATTTGCAATTATTGATGAACTCGAAGTTCATTTTGGTGATGGATTAACTGTCCTAAGTGGTGAAACAGGTGCTGGTAAATCAATTATAATTGATGCAATTGGTCAATTAATTGGCATGCGTGCTTCATCTAACTATGTACGACATGGTGAAAAAAAAGCTATTATTGAAGGTATTTTTGATATTGATGAGAGCAAAGAAGCAATTTCTATATTAGAAGCTCTAGATATTGATATCGACGAAGATTTTCTTCTAGTAAAAAGAGAAATTTTCAGTACTGGCAAGAGTATGTGCAGAGTTAATAATCAAATCGTAACTCTACAAGATTTACGTAAGATTATGCAAGAATTACTAGATATTCACGGTCAGCACGAAACACAGACACTATTAAAACAAAAATATCATCTGCAACTTCTTGATAATTATGCTGAAGACAAATATAAGAAATTACTAAATTCGTATGTGGCTACTTTTGACCAGTACAAAGCCAAAAAGAAAGAACTAGAAGATTTAGAGTCTGCGGACCAGGCTTTATTACAACGTTTAGATTTGTTGAAATTTCAACATGAAGAATTACAAGAAGCAAATTTGGTTGAAGGTGAAGTTAAGCAACTCGAAACTGATATTAAACGTATACAAAATTCTGAAAACCTAAACTTAGCATTAAATAATGCACACCTCACATTAACTGATGAACATGCAATAACAGATCGATTATATGAATTAAGTAATCAATTACAATCAATTAGTCATATTTTACCTGAAAAATATGATTCATTGAAAGAAGAGGTGGATCAATTTTATTACACCTTAGAAGACGCTAAACATCAGTTATATGATGAATTAACGAATACAGAGTTTGATGAACAATATTTAAATGAACTAGAGTCTAGAATGAATGTACTCAATGATTTGAAAAGAAAATATGGCAAGGATATTAGTGAACTTATTACTTACCAAAGTAAACTGGCTAATGAAATTGATAAAATTGAGAATTATGAAGAAAGTACCTCTCAATTAAGACAAGAAATTGATACTTTATACGATAAAGTAATTAAATTAGGTGAACAATTATCTAAAGAGCGACGTAGTGTTGCACAAACATTAAGAAATCATATTGTAGAAGAAATTCAAAACTTACAAATGAAAGATGCTAACCTAGAAATTTCATTCAAACCACTAGATGTTCCAAACCGTGAAGGTATTGAATTTGTTGAATTTTTAATTAGTCCTAATAAAGGTGAGCCACTTAAAAGTTTAAACAAAATCGCATCTGGAGGCGAATTATCTAGAATTATGTTGGCGCTTAAAACCATTTTTGTCAAAGCAAGAGGTCAAACAGCAATATTATTTGATGAGGTTGATTCTGGCGTTTCTGGTAAAGCTGCACAAAAAATGGCAGAAAAAATGAAAGACTTAGCTACTTATATTCAAGTTATATGTATTTCACATTTACCACAAGTAGCAACGATGAGTGACCACCATCTATTTATAAGCAAAGACACTACAGATGACCGTACAACTACACATGTACAACAATTATCTGGCGATGAACGTGTAACGGAAATAGCAAGGATGATATCTGGCGCAAGCGTTACAGAACTCACACGTCAAAATGCGAAAGAAATGATTGAGCAAAACCAACGTTTACGTGAATAAGCAAAATGTAATTTCTTAATTTATTATAAAAATTAATTTTATAAAATAAGAAAGGTGTTGATTTTCATGCAATATCAACATTTAATTGAGCCTAAAAAAGTGTTAAAGGTGATGTTGCCATTTTATTTGCCAACGATGAAAAAATGTTATCTGTAGTTATAGATGCATTATTGCTAACAGATATTGATGTTTATCTCTATGATACGCAAGACCCTACCGAAATTATCCGATCATTTGACGTCGAAGTACAAAGATTAAATAGAATTCATATCCTAACATTTGAGGATGAGAACAAATTATTTCAACAGTGTGCACATGATTTAGCTACTGGTAAAGCGTCTTTATTAATGAAGGGAAATATTGTGTCTTCAACTTTATTAACATTTGTATTAGGCAATAAAAATTTTGTTGATTATCATGGTTTTTTAAATCACGTAGCATGTTTTCACATCCCTAATTATCACAAAACGCTTATGCTGAGCGATTCAGCTTTTAATATTAGTCCTACAATTGAAGAGAAGAAACAAATAATTAATAATTTATCAAAATTTGCAATGTCACTAGGTTATGAAAAATTTAAAATTGCCTTGCTTTCGTCTGTAGAAAAACCAATTAAAAAAATACAATCTTCTTTGGATGCTGTGAAATTAAAGCAAATTTTCAGTCGGAAACAATCGGAATTTTTATTCGTTGATGGTCCTTTTGTATTTGAAAATGCAATTAGTATGCAAAACGTGATTAAGAAAAATATTAAATCGTCGGTTGCAGGGGACGCCGACGCATTACTCGTTTCACATATTGATGTTGGTAATGCATTGTATAAATCATTTACTTATTTCGGAGAAGCACGCGTTGCAAGTTTAATATTAGGGGCAAAATTTCCAATCGTATTAACATCTCGTTCAGATACAAAGCAAAATAAATTAGACTCCTTACTTTTAGCGCTAAAAGTGTTAAACTAACGTAATTTTTCTATTGAAGTGTCATATTATATTTTTCGGGATAGGTTATTAATTTTATAATGCCTTTAATTGATGTAAAATATAAATGGATATCATAAATTGGTTAATATTACCGTAGTTTTGAAAACTTAAAACTTGAATTCATGTAGCATTAATCAATATTTTCACTTTAAATGAACCAAGGTATTCCGTATAACATTAAAAATTAAATTACAGTTGTGTTTATGATATGGGACGTCCTGACATTCTATTTAACGCAAGTTGATCATTCGCCTAAAATTTTTAAATATGGTGTACATGTAGCGAAACTGAGTGGTATTATTGTTTATGGTTTTAGATGTTCATTAATGATGTTTTTTACCGATGCGCTTATAGTAATTGAGGCATTAATGATTATAACGATAGGAAGACATCTTAGGGAAAAGAATGCCGACATTTTCACGTATTAATTTCAAAAGTGTTTGCTTGATTAAAAGGTAATGTTTATTTAAAGATTTAATCTTGATATCACTATTATTGACATACTTTTTTGAAATTGTATTACAGTTGGTTCATAAAAAATTGAAAATATATTCGATAACGATGATTAATTATCTAGTACATGACTTTTAAATGTATGTAGCGGGAATGTTCAAAAACCAGATGATACAATTACAATTTTACACTTAAAGAAATGAATCACTTTTTAAGTAAAAAGGTGGTTTCATTAGTGTGTTCTAAACAATTGATTGAATACTACTAATCAACTGAATAAGTATCTAAGCCATATAATTAATATATTTTCGATATATGAGTGAGTCAAAAGGTGAAAATCATTACATGGAGTTACATAGGCGTATTAAGCTGAAATGAGTCGAATGGTTTACATGAAGCATTAAAATTTAAAGAACAGGGTTTAGAAAAATTTAAAATCTTAGTTTCTTGGATTACAATAGAACCTATTTATCCAGGTTACAGCGCAAAGGCAACTATGGCAATAGGTACATGAATAGTATTAACAATAGCTGAAATTGCTGAGGTTTATAGTTAGGAGCAAAAAAATGTCAGAAGAAAAATATGATTTAGTGATACTAGGTGGAGGCACTGCAGGTTATGTATCTGCAATTAGAGCATCACAGCTAGGAAAAAAAGTGGCACTTGTAGAGCAATCGCTTTTAGGTGGAACTTGTTTACATAAAGGATGCATACCGACAAAAGCATTATTAAAATCCGCAGAAGTTATGAGGACAATATCCAATGCTACTGATTATGGTGTGGATGTGGATAACTTTAGAGTTAACTTTTCTCAGATGCAATCAAGAAAAAATGATATCGTCAATCAGATGTTTAATGGTGTAACACATTTGATGGAACATAATAAAATTGATGTGTTTAATGGCGTTGGCCGTATATTAGGCCCTTCTATATTTTCACCTCAAAGTGGTACAGTATCTGTAGAATTTGAAAATGGTGAATCAGAATTAATACCTAATAACAATGTACTTATCGCTACTGGATCACAACCAATGGACTTACCATTTTTGCCGTTTGATCATAAAATTGTCTTATCTAGTGATGACATCTTAAAATTAGAAGCGTTACCTAAATCACTAGCCATTATTGGCGGGGGTGTTATAGGTTTAGAATTTGCGTCTTTAATGACTGATTTGGGAGTAGACATAACAGTCATCGAAGCAGGAGAACGTATTTTACCTACTGAAAGTAAATCAATTGCCAATACATTAAAGAAAGAATTAACACAACGCGGTGTTTCGTTTTATGAAAATACACAACTTACTGAATCGCAAATTACAATTGAAGCAACAAGTATTGATATTAAATTAAATGAAGAAGTCACTCATTTTGAAAAAGCTTTAGTGGCAATTGGTCGCAAACCAAATACCGAAGATATTGGCTTAAATAACACAAAAATAAAATTGTCTAATAGCAATCATATTATCGTCAATGAATTCCAACAAACAGAGGACAAACATATATATGCAGCAGGTGATTGCATTGGAAAGTTACAACTTGCTCATGTAGGTTCTAAAGAAGGTACTACAGCAATTGAACATATGTTTGATAAATCACCTTTACCATTGGATTATAATAAGATGCCAAAATGTGTGTACACACAACCTGAAGTAGCGAGTATGGGACAAAATCTAGAACAAGCAAAAGCGAATAACTTAAATGCAAAAGCTTTTAAAGTGCCGTTTAAAGCGATTGGTAAGGCAGTTATTGAAAATGTTACAAATCAAAATGGCTTTTGTGAAATCGTAATCGATCAAGATAATGATACTGTACTTGGCTTAAATATGATTGGGCCTCACGTAACAGAATTAATTAACGAAGTGTCATTGTTGCAATTTATGAATGGATCAACTTTAGAACTTGGATTAACAACACATGCCCATCCATCACTTTCAGAAGTGTTAATGGAACTAGGCTTAAAAGTTGAAAACAGATCGATTCACGTTTAATTAAGGAGGAAATAAGATGTTTGATTATAAATCGGTTGGACTTGAAGCGTCCGACTTACAAACGATGTATAAATGGATGGACTTAGGTCGTAAAATAGATGAGCGCATGTGGTTATTAAATCGCGCAGGGAAGATTCCATTTGTCATTAGTTGTCAAGGACAAGAAGCTACTCAAATTGGGATGGCATATGCTATGCGTGAAGGTGATATATCTTCACCTTATTACAGAGACTTAGCATTTGTAACTTATATGGGTATGACAGCATTAGACTCAATGTTGGCTGCATTTGGTAAACGTGATGATATAAACTCTGGTGGTAAACAAATGCCTTCTCATTTTGGGAAAAGAGAAAAAGGTATATTATCACAGAGTTCACCTGTTGGGACACAAATTGTACATGCTGTAGGTGCAGCGTTAGCTTTAAAAATGGATAAAAAACCAAATATTGCAATGGCAACGGTTGGTGAAGGTAGTTCGAACCAAGGTGATTTTCATGAAGGCCTTAACTTTGCTGGTGTCCACAATCTTCCTTTTATTTGTGTAATAGAAAATAATAAATATGCCATATCTGTTCCTGATTCTTTGCAATATGGTGCTGAAAAATTATCTGACCGTGCCATTGGTTATGGTATGCACGGGGAACATGTTGACGGTAATGATCCCATTGCAATGTACAAAGTGATGAAAGAAGCGCGTGAACGTGCATTGAATGGTGAAGGTTCAACACTTATTGAAGCTATGTGTACTAGAATGACTGCGCACTCATCAGATGATGATGACAAGTATCGTACTCAAGAAGAACGAGATGGTTTAAAATCTTTAGACTGTAACCTCAAATTTAAAACATTTCTGCTTGAAGAAGGTATTATCGATGAAGCATGGTTAGAAAAAATCGAAACGGAACATAAAGAAATCGTAAACCAAGCAACAAAAGAGGCTGAAAAAGCACCTTATCCATCTCCAGAAGAAACTTACACTCACGTTTACGAAGAAGGGAGCTCAATCAATGCCTAAATTAAGCTATTTAGAAGCAATTCAACAAGGATTAGATCAAGCCATGGCTAAGGATGATGACGTATTCGTCTTAGGTGAAGATGTTGGTAAAAAAGGCGGTGTATTTGGTGTTACTTTAGGTTTACAACAAAAATATGGTGAAGCACGTGTTTTAGATACACCACTTGCAGAATCTAATATTGTTGGTACTAGTATTGGCGCGGCGATGTTAGGTAAACGACCAGTTGCAGAGATTCAATTCGCTGAATATATTTTACCAGCCACAAATCAAATTATGAGTGAAGCTGCAAAAATGAGATACCGTTCAAATAATGATTGGCATTGTCCGATTACGATTCGCTCTCCATTTGGTGGTGGCATACACGGTGCGCTTTATCATTCACAAAGTGTCGAATCTATTTTTGCTAACACACCTGGTCTAACAATCGTAATTCCTTCTACACCTTACGATGCAAAAGGGCTTTTACTGTCATCAATAGAGTCTAATGACCCAGTGTTATATTTCGAACACAAAAAAGCTTATCGGTTATTAAAAGAGGAAGTCCCTGAATCTTATTATACGGTGCCAATTGGTAAAGCTGATGTTAAACGTGAAGGTGATGATATTACAGTATTCACTTATGGACTTTGTGTGAATTATTGTATTCAAGCAGCTGATATGCTTGCTGAAGATGATATCAATGTTGAAGTAGTTGATTTACGTACAGTGTATCCATTAGATAAAGAAACGATTATTGAAAGAGCCAAATTAACTGGTAAAGTGTTGTTAGTTACTGAAGATAATCTTGAAGGTAGTGTCATTTCTGAAGTTGCTGCCATTATTGCAGAAAATTGTTTATTCGATTTAGACGCACCAATTATGAGACTTGCTGGACCTGATGTTCCTTCTATGCCATTCGCACCACCACTTGAAGATGAGTTTATGATTAATCCAGATAAGATAAAAATTAAAATGCGTGAACTCGCAGAATTCTAAGGAGGCACTATAATGGAAATAAAAATGCCTAAACTCGGTGAAAGTGTGCATGAAGGCACAATAGAACAGTGGTTAGTTTCAGTAGGCGATAAAGTTGAAGAATATGATCCACTATGCGAAGTTATTACTGATAAAGTAACTGCAGAAGTACCTTCATCATACGCCGGCACAATTCGTGAAATAATCGTAAATGAAGGTACTACTGTTGCTGTTGACGAAGTCATTTGCATATTAGATGCAGACGACCAAACACTTGAAACTGCCACTGAAAATGAGACAGAATCAGAAACACAAGATAATACATCAAATGAAGATATTGAAAAAGATCATCAGGATAGTGAATTAACAAATCAATCTGCTAATGCTCAAAGTAGTGAAGCTAAAAATAATGGTCGTTATTCTCCAGTTGTATTTAAATTAGCTTCTGAAAATGATATCGATTTATCGCAAGTTGTTGGTACTGGTTTCGAAGGTCGTGTAACTAAAAAAGATATTGAAAAAGCAATCAAAGAAGGTACAAGTAAAACGTCTTCTAATATCATTTCACCTAAAGATTCGCCTAAAGTTTCTAAACAAGCAGTATATAATGAACCATCACCTGGTTCATCTATACCTGTAAATGGCGTTCGTAAACAAATCGCGCAAAATATGGTCAATAGTGTAAATGAAATACCACATGCATGGATGATGGTAGAAGCAGATGCCACTAACTTAGTAAAAACGCGAAATTATCATAAGCAAAGTTTTAAAGAAAGTGAAGGTTACAACTTAACATTTTTCGCATTCTTCGTTAAAGCTGTGGCTGAAGGATTAAAAGCATATCCATTACTTAATAGTAGTTGGCAAGATTCAGAAATCGTTATGCATAAAGATGTGAATATCTCGATTGCTGTGGCAGATGAAGATAAATTATATGTGCCAGTGATTAAAAATGCTGATGAAAAATCAATTAAAGGTATTGCTAGAGAAATAAATGAGTTAGCACAAAAAGCTAGAAATAAAAAATTACGCTCAGAAGATATGCAAGGTGGAACATTCACTGTAAATAATACTGGAACATTTGGTTCAGTTTCATCAATGGGTATCATCAATCACCCTCAAGCGGCGATACTACAAATTGAATCAGTTATTAAAAAACCAGTTGTTATTGATGATATGATAGCTATTCGTAATATGGTCAATTTATGTATTTCAATTGATCACCGTATCTTAGATGGCTTACAAGCTGGTAGATTTATGAATTTCGTTAAAACACGTATTGAACAATATTCAATAGAACATACGAGCATTTATTAATATATAAAATAATTGACCAATGTTAGATAAGAGTATAATCATGTGATATCAAACTTAATGTTATATATCATGTGATTGTGCTTTTTTTATATCATTAATTAAATGAACAGATTTGATTTAAAATGATTATTTAAATATTAGGAAATGATACAATATAACGCACACCTGTTGAAGTATTCTATATATATTAGTAGAATAAAAGTATTAATCTAGAAATGAAGGGTGAAGTTGATTATGGACTTAAATTTTGATTTATATATGACAGACGTTGTTAATCAAGCTAGAAATGAAATTGAAGAAGCTGGTTATGAACAATTAACTAGTGCAGATGAAGTGGATAGTGTATTAAAACAAGAAGGCACTTCTTTAGTAATGGTCAATTCTGTATGTGGTTGCGCAGGCGGTATTGCTAGACCAGCAGCAACACATGCTTTACATTATGATAAATTACCTGATCGTTTAGTAACAGTATTTGCGGGTCAAGATAAGGAAGCAACTCAACGTGCTAGAGATTACTTTGAAGGTTATGCACCATCAAGTCCTTCATTCGCATTGATTAAAGATGGTAAAGTAACTGAAATGATAGAAAGACATCAAATAGAAGGTCATGACGTAATGAACGTCATCACACAATTACAAAATTTATTCGATAATTATTGTGTCGAAAAATAGAGGCGTAAAAAATGATTAGTTTAAATCCCTATAGAATTGGATTTAGAACAATTAAAACTGCTGTTGGAATGGCGCTTGGTATCATTATTGCCAAATTAATTGGCCTTGATAATTTTGCTTCAAGCGCTATTTTAGTTGTTTTATGCATTAAGCATACGAAAGTACATTCACTACAAGCCATTGTATCACGCTTTGTATCTTGCTTTATGATTTTAATATTTGGCTCTATTGCTTTCAGCCTTTTAGGGCAACATGCAATCGTATTAGGCATCATCGTATTGTTTTTTATACCACTAACTGTGGTATTTAAAGTTCAAGAAGGCGTGGTAACAAGTTGTGTTATTTTATTACATGTGTTCAATGCTCAAACAATCGATTTACATTTATTTATAAATGAAATTTTATTGCTCGTTGTCGGATTAGGAATAGCTTTTTTAATGAATAGTATTATGC
This sequence comes from Staphylococcus saprophyticus subsp. saprophyticus ATCC 15305 = NCTC 7292, assembly GCF_000010125.1. Classification (NCBI taxonomy): domain Bacteria; kingdom Bacillati; phylum Bacillota; class Bacilli; order Caryophanales; family Staphylococcaceae; genus Staphylococcus; species Staphylococcus saprophyticus. Next base: position 1,283,477 of record NC_007350.1, read on the forward strand.
CTAGTTTAGATAGCAATTTAAAGCATTATAAACAACAAATTGAACAACAGTTCACAGCAATTTTTGAAACATTTAGCGAAACATGTCAAAAAACTAATATATCGATTGATATTTCTTTCAAACAATTAAAATTCACGATTCGTAAAGCAAAATCTATTGCGTTTAGAGATGTTAAAAACCATTTTGTTAGAAACGAAAACTCTTATTATCATTATTTTGATATGAGAGAAGAACAATTAGAATTATTGCATCGTATGGCTTTAATTATAGAAAATATTGAAACAAAGGACTGTATGTTAACTAAGATTTCTAATTTATTTGCCGAAGTAGCTACGAATGTAAATAGCAATGACTATACTGCATTACGTTTACATTCTTTATATGAAATAAGATTAGAACTGAATGAGGCAGAGTTACCCACAACACACGAATCATTTAGAACGAGAGCAAGTTTATTACAATTATTAAATGAATTAGAAGCCTATTTGGCTGTTAAATCACAATTCGGTTCATTAAGGTTACATAGCGATCAAAAAGTTACCATTTAAACAAATCAATGAAACAGACCGGGACAACAATTTGTCTCGGCCTGTTTCATTGATTTGAGGTATAAGTAACTAAATTGATGATATTTTTAATATGCTTTTCTAATAGCAAATTACTACGCTCATATAATTCAAATGAGATTTGAGTAAAGATCATACTCATGTTTCAGTCATTTTAAATGCGATTATTAAATTATATTACTTACACACATTTATTAATACATTAACGATTAATTTACTAATGGCACGACGCTCGTCAAGATTAATGCAAGAACGACAGCTATTAACATAACTACGATAATAACTCTTAATACTTTATTATTATTCAAAATTATTCCTCCAACTTATCTAATTTCATCAATATCATGCACATAATTAAATACGCATCAATATATATTTATATACATATTATATCACATAGCATCTACATACGTTGAATCATATTAGTTTTACTGCTCTATATAATTCGTTAAACTGAACTATAAGACATATAAATATTAGAATGGGGAATTATAGATGATTAACGAACAACGACTTTTAGACACATTCTTAGAATTAGTCCAAATAAATTCTGAGAGTGGTAATGAACAAATGATTCAATCACATCTCAAATCACAATTTGAATCATTAGGATTATTAGTTCAAGAAGATAATGCTAGTAAAAATGAAAATTTAGGTGCTAACAATTTGATTTGCACTTTACCTGCTACATCAAATTTAGATCATATAGATAAAATTTATTTTACTAGTCATATGGATACTGTTGTCCCCGGTTTAAATGTAAAACCTCAAATTAAAGATGATGGATACATATATTCTGATGGAACTACAATTTTAGGTGCTGATGATAAAGCAGGGTTAGCTGCTATTTTAGAATGTATAAACGTTTTAAAAGAACAAAACATACCTCATGGTCAAATCCAATTCGTTATTACTGTTAGTGAAGAATCAGGACTTGAGGGTGCAAAAACATTAGATCAAACCTTATTAGATGCCAATTATGGATATGCTATTGATGCCAGTGTTGGCGTAGGTACAACTGTGACACATGCGCCCACTCAAATGAAAGTAAATGCTACAATCTATGGAAAGAGCGCACATGCGAGTACCCCAAGTAAAGGCGTAAGCGCGATTAATATAGCAGCTAAAGCAGTAAGTGAAATGAAATTAGGACAAATAGACGACTATACTACTGCAAATATTGGACGATTTGAAGGTGGCTCTGCTACAAATATTGTTGCAGATAAAGTTACACTTAAAGCTGAAGCACGCTCTCATTCAGATAAAAGTATTGAATCTCAAGTACAGCATATGAAAACAGTGTTTGAAGAAACGGCAGAAAAATATGGATGTACTTCTGAAGTTGAAATCATTAAGAGCTATCCTGGTTTTAAAATTCATGACGAAGCTACAGTAACTCAAGTAGCAAAGGCAAGTGCAACTGCATTAGGCTTAAAACCTAACACTGTGCTGGCAGGTGGAGGATCAGATGGTAATATCATTAATCAATTGGGAATTCCTACTGTTATTTTAGGCGTAGGTTATGAAAACATTCACACAACTGAAGAACGCATGCCAATAAATTCTTTAAATTTATTAACAAAACAATTACTTAAAATTGTAGAAATAATTACTCAACAATCTACGAACTGATTAAGTGATTATTATTATCGCTTTGTGATACAATATACTAGAAAACTTAAATAAGAGAGGTTAGTTAAATGACACAACAAATTGGTGTAGTAGGTTTAGCCGTAATGGGTAAAAACCTTGCTTGGAATATTGAATCTCGTGGATATAGTGTTTCAGTATTTAATCGTTCTTCAGAAAAAACTGATGAAATGGTTAAGGAATCTGAAGGAAAAAACATACATCCAACATACTCTATAGAAGAATTTGTTAATTCTCTAGAAAAACCACGTAAAATTTTATTAATGGTTAAAGCTGGTCCAGCAACAGATGCAACAATTGATAGCTTATTACCATTATTAGACAATGATGATATATTAATTGATGGTGGTAATACAAACTATCAAGATACAATCAGACGAAATAAAGCACTTGCTGAAAGTGGCGTTAACTTTATCGGCATGGGTGTATCAGGCGGAGAAGTTGGCGCGTTAACTGGTCCTTCATTAATGCCTGGTGGTCAAGAGGCTGCTTTTGATAAAGTAAGTGACATATTAGAATCTATCTCTGCTAAAGCTGATGATGGTGCAGCTTGTGTAGCTTACATTGGACCAAATGGCGCTGGACACTACGTCAAAATGGTCCACAATGGTATTGAATATGCAGACATGCAATTAATTGCTGAAAGTTATGCAATGATGAAAGATTTACTTGGTATGTCCCATGAAGAAATTTCTCAAACATTTAAAGATTGGAACGCTGGCGAATTATCAAGTTATCTAATTGAAATCACTGGTGATATCTTTACAAAATTAGATGATAACGCTGATGATGCTTTAGTTGAAAAAATACTAGATACAGCTGGTCAAAAAGGTACTGGTAAATGGACTTCAATTAACGCTTTAGAATTAGGTATTCCATTAACAATTATTACTGAATCAGTATTTGCGCGTTTCATTTCATCAATTAAAGAAGAACGTGTAAATGCTTCAAAACAATTAAATGGACCTAACGCTAAATTCGAAGGTAATAAAGATGAATTCTTAGAAAAAATTCGTAAAGCACTATATATGAGTAAAATTTGTTCATATGCACAAGGCTTTGCTCAAATGAGAAAAGCAAGTGAAGATAACGAATGGAACCTCAAATTAGGCGAATTAGCCATGATTTGGCGTGAAGGTTGTATTATTCGTGCGCAATTCTTACAAAAAATTAAAGAAGCTTATGATAATGATACTGAGTTACAAAACTTATTATTAGATCCATATTTCAAAGATATTGTAACTAATTATCAAGACGCATTACGTGATGTTGTTGCAACTGGTGTACAAAATGGTGTTCCAACACCTGGTTTCTCTGCAAGTATTAACTATTATGACAGTTATCGTTCAGAAAACTTACCAGCTAACTTAATTCAAGCACAACGTGATTATTTTGGAGCACATACTTATGAACGTAAAGACCGTGAAGGTGTCTTCCATACACAATGGATTGAAGAATAATACGATTTTAAAATTCTAATTGTATTTGTATCATAGAGGAGTCCAAGACATTATTGTTTAAATAATAATGTCTTGGCTCTTTTTTTATATGCTAGTGGATTTTAGAGAAAGAAAAAATATTTTCGCGCAAACGTTTGCACAAATCTTTTGACTTTGGTTTATATTTTCTTTATTATTTATTTTAGAAAGAGAAAGCGCTTTATTAGTTAATTAAAGGATGTCGTTATATTGGTAACTATAAAGGATATTGCAAATGCAGCAAACGTGTCTCCTTCTACTGTTTCCCGTGTGATTAGTGGTAATAGTCGCATAAGTGTAGCCACACAGGAAAAAGTGAAAAAAATAATGGCTGATTTTAATTACCAGCCAAACCATGCTGCAAGAACGCTCATAACAAAAAAATCAAAAACAATTGGTATTATTCAAAAGCAAGGTGACAAAGCAACAAGACAAAATCCATTTATTATAGAAGTATTGTCTGGTGTTTATATTGAATGTAAATACCATGATTATGCAACCATATCTACAACAGGTGAGCAAACTAGTGAAATCATAGCTGAAGTAAAACATTTGATTCAGTCTCATGCAGTTGAAGGATTTATATTGCTTTATTCAAAAGAAAACGACGAGATTGCTAATTTATTAAAACAACATGCCATACCCTATGTTGTTATAGGTAAACCAATTAACAATGAAAATGTAGTACATATAGATAATGATAATATTTTGGCATCACAATTATTAACGCGCTATTTAATAGATTTAGGACATAAAACGTTTCTATTTTTAGCGGAGATGGGTGATTATGAGGTAGTGAAAGATCGCATTAAAGGTTATAAACAAACATTGAAGGTTGCTAATTTAAAACCGAGTATAATGTTTACAGATTTGAGTCGCCAACAAATTATAAATCACTTAAAGGCGCTTGTTACTGAAAACGCTTTACCAACTATCATTATTACTTCCGACACTATGCTTAATCAACTCGTTTTAAGTGCACTATATGAATTGAATATTACTATTCCTGAAGACATACAAACTGCAACTTTTAATGACTCATATATATCAGCATACGCAGCACCACCACAAACTGCTGTAGATATTCAACCTCAATTACTAGGTAAAGCTGCAGGTGAAAGTATTATTAAATTAGTAAAAGATAGCCACATTGAATATATGAATAAAATCATACCAACGCATATCATTAATCGTTGCTCAACCAAAAAATTTTAGGAGGAAACATTATGAATAAACAATGGTGGAAAGAAGCTGTCGCATATCAAGTTTATCCAAGAAGCTTTAATGACTCAAACAACGATGGTATCGGTGACTTACCGGGTGTTATAGAAAAGTTGGATTATTTAAAGGACTTAGGTATCGATGTTATTTGGTTAAGCCCAATGTATAAATCACCAAATGATGATAACGGATATGATATTAGTGATTATAAAGATATTATGGATGAATTTGGTACGATGCATGATTTTAATCAATTACTAGAAGGTGTACATAAACGTGGCATGAAATTAATCCTTGATCTTGTTGTTAATCATACTTCAGATGAACATCCTTGGTTCATTGAATCAAAATCAAGCAAAGACAACCCCAAGCGAGATTGGTACATCTGGAAAAAGCCAAAATCAGATGGTTCTGAACCAAATAATTGGGAAAGCATATTTAATGGTTCAACTTGGGAATTTGATGAGCAAACTCAAGAATATTATTTCCATTTGTTTAGTAAAAAACAACCTGATTTAAACTGGGATAATCCAGCAGTTCGTAATGAAATATTTGATATGATGAATTGGTGGTTTGAAAAAGGAATTGATGGTTTTAGAGTAGATGCAATTACACATATAAAAAAATCATTCGAGGCTGGAGATTTATCCGTACCTGAAGGTAAAACATATGCACCGGCATTTGATGTTGATATGAATCAACCTGGCATTCAAACATGGTTACAGGAAATGAAAGATAAATCACTAAGTCAGTATAATATTATGACTGTAGGCGAAGCCAATGGTGTTAATCCAGATAATGCAGAGGATTGGGTAGGGGAAGATAAAGGCAAATTTAACATGATATTCCAATTCGAACATTTAGGTTTATGGAACACCGGTGACGTAAAATTTGATGTAAAATCATACAAAACTATATTAAATAGATGGCAAAAGAAACTAGAAAATGTAGGTTGGAATGCGTTATTTATAGAAAATCATGATCAACCTAGACGTGTATCTACATGGGGAGATGACAAAACGTATTGGTATGAATCTGCAACAAGCCATGCAATTGTTTATTTCTTACAACAAGGCACCCCATTTATTTATCAAGGACAGGAAATAGGTATGACAAATTATCCATTTGAAAGCATCGAGACTTTTAATGATGTCGCCGTAGTTAATGAATACAATATTGTAAAAGCGCAAAATGGTGATACGTCTGCATTATTAGAAAAACATAAAATGGAAAATAGAGATAATTCAAGAACGCCTATGCAATGGAACCAAAATAAAAATGCTGGATTTTCAGATCATCAACCGTGGTTCCCAGTAAATCCTAATTATCAACAAATCAATGTTGCTGAACAACAAGATAATCCAAATTCAATACTCAATTTTTATAAAGCAATGATTCAATTGAAAAAATCTGATGATGTCTACACATATGGTAAATTTGATCTTGTTGATACAAATAATGAACAAGTATTCGCATATACAAGAACATTAGATGATAAGCAGATCTTAATTGTCGGTAATCTTACTGATCAAATAACATCTTTAAATATGCCTGATTATATGTCCAATCATAGCAATCATATTTTACTTCATAACTATAAAGACCGCGCTATTAACATGAATGCATTACGACCTTTTGAAGCATTTGTCCTTGATTTAACAAACAAATAAAAATAAACTGAGCCTACAAACGTCTCAGCTTAGCCAATAGATAGACCCACCACAATAATGAGTGGTGGGTCTATCTATTTATATTTTATCGGTTTGTTTCATCATAATCTAAGTATTGTTCTTGATCTACAGGCATCCATAATTGAATTTTACAAAATGGATCATCAAATGAGATATCAAATGGATATACTTCAACGTAAAGACTATTGTGTTCATAAGGTAAAGTCATTTGTAAGCTTGTTTCTATATAATACCATGCCTCATTCACAACATAGTCTAACTCACCTTGTAGATTAAATTTTGCATATTGCCTTTCTGGAAGATATCTACTTTCTAAATGAGACGGATACCTTTCACTAGGCACACCAACAAATATTTCCATACCTTCATCTAGCGGACAATTTACTACAAACAATTCATGTGGGCTAATATCATTGTAACGTTGTAGCTCCTTGATTTTTCCATCTTCCATTAAGTCCTCAAGAAAATCTGGTACCTTAAAAGGATTCTCTAAATGTTCTGAATCGATAAATTGTGCATAACCAACTAAAGCTATGCCCGCTGCATCCTCTAAACGATATGCATTGGGCGGTTTTTCTGTTGTTGTTAATTTAATATATAAACGTGGTTGCATCTTTAGCTCTTCACGTTTTGTGTTGACTTGAATAGGTGAAACCCCGTGAAAGTCACTAAAATCATTTGCAAAAGCATTTGTGTCACTGTAATGATATTTTTTAGCAATATCCATTAATCGACTAGATCCACTTATAATTTCATTCGCTGCTAATGTCATTCTACGAGACCTAGCATATTCTGTCGGAGATTGACCAACAATCATTTTAAACGATTGATCGAGGTGATATGGTGAAAGACCAACGTAATCACTGAGTGCTTGCAAATGAAAAGGCACTAATAAATGATCTTCTATATAAACAATTGCCTGTTGTATTTGCTTGATAACGTCCAAAACTTTCACTCCTAAACTAGATTTTCCATTCAAATAAAAAAACATAAACTATCTACTGATAGAGCACGAATCAAATTCACAACGAATCACTTTTCTCACGAAGTAACCCTCTATATTTATCAGCCGATGTATCAACTGAATAACACAAAAAACATATGATCCCGTGTTTTACTACTCTTAAAAAATGACTACATAATATAATATGTTTTTAACTGATTAAGTATATTCTACATCATTTTCATTCCGCTTACATCTTAAAAATATTAAATAGGGTAAAATGTAAATAAGTTATTTGGCATTCACTTTTTTTACTCAATAGCTTAAATCATAACATAAAAAATAGTTAACAAAAAAGCATCAACATTGTAAAGTTACAAATGTTGATGCTCGTATGATTAGCAATATATTATTTAATGAATATCGTCCCACCATTTGAAACCATCTCTACTTAATAATAAATCACTATCAAGCGGACCATTAGAACCTGACTCATAATTAGGAAACTCTGGTTCATTTTGATTCCATTCTTCTTGAATTGCATCTACAAACTTCCATGTCGATTTTAATTCTTCCCAATGTGTAAAGTTTGTAGCATCACCATTTAAGCAATCAAACAATAAGTTTTCATATGCATCGACTGTGTTCATTTTATCTTGTGCACTCATTGCATATGATAATTGAACAGGTTCTGTCTCTATGCCTTGTACATTTTTCTTAGCATTTAAGTGTAATGACACACCTTCATTAGGCTGAATATTGATTACAAGTAAGTTTGAGTCTAATTTTTTATCAGTTTCATAATACAAGTTCATTGGCACTTCTTTAAATTCAACAACAACTTGTATTGTTTTACTCTTCATACGTTTACCAGTTCTAATATAAAAAGGTACGCCTGCCCATCTAAAGTTATCGATCGTTAATTTACCTGCTACGAAAGTAGGGGTAGTAGAATTTTCAGCAACACGATCTTCACCTCTATATTTTGGTACTTTTTGACCTTGGATTACACCTTCATCATATTGACCACGGACAAAGTTCTGTCTCACTTCTTCTGGTTCTAATTTTCGTAATGATTTAAGCGCTTTTACTTTTTCTGCTCTAATATCTTCACTGTGTAAACTGATAGGCGCTTCCATAGCAAGTAGGGCAACCATTTGTAGCATATGGTTTTGTACCATATCTTTTAATGCACCACTTGATTCATAATAACCACCTCTATCTTCTACACCTAATACTTCAGAAGATGTTACTTGGATATTGGAAATATATTTGTTATTCCATAGTGGTTCGAACATTGCGTTAGCAAAACGTAGCACTTCGATATTTTGTACCATATCTTTACCTAAGTAATGATCAATACGATAAATTTCTTCTTCTTTAAATGAACGACGTAATTGTTCATTTAAATCTTCAGCAGAGGCTAAATCAGAGCCAAATGGTTTTTCGATGACTAAACGTTTGAAACCAGTCGTTTCTGTTAATCCAGATGATTTTAAATAATCAGAAATTACACCAAAGAATTTTGGCGCCATAGCTAAATAGAACAATCTATTACCATTTAAATTAAATTCAGTGTCTAGTTTATTACTAACTTCTAGTAATGATTGATAGCTTGCTTCGTCACTTACATCGTGTTTATGATAAAATACATGTTCCATAAATTTATCAAGATGCTTCGTGTCTTTAACATGTTCTTGAATAGATGATTTCACTTGACTACGAAAATCATCATTTGTTAACTCTCTTCGACCTATACCAATTATAGCAACTTGTTCATTTAAATTTTCTTGTTGATATAGATGGAACAATGATGGGAATAATTTTCTGTGACTTAAATCACCCGTTGCTCCGAATATTGTTATTAAGCATGGAATGTCTTTATTTTTAGTATTCAAGATCAAAACCTCAATTCTTTTTATAAATCTCTTTATATTATAGAACAATAATCTGTTTAGTTCATACCTTTTTGCTTGAGAGAAGAAAATTTTAATATATTTTTTATTCTTTTCTATGATAAAATGTGAACAAGAAGAGGAGGCATATGCATGGAAATCACATTTTTTGGTACGAGTGCTGGTCTACCAACAAAAGAACGAAATACACAAGCAATTGCATTAAACTTGGAACCATATTCTAATAATATCTGGCTATTTGATGTCGGTGAAGGTACACAACACCAAATATTGCATCATTCTATTAAATTAGGAAAGGTAGATCACATTTTTATAACGCATATGCATGGAGACCATATTTTTGGGTTACCAGGATTATTAACGAGTAGGTCGTTTCAAGGTGGTGAAGGTAAGCCACTAACACTCATTGGACCTAAAGGAATTAAAGCATATATAGAAACGACTTTACGTTTATCTGAATCTAAATTAAATTATCCAATTACATATATAGAAATCGAAAACCACTTATCCTATCAAAATAATGGTTTTAATGTAGAAGCGCATATGTTAAATCACGGTATACCTTCTTTCGGATATCGTATCGAAGCACCTTATACATCTGGAAAAATAGATGTATCGGCGCTTAAAGAAATTGGGTTAGAGCCTGGGCCTAAATATCAAGATGTAAAAAATAATGAAACATTTGAATATAATGGCATTATTTATAATTCCAAAGATTTTAAAGGGGATGCTGTGAAAGGACCTGTTATCGCTATATTTGGTGATACAATGCCGTGTCAAAATGAAGAAATCATCGCCGATCATGCTAATGTTATGGTTCATGAAAGTACTTATATAGAAGGTGATAAATCATTAGCAAACAATTATCATCATAGCCATATTGAGGATGTATTTACACTAATAGAAAATGCCCACGTAGATTATAGCTTGATTACACACATGAGTAATCGTTACACAATTGAAGAAGTTGAAACGATTAGTAAATCACTCAAATCACTTCCCACTACACCTCCATTTAAATTTGTGAAAGATTTTGATTCGTGGTCTTTTTAAAACTTGCTTATAATAATGAATATAGTGGAAATTAAAATCCCATATATAAAATACCCTTTAAAGTGAAATTTTTAGAACTTCTACTTTAAAGGGTGTTTATAATTTTATGAAAAAACATGTTTCTATTTATTATTGTTGTAAAATGTCAGTCCTTAATCTTCATCCTGGCTTGAAAGTTCAACGCTACGATCCACTGCAGCTCTCAAACAATCCTCAAAAACACTTTCTAAGTCATGTTGTGAAAGGGCATTTAATCCTGCTTGAGTAGTGCCACCTTTAGATGTGATGTTTTTTCTAAGTTGTTCCATGCTTAATTCAGAACGTTCAATCATTTTACTTGTTCCAATAATTAAGTTTCGAATCGATTCTTCGACTTGTGCTTTTTCCAAACCTAAGCGTGTACCAGCTGTAACATATTGCTCGAATACATGGTATAAAAATGCTGGACCACTTCCTGTAATGGCTGTCACTTGATGTAAATTATCCTCTGGAACCTCTATTGCTGAACCAAAGGCATTAATTAATTCATCGACTTCGTCTTTAGAATTTGGACCAAAATTACTTGAAAAACTAATTCCAGTAACTGAATGACCTACATGTGCATTGGTATTTGGCATAATACGTGCAATTGGATTGTCCGCTTCCAATTTTTCTCTTATATAACTAATGGGTAAACCAGCCATGATAGAGATAAATTTATTTTTGTCTGTTATAAATGGTTTAATTCTTTCTGCTAATGATTCGAAATCATAAGGTTTAGTTCCTAAAAATACATAATCTGCCGCTTTTAATAACGCTTCATCATCATAACTATAATTGACACCTAACTTTTCAGCATATTCTTTAAGTGCAACTTCATTAGAACGATTTGTTAAATAAATATCATTGGAATCTATAACTTTAGAATTAACGATACCTGTAAAAATTGCATGTGCCATATTACCAGCACCATAAAATACTAGTTTCATGTGAACATTTCACTTCCTCTGAGTTTTTATGTTTCATTTATGTATCTATAGTAACATAGTTTCACAATATGCCTAATATTTCCATAATAAATGGCATAACGTAATGACTTCATATATACTATCCATATATTAACAAAGGGTAGGGATACATATGATAGGTAGACATTATGTCTTAACAGGCGCATCAAGTGGATTAGGTAAATCTATCTTACACATTCTATTACAAAAACAGGTCTATGTGACTGCACTGGTACGTGACGTTAATAAGCTAAAGCCGCTTCAATTAAAATATGGCTCCTCACATTTAAAGATTATCCAATGTGATTTACAGTCCACATCGCAAATCGTCCAACTTAGCAACCATTTTAAAGGACAATCCATCGATGGTATCATCTATAGTTCTGGGTTAGGTTATTTCAAATCAATTAATCAACACACAATAGAAGAAATGCAAGAAACATATATGTTAAATGTAATTAGCTTTAATTCATTATTAACTACATTACAACCACATTTCAGTCGCATGCCTACAATCGTAGGCATTGGAAGTCAGTCTGCATTTTTGACACAAGCTTCTGCTGCCCATTACGGTGCTAGTAAAGCTGCATTTAATCAAGTACTAAATGCACTCCGTATTGAAAAACCCAATTACCATGTACTAACAGTTAATACAGGACCAATAGCAACACCATTCCATGAAAAAGCAGATCCTTCATTAACATATTCAAAAAAATATAAAAAAATCATGCTAAACTCCGATAAATTAGCACAACGTATTGTTAATGCGATAATCACTCAAAAAGAAGAAATTAATGCACCAAGTTGGTTGCATCATCTCTTACGTATCTATCAGTTAGCACCTCGATTTATTGAAAAGCACTTCACTTTTTTATTTAATAACAAATCTTAATCAATATGAGTGGTTATATAATATTAAAAGCGTATGAGTAAGATTAAATAGGATACAGTTTAGTTCACTTTCCTATCTAAAATAACTCATACGCTTTAATTGGTTAACTTATTTTAAATGTTGCGTGTATTCTAAATTTTTAACGCGATCACGTGCTGCTTTCAATTTTTCTAAGCTGATATCTTTAGACAGTTTATAATTTTCAACATTTTCATCCAGTTGATTCACACTACTTGCCCCTACAATGATTGAACCTAACGCATCATGAGAGGTTAAGTAATTAAATGTTAAACTGGATAGATTGCTTTCGATTTCTTTAATAGATGCAACAGTTTCGCCTAATTCAGGATATGTGTAATCAAAAATACCTTCTGAAAACTTACGATCTAAGGCTTGATTACTGTTAGAAGTTAACAATCCTTTAAAAACTGGACCACGAGCTAAAACTTTCACTTTTTTAGCATGTACATCATCTAATAACGCTTCCGGTCTATTATCTATTAAATTAAATTGAGACATGAGTGTTTCAATATCACTATGTTTTAAATAATAATCGATAACATTGGGTCTAATTGAAGAAATACCATATGCTCGGACGATGCCTTCTTGTTTCAATTCATCGAATGCAGCAATCGTTTCATCTAGAGGATCATCTATCGTTCCACCATGTAATTGATACAAGTCTAAATGGTCAAGTCCTAAGCGACTTAATGAACCTTTTACTGCTTCTTTAATGTAAGCTTTCGAAGGGTCCCAAAACGTAGAACCATCATCAGCTAAATGATTTCCTACTTTAGTACCAATGACGATGTCACTTCTATCTTGATATTTTTTAAGTGTTTTTCCTACAATATCTTCATTTACACCTTTATCATATATATCTGCTGTATCAAAGTAAGTAATACCATGTTCTATTGCACGTTCTATAATTGGTTCAGCTTGGTTAATATCTGTGCCTAAACTCATACAACCTAATCCTAATTCTGAGAGTTCAATACCACTTTTTAAAACATTTTTTTGCATGTCGTTTCTCCTTTCGATACACTCAAATCATAGGGATTAAAAATAATTTTACTAAATACGACTTATTAGTCATTTGAAATACTTATTTTAATTGCTCCCTATATACTAACGTATTTATCTTAACAGTAACTTAAATCAAATTAAAGGAACGTGATTAAAATGAATTTATATGAGAAAACAATACATAAAGAATCCATTTATAAAGGCGCAATTATTGATTTAGAAGTCCACGATGTTGAATTACCCGATGGCAACACATCTAAACGTGAATTAGTTTATCATAATGGGGCAGTCGCAGTTTGTCCGGTGACACCTGAAAACAAAGTCATCTTAGTAAAACAATTTCGTAAACCAGCTGAAAAGCCATTATTAGAAATTCCAGCAGGCAAATTAGAAAAAGGCGAAGCACGGCTTTCTGCAGCTAAGCGTGAATTAGAAGAAGAAACAGGTTATATAGCTGAAGAGTTAGAACTAATTACAGAAATGTACGGTTCTCCGGGTTTTTCAAATGAGAAAATTTCCATATATATGGCTAATAGTTTAAAAGTTGGAGAAATGCATCTCGATGATGATGAATTTATTGAATTAGTATATTACGATGTAGACGACATTAAAGATATGTTAAAAAATAAGTATTTCGAAGATGCTAAAACGATTATTGCATTACAACATTTACTCCTTAATTATAATGATTATAAATAAGAAGCGAGTTGACTTGCGTATTTTATCAATTACTGGTATTTTATATATAAATCATTATGTAAATTAAAATGATTATAATTATTAGTAGGGGAGTGAGGCTTCCGTGGAAGAACGTTTAAATCGCGTGAAGCAACAATTACAACAATCTTCATATAAATTGACACCTCAACGAGAAGCTACGTTGCGTGTTTTAATTGAAAATGAAAAAGATCATTTAAGTGCTGAAGATGTTTATTTAAAAGTGAAGGACAAAGCACCTGAAATAGGTCTAGCAACAGTATATCGTACGTTAGAGCTATTATCAGAATTAAAAGTTGTTGATAAAATTAATTTCGGAGATGGCGTCGCTCGTTTTGATTTACGTAAAGAAGGCGCAAAACATTTTCACCACCACCTTGTTTGTATGGAATGTGGCAAAGTAGAAGAAATTGAAGAAGACTTATTGCCACAAGTTGAAGAACGTGTCGAAAATGATTTTAATTTTAGAATTTCTGATCATCGTTTGACATTCCATGGTGTATGTTCTGATTGCCAGGCATTGGGTAAATAACTCAGCTACGTACACCATTTTAAAGATAGAGGTGGTATCTTGGATACGATTATTGAAGAATATTTGAAATTCATTCAATTAGAAAAAGGATTAAGCTCGAATACAATAGGAGCTTATCGGAGAGATTTAAAAAAATATAATACTTTTTTAGAGTTACAAAAGATTAGTCATATTGATTTTATTGATAGAGCATCCATTCAACAATGTCTGGGGTATTTACATGATAATGGCGCTTCTGCTAAATCGTTAGCACGGTTTATTTCAACAATTAGAAGTTTTCATCAATTTGCGTTGAGAGAAAAGTATGCTGCAAAAGATCCAACTGTACTTATCGAGACACCCAAATATGATCGCAAATTACCTGATGTATTAGAAATAAATGAAGTGTTAGCACTATTGGAAACGCCCAATTTGGCTAAAATAAATGGGTATCGAGATCGCACAATGCTAGAGTTATTATATGCGACAGGCATGCGTGTTTCTGAGCTCATCCAAATTGAGTTAGAAGATGTAAATTTAATTATGGGCTTTGTCAAAGTATTTGGAAAAGGTAATAAAGAGCGTATTGTACCTTTAGGTGACACAGTAATAGAATATTTAAAGACATACATAGAAACCATTCGTCCTCAATTGTTGAAGAAAACAGTGACGAATACCTTATTTCTAAATATGCATGGCAAACCTTTATCAAGACAAGCTATATGGAAAATGATTAAACAAAACGCTATCAAAGCTAATATCACAAAATCATTAACACCACATACATTGAGACATTCATTTGCCACGCATTTACTAGAAAATGGGGCAGATTTACGTGCAGTTCAAGAAATGTTAGGACATTCTGATATATCTACCACACAATTGTATACACATGTATCCAAATCACAAATTAGAAAAATGTATAATGAATTTCATCCACGTGCATAAACACAGACAAGTTGACTCGTTGAATAACTCGCCTGTGTTTTTATATGCAAACAATTGGTTTAGTACTTTTATTTTCTTTCTTGTTGTTTTTGATATAATGCGTTTAAACGAGCCTCATTCACTTCTGTTCTATCTCTTTCTAAATGATGATTAACAATGTAACTATCTCTAATAACATATTCCGTCATGATATAGTTTGGATACGTTGTTAAAATTTTTTGTTGCATTTGTGAAGTGATTGGTAACTGTACTGGTGCAAATTTTTGACCATTTTCAATAGCATGTACTAATTCAGCAATCACTTTTTGGTATGCTTTGATATCAATACCTAGATTGATTTCTTCTTTGTAAGGTTCAATAACTTTTAATGCTTTTCTAAAAGATTTGATAGCACCTTTATCATTTTCTCTACGAAAGTGATAACATCCAGTTGCAAATAAAATTAAACTGACGACAGCGTCATCCTTACTGAAAGATTTATTTTCCTTCCAAGCTTCCTCTAAAATGTCGTGACATAAAAAGTAATGTTGATTCGTATGAAATTGAAAATAAAATTCCTTTAATGCATTTTCCATAAAAAACCGCTCCAAATTTAAATGTTTTCATTAAACATGCTATAATACTTTAGTGAATTACGCACTTAACTTGCGATATGAGGTAGATAAAATGTACGAAGTAAAACTAGATGCCTTTAATGGACCATTAGATTTATTATTGCATCTTATACAAAAAATTGAAATTGATATTTATGATATTCCTATGAAAGCATTAACTGAGCAGTATATGCAATATATACATACGATGAATCAATTAGAAATTAATATTGCTAGTGAATACTTAGTCATGGCTTCAGAATTATTGATGATAAAAAGTAAAATGCTTCTACCTCAAACGAATGAAGTGGAAGATTTAGATGATGATCCACGAGACGAATTGGTGGATCGTTTAATCGAATATCAAAATTATAAAGCCTACACTGAATTTTTAAATGAACGTAAAGTCGAACGTGCTTTATATTTTTCTAAACATCCAACGGATTTATCCCATTTAGAATCCAATGAAACATGGAGCCCAGATAATACAATTGATTTAACAGAATTAATCATTGCCTATCAAAAAGTAAAAAACAGAGTTGAGTTCCATACACCTAAAACAGTAGATATACGTAAAGAAACATTCACAATACAACAAGCAACTTCACAAGTCACTGATAAATTAAAGCAGCATGAGTCCTTTAACTTCTTTAGCTTATTTAATTTTACAGAACCGATAGAAATGGTAGTGACACATTTCTTAGCTATACTTGAAATGTCAAAATCCGGTATAGTAAATATTGAACAAGCAAAAAGTTTTGATGATATTAATATTTTAAGAGGAGTAAACTATGGCGTTGCAAGATAAAGGCATATTAGAAGCACTACTATACACAGCCGGAGACGAAGGTTTGGATCAA
The DNA here is from genome assembly GCF_000010125.1 of Staphylococcus saprophyticus subsp. saprophyticus ATCC 15305 = NCTC 7292. Lineage (NCBI taxonomy): Bacteria > Bacillati > Bacillota > Bacilli > Caryophanales > Staphylococcaceae > Staphylococcus > Staphylococcus saprophyticus. Next base: position 1,300,528 of record NC_007350.1, read on the forward strand.
CAGCAACTACTAGAAATTTTAGAAATTGAACCAACAACATTAACAGAATTAATTGAAGCGTATGATTCACCCGGTTTAACGATTCAACACTACGGTAATACTTATGTATTAACTACCAAGAAAGAAGCATCTGATTATATCGAACAATTAATTGAACAAAAATCAAAAATGAAATTATCACAAGCTGCAATGGAATCTTTATCCATCATTGCATATAATCAGCCCTTATCACGCAGTGATATTGAACTAATTAGAGGTATTAATTCAGACGGCGCTGTTAAAACATTAATCGCTCGCGGTTTAGTAGAAGCTAAAGAGGAAGCCGATTCTAGAAGTCATCAACTTTATACCACTGAACTATTTTTAAACGTATTTGGTATTGAACATTTAGACGATTTACCTACTACAGACGAAGAAGATGAAGAAATCGAAGCGTTCTTTAGTAACTTAGTTAATCAAAAAGGAGATAATCATGAATAAAGATACAGAAAGACTTCAAAAACGTATTGCCAACAGTGGCTATACTTCACGTAGAAAAGCAGAAACTTTAATTACTGAAGGCAAAGTAAAAGTGAATGGCACAGTTGAAACTGAATTAGGCACTAAAGTTAAACCTTCTGATAGCATCGAAGTAGAGGGTATCAAATTAGAACAAGAAGACAAATTATATATACTATTTTATAAACCTGCACAAGTCATCACCAGTGTTTCAGATGACAGAGGGCGTAAAGTTGTAACTGACTACTTTAAACAAATTAAAACAAGAATTTATCCAGTTGGCCGTTTAGATTATGATACATCTGGTTTATTATTACTGACAAATGACGGCGAATTCACTAATCTTATGACACATCCACGTTATAAAATAAAGAAAAAATATGTAGTAAAATTAAAAGGTTATCTCATGCGTGAAGAAGTGAAATCGCTTGAACAAGGTGTCCAACTAGAAGATGGTGTTACTCAACCTGCTATAATTAAAGTGAAAAATCAAGATAAAGATAAAAACACAACATTAGTTGAAATCACTATTACTGAAGGACGTAATCGACAAGTGCGTCGCATGTTTGAACATTTTGGACATCAAGTAACCAAATTGCAACGCATTGAATTTGGACCATTAAACTTGAAAGGTTTAAATGCTGGTGAAGGTAGAGTACTTACGCCACACGAAGTTAAAATGATACGCCAAATTGCAGAACACGGTAATTAATCTGAATTTAAATTATCAACTATGATAATTTTTTCACAAACTTTTTCTTCATAACCACTTTTAACCTTAAAGCTATGATATAATATGGTTGAATTAGAAAGTTAGTCGTGTGGGAGGTATATACGTATGTCAAACGAAATACTAATTGTAGACGATGAAGATCGTATTAGAAGATTATTGAAACTATATCTCGAAAGAGAATCTTTTGAAATACATGAAGCAAATGATGGAAATGAAGCATATAGAATGGCAATGGAACATGACTATGCTTGCATTTTATTAGATTTGATGCTACCTGAAATGGATGGCATTACCGTTGCGTCTAAATTAAGAGAGCATAAGGAAACACCCATTATCATGTTAACTGCTAAAGGTGAGGAAACAAATCGTGTAGAAGGATTTGAATCTGGTGCGGATGACTACATCGTAAAACCATTCTCTCCAAGAGAAGTGGTCCTACGTGTTAAAGCATTATTAAGACGTACACAAGTGGCAACTGCCGAACAAAGCGAACCACATGCACGTGATTTAATAGAATTTGATCACTTAGTGATTGATAACGATGCACACAGAGTGTTGGCAGATGGTAGTCAAGTGAATTTAACACCTAAAGAATATGAATTATTGATCTTCCTAGCAAAAACACCTAATAAAGTATTTGATAGAGAACAATTACTAAAAGAAGTATGGCATTATGAGTTCTATGGTGACTTGCGAACTGTAGATACTCACGTTAAACGTTTAAGAGAGAAATTAAATCGTGTATCAGAGGACGCTGCACATATGATACAAACTGTATGGGGTGTTGGTTATAAATTTGAAATCAAATCAAATAATGAATCAACTCAATAGCGTCGTCATTAAACTGTGGTTAACTATTATTTTTATAGTGACTACAGTTTTAATTTTATTAAGTGCAGCGCTTATAACGTTTATACAATCTTATTTCACGCAAGAAACAGAAGACTCATTATTAAAAGATGCAAAACGAATTAGTCAACTTTTAGAAAACGCAGATAATAGAGAAACTGCAATTCAACATAGTAGAAAATTAATCGAAGGACCAGTTGGACTTATCATAATGAATGATAAGCATATAGATAGACAGGATAAAGATAAAACGAAAAACAAAATGGTCAAAGAAATTAAAAAAAGCAATGATTACAATCAAGTATTTAATAATGGTAAACAAGTTTCTGAACATGTCACCTTAAATATGAATGGAAATCAACGAACTTATGTATTAATCGGTTATCCTACAAAAGCCATTTCATCAGCGGATAATCACACAAATAAGTTTAGTGGTGTATTCATTTATCAAGACCTAAAAACGATTGAAGACACAAACAATGTCATTACCGTTATCATTTTAATTATTGCGATTATCTTTTTAGCGATAACAACTATCTTTGCCTTCTTCTTATCTTCTAGAATTACAAAGCCTTTAAGAAATTTAAGAACACAAGCGTTAAAAGTATCTAAAGGTGATTATGCGCAAGTTGTCCCAGTCAATTCGCGAGATGAAATAGGGGAATTATCACGCGCATTTAATACAATGAGTTCCGAAATACAGCAACACATTGACGCATTATCTTCATCTAAAAATATCCGCGATAGTCTAATCAATTCAATGGTAGAAGGCGTATTAGGTTTTAATGATAAAAAAGAAATTATCATTTCAAACAAAATGGCTAATACTACATTGCAAATGTTAGATGATTTTGCTTTAGAAAAACTTGATGAACAAAATGAACTTACATTTAAAAATAAAAAAACGCAATTTGAAGTTTATGAAATTAACACGCGCTATTTTGTAATTATTACAAGCTATATCGAACAAATTCAACCTGATGGTCGCAGTGGTATTGTAGCTATCATTCGTGATATGACTAATGAACATAATATGGACCAAATGAAAAAAGACTTTATTGCAAATGTATCACATGAATTACGCACGCCTATATCTTTACTGCAAGGGTATACAGAATCCATCGTTGATGGTATCGTCACCGAACCTGCAGAAATTCATGAGTCACTATCAATTGTGTTAGATGAAACAAAACGCTTGAACAGATTAGTGAATGAGTTATTAAATGTTGCTCGTATGGACGCAGAAGGATTAACTGTAAAAAAAGTTGTTCAACCCATTGATCATTTGCTTGATAAGGTGCAACAAAAGTATCAAAAACATGCTAAAGATTTAGGTTTAAATATGAATTTAAGTCCAAATACTCACAATCAGATGTGGTATTATGATTCTGATAGAATTGAACAAGTATTAACCAATCTTATAGACAATGCTTCAAGATATACTGAACCAGGTGACGAAATAAAGATTGAGTTTGGAGAAACGCAAACTGAAAACATCCTTTATATTAGTGACACTGGATCAGGCATAGCACCTGAACATTTACAACAAGTATTTGATAGATTCTATAAAGTAGACACTGCTCGTAAAAGAGGTAAACAAGGAACAGGATTAGGGTTGTTCATATGTCGCATGATTATACACGAGCATGGTGGTACTATAGATGTTAAAAGTACACTTGGTAAAGGGACTACATTTATCATCACTCTACCAAAACCTAAAACAAACTAATTTATCTTTAATAATTCTAATCTATTACAAATCCGTCACAAGCATGGTACTACTATGGCTTGTGGCGGATTATTTTCGTTGGTATCTTGAATTTAATTTAATTTAATTTTTAATCATTTTATCCCATGCGCAATACACACAATGGCTCGGCAATGAGTTATTTTAAGCAATTCTATTGTTTTTATCTGACTAATAAGCTATGATAAATTTATAAAATTTAAGAAATTCATCTTCGGGGTAGGGTGCAATTCCCAACCGGCAGTAAATAAAGCCTGCGACCCATTTTATTATATATAATAAAATGGCTGATCTAGTGAAAATCTAGAGCCGACAGTAAAGTCTGGATGGGAGAAGATGGAGGACATGATTTGTTGTGCAATTTATTCCTCCTATTCTATGTAAGATGAATGGAAGGAGACAATTAAATATGCATCAACAAACAAAAAGACTCATTACCATAAGTATGTTGAGTGCGGTGGCTTTCATTTTAATGTTTATAAAATTTCCAATACCATTTTTGCCACCTTATTTAACGTTAGATTTTGGTGATGTTCCCGCATTATTAGCAACATTTATTTTAGGGCCTGTAGCAGGTCTTATTGTAGAATTCATAAAAAATTTACTCAACTTTTTATTTAACATAGGTGATCCAGTTGGACCAGTTGCAAATTTTTTAGCAGCATCTAGCTTTTTATTAACAGCTTATTTTGTAACGAAATATAAAGATAAAATTAAGTCACAAATTGTTGGACTAAGTATTGCGACAGTAGTTATGACAATTGTATTAAGTATACTGAACTATTTCGTTTTACTCCCACTGTATGGCATGATTATGAATCTATCTGACGTTGTTGAAAATGTAAAAATCGTCATCGTATCTGGTGTGATTCCCTTTAACATCATTAAAGGTATTGTCATCTCTATCATATTTATTTTGTTATACAACAGACTAAAAAATGTCTTACCTAAATAAAATTAAATAAAAGAAACATAGACAAAACGAGCCATGATATATTAATATCACGGCTCGTTTTATCTATCGCTTTAAAAAAATAAAAAGTTAGCAAATGTCACAGTGATGACGTTACTAACATGGTTGTATATAAATACTATTTTGCAATAATAGCATTATTCAAATTTTAATGCATCGCCATCAAATGATTCCTCTTCAATTTTAATTGAATCCGTAGGACAACCATCTAATGCATCTTCCATATCTTCATATAGTTCTTCTGGCACTTCCGCAGTACCTTGATTATCATCTAGAATAACATATGCAATACCTTCGTCATCATAGTCATAAATATCAGGGGCAGCGGCACCACAAGCACCACATGCAATGCATGTATCCATATCTACAATTGTATATTTAGCCAATTTCTTCGCCTCCTTTGACAAAAATGCTACAATAATTACACAAATATTATTGTAATCACAGTTTATCGTTTTTTCAAATGTTTTCGATTTATAAGATGAGGGAGCGTCTATGTATAATATAATTCATTTTGCATACACAAATGCACATAATTACAAAACCGAAAAAAGTATATTTAATATTATCACAGGGAAAAAGTCTCATCAAACCTTTTTTGACGCCTGTAGTCAACAACTATTGTCATTGTATCATAGCTTACCTAATTTAAAATATCCGTCGTTTGAGCGATATTCTAATAATTTTAACATTGAAACAGCGCAATATCAAAGTATCATTAATCATCCTCGACACACATACGACAGTCTTGTGAACACGTTTAATGCAATTCAATTGTTAACTCAGACACTTTCGAATACTGGCCATGCTATTTATGAATTTGTACCGATCACACAACATCGTACTGTGCAAAAACAAGTTAAACAACTATATAAAAAAATAACAGATGAAGATTTAAAATCTCAATTCATCGAAGAACTTACAAACTTATTTCATACGTTATCAGAAAAAAACAATCATGTTTATCTCCATTACTATTTACAAGGTTTTGAAGAAAGCATGTACACTAGACAACAAGTAAGTTTAATTGAATCTGTATCTCAAGAACACTTATATGAATTGGAAATAAGAGATTTAGTTACTTTAATGTATGAAATAGAAGATGATTCACAATATCCTTTATTAAATCAGCTTATTATATTACCTGCTTTATTACATAAGACAACATTAACTTATGAAGGTATAAAACAAGGCATGCATTTTGATAAATTAGCAGCTCAACAAAATGTTAAACAAAATACGATACAAGATCATATCTTAGAATTATTTATCAAAGGTTATTTAACAGATTATCATTCATTTTTAATACATAAAACTTATGAACAATTTATTCCACATTACTTGTCAAACCGTAGTGAACGTTTAAGAAATTATAAAACTATATTTCCAGATCTTAGTTATTTTGAAATTAAATTAATCATTGTTGGCATTGAAAGAGGTGATTTGCATGCTTAATGAAGCGTTAAAAAAACATTTTGGTTTTGATACTTTTAAACCTGGACAAAAAGAAATCATAACGCATGTACTTGAAAAGAAAGATACATTAGGTATTTTACCAACTGGAAGTGGCAAAAGCCTATGCTATCAATTGCCAACATATATAAATCAACAACCAACACTAATCATCTCTCCATTAATCTCATTAATGGATGATCAAGTCATGCAACTTAAACTACATGGTGAGCATCATGTAGCTTGCATTCACTCAGGAATGGATGAACATGAAAGGGCTCAAAACATTAAACAATTGACGAAAAGTCGCTTTATTTTCTTAAGTCCTGAATTTCTACTACAACCTCATAACTTTAAATTAATAAAACATATAAATCTAGGAATCATCGTATTAGATGAGGCACACTGTCTCTCAGAATGGGGTTATGATTTCCGACCGCATTACGCCTTAGTTGGCAAAATCGTCAACCATTTTCATAACGCTACTGTATTAGCTTTAACAGCAACAGCACCATCCTATTTAACATTTGATTTAGAGCAAATATTAAATAAATCTTTTCATATCGTAAAGACAACCATGAATAGAGATAATATTTCGTTATCGCATAAAAACTTTGCTGATGATGATGAGAAGTTGAAATGGCTACTACCTTCATTAGAACACGCTGGTCCAACAATTATCTATGTATCATCTAAAAAAATGTGTCTATTATTAGCGCAACAAATATACAACTATGGCTTTTTAACTGGTATTTATCATGGCGACTTATCTTATCAAGAGCGTCATACGGTACAACATCAATTTTTAAATAATGAAATCCCAATCATTGTTGCTACAAGTGCATTTGGTATGGGCATTAATAAAAAAGACATCCGAACAATTATCCATTTTCATTTATCTACAAGTCCTTCTAATTATATGCAAGAAATAGGTCGTGCTGGTCGTGACGGGGGACAAAGTCAAGCCATTAGTCTTTATCAACCAGATGATCGCTTTTTATTAGAAACACTATTATTTACCGATATGATAACGATGGAGGATGTTGAAATATTCGAACTCGGTCAATTTTTGCCTCCTGAAAAATCAGAAGTTCTACAAATACTTTATAGCTATTATACATATCAACAATTACGTAATATATTCGAGATTTCATACAAACGTAAACATTTAGGATATATGCGCATGTTAGGCTATAAGCATCTTGATCAATGTCGACGTGCTTATATGATAGAATTTTTTAATGAACAATTGAGCGAAAAACCAAATCAGTGCTGTGATAATGATTCTGAAATTAATGCAATAAATATATTAAATAGAAAAAAAGTTAAAAGAAAAATGGATTTTAATGAAAAAATACAAAATTTATTTAAATAATAGACAATTACTTTACTTCATATTTTCAATCAAGCTATAATACGGTGTATACACTTGTTTAATAGTAATTTTTCTTCAAAAAGTCATACATATTTACAATCTTTTAGGGTAAAACAGTATATACTTAAATAAAAAAAGGAAGGATGATGAATTTGTCTAACAACAATTTTAAAGATGATTTTGAAAAAAATCGTCAATCCATTGATCCAAAAGAACACCAAGAAAATACTCAAGACTCGGTTAACGATTCAGTTGACAATATAAAAGAGGAAGTGTCTGATAAATCAGATGAACAATTCCCTCCTAGAAATGCTCAACGCAGACAACGTCGAAGAGACACAGCAACAAATCAAAGAGAAGATGAGCAGTCTAACCAAGAACATCACAACGAAAATAATGAAGTTGGTGATCGTGATAATGGTTTACAACACGAAGACAATTCTTCAAGAGATTCAAATGCAGACAAAGAATCTAATGATCCTTCACAAAATAACAATTTGATTCACGAATCATCAAACAATCAGCAATCTGAAAATCGTCATGATATAAACAATGAAAAAGATCAATCTGACAAAGATAGCAATAATAAAAAAGGTGCTGTTATCGCCAGTAGTGGTGCTGCAGGCGTTGGTGCTTATGCTGCTAGTAAACATAACGATGCAGCTTCAAGTTCTAAAGACCATAACGATAAAGCGCATCAACAAAATCAAGATTGGGAACAATCCAATCAAACGAATGATTCGACAGAAACGCAAGATGAAAATACAAACAATCATGATTCTAAGAAAAAAGGTGCTGCTGTAGCAGGTGGCGCTGCCGCTGCTGGAGCTGGTGCTTATGCAGCTGGCAAGCATAAAGGCAAAAAAGATAAAAATGATAATGAACCAGAACAAAATGAATCCAAATCTGACGTTAAAAACGAAGAAAAACATGGTTCTAAGAAAAAAGGTGCTGCTGTAGCAGGCGGTGCAGCAGCTGCTGGTACTGGCGCTGCCGCTGCTTCACATTCTAAATCAAGTACTGGCAATGGTGGTAATGGTAACGGCGGCAACGGCGGAAATGGTAATAATGGTGACAATAACCATGATTCTGAAGATAACAACAAGAAAAAAGGTGGTTTACTTGGTAAACTCCTCCCAATTATAGCAGCTATTTTAATCTTAGCCGCTATAGGTATCTTTGGTGGTATGGCGTTAACAGGTAACAACGATGATAAAGGCAGCGACGATGACAAAAAAGTAGCTGACAACAAAGATAAAGATTCTGATAAAGCTAAAGATGCTGATTCTGATAAAGACAGTAAATCAGATAAAGATAAAGACAAAGCTAAAGATGATGACAATAATCAAGCTACAACAGATTCTGATAGTAGTGATAGCTCTGATAATGCCAATTCTGATTCTGACCAAGGTAACAACGATTCACAAGATCAAGCTAACAGCGATCAAAACCAAGGCACACAAGATGAACAAAATAGTCAAAACAATCAAGATCAACAAAGCGATCAATCACAACAAAATGGTCAAGCTAATAGCAATCAAAATGGTTCATCAGACCAGTCACAAAATGCATCAAACGATAGCAACCAACAAAATAATCAATCTTCAAATAGTAATTCTGGACAACGCACTCACGTTGTAAATGGACAAAATTTATATAGAATTGCGATCCAATACTATGGTGAAGGTACTCCAGAAAATGTAGAAAAAATCAGAGAAGCAAATAATATTCAAGGCAACGATATTCATAATGGTCAACGTCTTGTGATACCACAATAATTTTCTTTACTACTGATAATTTTTATGGATAACTATTAAATAGAGTAGCTATCAAATTATAGATAAACCCTGCGCACATATTTGCGTAGGGTTTATCTATGTTTATTTATCGAGTTAAATATTAAATAATATAATTTTCTTTCAAGCATAAACCTTATGAATTCAATTGTTATAAAGTTTTCAAATTCTTTCATTTGGAATTTTTAAAACTATTGGTATAATATATGGGTGGTAAAAGGAGGACGAATAAAGTATGCAAACAGTTGAAAGTATCATAATAGGTGGCGGTCCTTGTGGATTAAGTGCTGCCATTGAGCAAAAGAAAAAAGGAATAGATACATTAGTTATTGAAAAAGGTAATGTTGTAGACGCGATTTATAATTATCCTACACACCAAACATTCTTTTCTTCTAGTGACAAATTAAGTATTGGGGACATACCTTTTATAGTTGAAGAAAGCAAGCCGCATAGAAATCAAGCACTGGTTTATTATAGAGCTGTAGTTAAACACCATCAGTTACGAATCAATGCTTTCGAAGAAGTCCTCACTGTAAAAAAAATCAATAACCGTTTCACAATTACAACTACGAAAGATGTTTATCAATGTAGATTTCTCACTGTAGCAACAGGATACTATGGACATCACAATCAACTTGAAGTCGAAGGTGCAGAACTTTCAAAAGTAATGCATTATTTTAAAGAGGCGCATCCTTACTTCGATCAAAATGTTGTCATCATAGGTGGTAAAAACTCAGCAGTCGATGCTGCTTTAGAACTTGAAAAAGCAGGCGCAAATGTCACAGTTATTTATCGTGGCAATGAATATCCAAAAGCGATCAAACCATGGATACTTCCTAATTTCGAATCGCTTGTACGCCATGAAAAAATCGATATGGCATTTAATGCAAATGTCACTAAAATTACTGAGGATAGTGTTTTCTATGAACAGGGTGGCCAAACATTTGAGATAGCCAATGACTATGTGTTTGCCATGATTGGTTATCACCCAGATTACGAATTCTTACAATCTATCGGCATTGAAATTAATCAAAATGAATATGGTACTGCACCTGTATATAATAAAGAAACATATGAAACTAATGTTGAAAATTGCTATATAGCTGGTGTCATAGCTGCTGGTAATGATGCAAATACAATTTTTATTGAAAATGGCAAATACCATGGCGGTATTATTACACAAAGTATCTTATCAAAAAAACAAACACCTTTAGAATCTTAAATTCCTAAGATATAAAAAGCTGAGACAACTAAAAATTGCCTCAGCTTTTTATAATTCAAATAGTATACTTAATCATTTTAAAGTTGTGATTCAAAGTATCGTTTTAATTGTTTAAATGTTAAATCATTACTTAATCCAACTAGAAGTTTTAACCTAGCTTTAGGACCATTTAAACCATTTGAGAAAATAACACCTTTATCTGTTAAGGTTGCACCGCCACCTTCATAAGCATAAATTGGTCCTACAATACCGTTAAATGATCTAGATACTAAAATTATAGGTATGTTTTTATCTAAACATTTGTCTAGTCCTTCCAAACTTGTTGGTGGTAAATTACCTTGTCCAAGCGCTTCAATGATGATGCCATCAACATTATTATCACTATGAAACGTTAACACATCACTATTCATTCCCATATATGCCTTAACTAATGGAATATTTAAAGTATGGTCTATTTCATTTAAGATAAGATGCTCATATGGTTTATGGTGAAATTGAACGCTATTTTTAGTGACAACACCTAGTGGGCCATGATTAGGGCTTTGAAAAGTATTTGTATTTGATGTATGTGTTTTCGTAACGTTACGCGCAGTATGAATTTCATCATTAAACACTACCATGACACCCATATCTGAAGACTCGTCACTTGTTGCAACACGAATCGCAGATATGAAATTATATAAACCATCTGAACCTATTTCATTTGAAGAACGCATAGCACCAGTAATCGTAATAGGTTTTGAAATATCTGTTGTTAAATCCAGTAAATAAGCTGTTTCTTCTAGCGTATCTGTACCGTGAGTAATAACAAATCCATCATAAGATTCATTTTTAGCTGCTTCCTCAATAATTTCTTTCAACTTTTCCACATATTCAATATTCATATGCGGTGAAGGTACATTGAACGGTGTTATTTCTGTCACATTTGCATATTGCGCAATCACATCTTGATGATTAGATATAGGATTATCTTTATTTGTCACCACTTTGTTAGCTTCATCTTGTGACATGCTTATCGTTCCACCGGTATGTATAACAAGAACATTTTTCATGCTAGCATTCCTCCTATTTATAATATACATATTTATGATAAAATATTATTCATAAAACAACAAGGAAGGGTTACAAAAATGAAATTATTAAATATCGCACTAGATGGACCTGCTGCGGCTGGAAAAAGTACCATCGCTAAATTATTAGCAGCTAAATTATCTATGATTTATGTAGATACAGGCGCAATGTACCGCGCAATAACTTACAAATACTTACAACAAAACAAACCTGAAGATTTTGATCAACTTATAGAAACTACTGAATTGTCTTTAACTTATGATAAAGACAAAGGTCAAAGAGTTATTTTAGATAATCAAGATGTCACTGACTATTTAAGAGAAAACGATGTAACCAATCATGTTTCTTATGTTGCATCTAAAGAAGCGGTTAGAACATTTTCTGTAAACAAACAACAAGAATTAGCAGCTAAAAAAGGCATCGTAATGGATGGAAGAGATATTGGTACCGTTGTATTACCAGATGCAGATTTGAAAGTATATATGATTGCTTCAGTTGAAGAACGTGCAGTTCGAAGACAAAAAGATAATGAAGAACGCGGTATTGTTTCCAATGTTGAACAACTTAAGCAAGAAATTGCTGATCGAGATCAATATGATATGAACCGTGACATATCACCTTTGAAAAAAGCAGATGATGCGATTACAGTTGATACAACAGGAAAGAGCATAGAAATTGTTACACAAGAAATATTAGCACTTGTTCATAAAATTAGTTAATCTCAAATAATAGCTAGATATATAAAGCCCTTTCTTTCCAAATTGTGTAAAAAGGTTATATAATACAATTATCGGGTATAAAACTTACATGAATTTTTATACTAATACGAGCTGCATATAAAGTGAAATTGTAAAAAATAGGTAAAGTTATTTAAAATTTAGTTAGCTAAATGGCCCTATTTTACAGCATTTTAACAATTAATATTTGAATTCCTTAATTAAAGTGGAATTTCTTGACAATTTTGTCAGATTATAAGATGTTATAAATATGTAGTGTAATAAGGAGGCAGACAAGATGACTGAAGAGTTTAACGAATCAATGATTAATGACATTAAAGAAGGGGATAAAGTTACAGGCGAAGTTCAAGAAATTGAAGAAAAGCAAGTAATTGTTGCTGTTAATGGTGCAAAATTTAACGGTATTATCCCAATAAGTCAACTTTCAACACATCATATTGATAATCCTAGTGATGCTGTCAAAGTTGGTGATGAAATTGGTGCATATGTTACTAAAGTAGAATATGACGAAGAGAATGAAACGGGTGCTTACATCCTTTCGAAACGTCAACTTGAAACTGAAAAATCATATGAATTTTTACAAGAACAACTAGACAATAACCAAACAATTGAAGCTAAAGTCACTGAAGTTGTTAAAGGTGGTTTAGTGGTTGATGTTGGTCAAAGAGGATTTGTTCCGGCTTCATTAATTTCTACAGATTTCATTGAAGATTTCTCTGATTTTGAAGGTCAAGTTCTTAAATTAAAAGTAGAAGAATTAGACCCTGCAAATAATCGTGTCATTCTTAGTCGTAAAGCAGTAGAGGCATTGGAAAATGCAGAGAAAAAAGATGAATTATTGGAATCACTTAATGAAGGTGACGTTATAGAAGGTAAAGTCGCTCGACTTACAAACTTTGGTGCATTCGTAGATATAGGTGGCGTTGATGGACTTGTTCACGTTTCTGAATTATCACATGAACATGTAAAATCTCCTGAAGATGTGGTTTCAATTGGTGAAACGGTAAATGTGAAAATTAAATCTGTAGACAAAGATTCTGAACGCATTTCTTTATCTATTAAAGATACGTTACCTAGCCCATTTGAATCAATTAAAGGTGAATTCAACGAAGGCGATGTAATCGAAGGCACTGTCGTAAGATTAGCTAACTTTGGTGCATTTGTAGAAATTAAACCTGGTGTACAAGGTTTAGTGCATATTTCTGAAATTAGTCATTCACATATTGGTTCTCCAAGTGAAGCGTTAGAACCTGGCCAAGTCGTAAGTGTCAAAGTGCTTGGTGTAGATGTAGAGAATGAGCGTATTTCGTTATCTATAAAAGCTACCTTACCAAATGAAAATGTTATCGAAAGTGATAGTGAAACAACACAATCCTATTTAGATAATGGTTCTGATGACGAAGATAATCCAACATTGGGTGATGTATTCGGTGATAAATTAAAAGACTTTAAGTTTTAATACAAAGTATGATGCCAATTTTAAATCTTGTCCTAATGATAACTAGGGCAAGATTTCTTTTTTTGCCATAAAATTACAATGTAATAACTATAACAGTCATATTGTTTTAATATTTCTTTTTATTTATCTAACCCGTATGATAGAATTATAGAGATTAAAAAAGAGAGGAAGTTAGTTATGACTAAACCTATAGTAGCAATTGTTGGTAGGCCAAACGTTGGTAAATCGACAATTTTTAATAGAGTCGTAGGCGAGCGTGTATCGATTGTAGAAGATACGCCAGGAGTGACTCGTGATAGAATTTATTCATCAGGTGAATGGTTAACGCACGATTTTAATATCATTGACACGGGTGGTATTGAAATTGGAGATGCACCATTTCAAACTCAAATAAGAGCTCAAGCAGAAGTTGCAATTGATGAAGCTGATGTTATCATTTTCATGGTTAATGTAAGAGAAGGCTTAACTCAAAGTGATGAAATGGTTGCACAAATGTTATATAAATCAAAAAAACCTGTCGTGTTAGCCGTTAATAAAGTCGATAATCCAGAAATGAGAAATGAAATTTATGATTTTTATTCTCTTGGCTTTGGAGATCCATACCCAATATCCGGTTCACATGGACTTGGTCTAGGTGATTTATTAGATGCAGTTGTTAAACATTTTAAAGAAGAAGAACCTGATCCATATGATGACGATACAATTAGATTATCAATTATAGGGCGTCCAAATGTGGGCAAATCAAGTTTAGTGAATGCTATCTTAGGTGAAGACCGCGTCATTGTTTCCAATGTAGCAGGCACAACACGTGATGCTGTAGATACTGAATATAGCTATGATGATCAAGACTATGTATTAATTGATACTGCCGGCATGCGTAAAAAGGGTAAAGTATATGAAAATACTGAAAAATACTCCGTTTTACGTGCACTAAAAGCAATAGAAAGATCGAACGTCATACTTATTGTCATAGATGCTGAACAAGGTATCATAGAACAAGACAAACGTGTTGCAGGATATGCGCATGAAGAAGGAAAAGCCATCGTTATCGTAGTTAATAAATGGGACACGGTAGATAAGGAAACAAATACAATGAAAAAATTCAAGGATGAAGTACGTAAAGAGTTTCAATTCTTGGACTATGCAGAAATAGCATTTGTTTCAGCTAAAGAAAAACAACGTCTTAGAACGTTATTCCCATATATTAAAGAAGCCAGTGAGAATCATAAAAAACGTGTTCAAAGTTCTACACTTAATGAAGTTGTTACTGATGCTATATCAATGAACCCGACACCTACAGACAAAGGACGTCGTTTAAACGTATTTTATGCTACACAAGTTGCAATTGAACCACCAACATTTATCGTTTTTGTCAACGATGTAGAATTGATGCATTTTTCTTATAAACGTTATTTAGAGAATCAAATCAGGGCTGCATTTGGATTTGAAGGTACACCAGTGCATATTATAGCAAGAAAGAGAAATTAATCATCGGAGGGGATAGCATGTCTAAAGTTACCGTTTTTGGTACTGGAAGTTTCGGTACAGCATTAGCAAATGTCTTAGCCGAAAATGGACATCAAGTATTGATGTGGGGGAAAAACGAAACCACAATAAATGAAATTAATGAACAACACATTAATAGTAAATATTTAAAAACCGCTGAGTTAAATGAAGATATTGAAGCAACACTTGATATTGAAACCGCTGTTGCTTTTGCTGATATTTATTTAATGGCACTACCTACCAAAGCGATGAGAGAAGTAGCTCAAACAATTGATTCGTTATTATCTAGTAAGAAAACGTTTATACACGTTGCTAAAGGTATTGAAAATGATACTTATAAACGCGTATCTGAAATGTTAGAAGATTCTATTTCACCTAAACATAATGCAGGAATTGGCGTACTATCAGGACCAAGTCATGCCGAAGAGGTAGTCATTAAACAACCTACAACAGTAGCAGCTTCTTCAAAATCAGAATCTGTACGACAACTAACACAAGATTTATTTATGAATGATTATTTACGTGTTTACACAAATGAAGATCTCGTAGGTGTTGAACTCGGAGGCGCTCTAAAAAATATCATCGCTGTTGCAAGCGGTGTAATTTCAGGAATGGGCTTCGGAGATAATGCTAAAGCGGCATTGATGACTAGAGGTTTGGCTGAAATTAGTCGTTTAGGCGAAAAATTAGGTGCAAATCCTATTACTTTTCTTGGTTTAGGTGGTATTGGCGATTTAATTGTGACATGTACTTCAACACATTCCAGAAACTATACATTAGGCTATAAATTAGGTGAAGGAAAATCACTTGATACTGCTTTAAATGAAATGAATATGGTTGTGGAAGGTGTATATACTACAAAATCAGTTTACCATTTATCAAAAGAAGTCAATGTTGATATGCCAATAACAACCGCTCTATACAAAGTATTATTCGAAAATAGACCCGTAGATGAAAGCGTTAAAGATTTGATGGGACGAGGAAAGAAAGCAGAATAACAGAGTATAATTACACTTTTCATAAAATATATAACAATTTGCTATCAAAATCCTATTATTTCAACGTTTTTTGCGCATAAATCATTGCAGTAGCAGTAATCGTTGTGTTAAAGTCATACCATAATGATATTAAGTATCATTATAAACCCTAGGGGAGGTGAATTCATAATGAACAAGACAGATTTAATCAATGCTGTAGCAGAGCAAGCTGATTTAACTAAAAAAGAAGCTGGTTTAGCTGTAGATGCAGTATTCGAATCAATTCAATCATCACTTTCTAAAGGTGAAAAAGTACAATTAATTGGATTCGGTAACTTTGAAGTACGCGAACGCGCTGCTCGTAAAGGCCGTAACCCTCAAACTGGTAAAGAAATTGATATCCCTGCAAGCAAAGTTCCAGCATTCAAAGCTGGTAAAGCTTTAAAAGACGCAGTAAAATAATTCTTTACTAAAAGTGAAGCCCTTTTTAAGGGGCTTTTTCTTTTTTTATTAATCTTTTAATTAAATACTTATCAATATAAACAAAAACTTTATGATATCATTTGTGTTAACTACAAACTATATATTCACAATGATTTAAGATACAATGAAACTAAAATTAATACATACGATGAAATAAATCACAGTTCAGACTAAGACAAGCACATTCGTTTTAGTCTGAATTATAATGTGAACAACTGGTGATTGGATTAAAACAGCTTTAAATCAGTCATTTCAAGCACTAGCCATTCTTTCCAAATTGAGAAGACGAAACTTTTTTAGCAAAATGATATAAGTAGTTCTTACGCTTTTTTTATATATAATGCACGATTATTGTTAACTATGGTTTTCGTTGATTTTATTTTTCTCTATATAATGTTAATATGTATATGGATAATAACGTGAGGTGTGAACATGGAAACGACATTAAACATATTAGAAACACAAATTACACAGCGACTTCGCGGTGTAAATCATTATGAATCAATCTATATAAATAAAACGTTGGCACAAATTCTTGATTCTTATGATATACCACAAGAAGCTAAATTAGCTTGCCTCACAATAGATACAGCAATGCGTCACTTAGACGAAGTTTCTACAACTTTATCGTCTAAAAAATCTATTTTAATAGGTGACTTGTTAAGTGCACATTTTTATACATTATTAGCAAATTTAAATGATCCAACTTATCAAAAAGAAATTAGTACAGCCATTGTAGAAGTAAATGAAATGAAATCTTCTATTCACCACGAAGCAATAGATATTAACGCTATTGGAGCATATATATTAAAAATAGAAAATACATTTCCACTAATTACAATAAAACGATTTATTCCAAATGCTGATACTTCTTTTATCAACGATAAATTAATAGCAAATTTAAGTGAAAATCATCCTTCATATTTAAGTAATTATTCTAAAGAAACGTTAGAATCATTTTTAGACCAACTAAAAACTGAAATTCATCCAAAAAGAGGTAATTAATATGGCAGATAATAAAGCAAAAAAAGAACAAGTACATGATGTTTTCCAAAATATTTCTGGTAAATACGATCGACTGAATAACATCATAAGTTTCGAGCAACATAAAACATGGAGAAAGCGCGTAATGAAAGAAATGAATGTGAAGTCTGGATCTAAAGCATTAGATGTTTGTTGTGGAACAGCAGATTGGACAATCTCTTTAAGTAAAGCTGTAGGTCACACTGGAGAGGTCATCGGTGTAGATTTCAGTGAAAACATGTTAGAAGTTGGAAAACGCAAGACCAAAGATATGCATAATATTCAACTTGTTCATGGTGACGCAATGAATTTGCCATTTGAAGATAACGAATTTGATTATGTAACAATCGGTTTTGGTTTAAGAAATGTGCCTGATTATTTAGCAACATTGAAAGAATTAAATCGTGTACTTAAACCAGGTGGTATGATTGTTTGTCTTGAAACAAGTCAACCTACAACGCCAGTATTTAAACAATGTTACAAACTTTATTTTAAATTTGTGATGCCAATTTTTGGTAAAATTTTTGCAAAATCTAAAGATGAATATGAATGGTTACAACAATCAACATTTAATTTTCCAGATAAAGAAAAACTGAAAAGACTATTTAATCAAGCAGGTTTTAGTAATGTTAAAGTCCGTAGCTTTACAGGTGGCGTTGCAGCAATGCACCTTGGCTATAAATAAAAATGAATCAACCAAAGGTGATTAGCGTGTCAAAGTTAAATATAAATAGTGAAATTAAAAAAATAGAAAAACGATTAGAACAGTCAATTAAAAGTCACGATAAAGTACTCGAGGCTGCTTCACATCATTTATTTTCTTCTGGTGGTAAACGCGTTAGACCAGCTTTTGTAATTTTAAGTAGCCAATTCGGCAAAGAAATGAATGAAGATGTTTATCGTGTCGCAGTTACGCTTGAATTAATTCACATGGCTACTTTAGTCCATGATGATGTTATAGATAAAAGCGACAAACGTAGAGGCAGTTTGACGATTTCAAAAAAATGGGATCAAAACACAGCCATACTCACTGGTAATTTCTTACTCGCTCGTGGACTTGAACATATATCCAATATTGAAGCTAATCGTGTACACGCTGTTATTTCTCGCGCCATTGTAGAAGTATGCATGGGAGAACTATATCAGTTTCAGGATCAATTCAATGGACATCAGACAATAACAAACTACTTACGTCGAATTAATCGTAAAACAGCATTGCTCATTCAATTGTCTACAGAAGTAGGTGCAATCACCTCTGGAGCTGACGCAAAAACTGTACATAATCTAAAAATGATTGGCCACTATATAGGTATGAGTTTCCAAATTGTAGATGATATATTAGATTTTACTAGTACTGAGAAAAAACTAGGCAAACCAGTTGGAAGTGACTTGATGAATGGTCATTTAACTTTGCCTGTGCTTTTCGAAATGAGAAAAAATGAAACATTTAAACAACAAATCCAGCAATTAAATTCAGAAACGGATCATGAAACATTCGTTAAACTAATTGATCAAATTAGAAACTCTGATGTCATTGCGCAATCTCAAGCTGTAAGCGACAAATATCTTAATAAGGCTTTACATTTAATTGATGAATTAGATAACGAAGATTCAAAATCATTATTTAAAAAGTTAATTAAAAAAGTTGGTAAAAGAAATGTGTAACTTATGTGAAAAACATTGAAGGCGCTTTAATAACCTGTTAATATATGAATGTGATTCAAAACATATTTTTATTTTTAATACATATTTGTGTACATTAATTTATTAATCGTACACTGATACATAACAAACAGGGGGCAGCACACACAATGGAAAGAACATTTTTAATGATTAAACCAGATGCAGTACAAAGAAATTTGATAGGGGAAATTATTTCTCGCATTGAAAGGAAAGGTCTCAAATTAGTTGGTGGTAAATTTATGACTGTACCACAATCACTAGCTGAAGAGCATTATGCTGAACATACTGACAAACCGTTCTATAAACATTTAATTAGTTTTATAACATCTGCACCAGTATTTGCGATGGTTGTTGAAGGTGAAGATGCAGTACATGTAGCTCGTCATATTATAGGTAAAACAAACCCATCAGAAGCTACGCCAGGTACAATTAGAGGAGACCTTGGTTTAACAGTAGGAAGAAATATTATACATGGCTCAGATTCAGTTGAGTCAGCAAATAAAGAGATTAATCTTTGGTTTAAGGCTGATGAGTTAAGTGAGTACTCAGAGTCTAGAGAATCTTGGTTATACGAATAATCATTAAAAATTGTAAATACCAATAATTAAACTGATTAGATCATTGTATCTAATCAGTTTTTTATATGTACAAAACAAATTTTCCACTCGTTTTACATGACTATAGTAATCAAGTACAGGATTTAATATAATTTAAATAACTCAAGTGTTACACTTGTAAAATAATAATATTAGAAGTCATTTTTATGAATATTCAGCAATTATTAATTTTCCTATTAATTTGAACTATTGAATATGATAAGATATAGAACATATATTAATTTAAAGTACTAAAGAACGGAGTGGGCAAAGTATGAGATATTTAACTTCTGGTGAGTCACATGGACCTCAACTAACGGTGATTATTGAAGGTGTGCCAGCTAATTTAGAAATTAATGTAGCTGATATAAATGAAGAAATGTTTAAAAGACAAGGTGGATATGGGCGTGGTCGCCGTATGCAAATTGAAAAAGATGCTATTGAGATTGTTTCAGGTGTGAGAAATGGTTATACACTTGGAAGCCCAATTACACTGATTGTTACAAATGATGACTTCACACATTGGAAAAAAATAATGGGCGCAGACCCAATTAGCGAGGAAGATCAAGATAATATGAAACGTGTTATCACTAAACCTCGTCCTGGTCATGCAGATTTAATCGGTGGGATGAAATACAATCACAGAGATTTAAGAAATGTATTAGAACGCTCATCTGCACGTGAAACAGCAGCACGTGTTGCTGTAGGTGCCGTTTCAAAAATACTTTTAAAACAATTAGATATTAACTTTTATAGTAGAGTAGTAGAAATTGGTGGAGTTAAAGATGATTTAGAATATGACTTAGATACAATCAAATCAAATATCGATAAAAATGATGTGCGTGTCGTTAATGATGAAATCGCGCAAACGATGCGAGATAAAATCGATGCTGCTAAAAAAGCTGGTGATACAATCGGTGGCGTTGTACAAACAATCATTGAAGGTGTACCGGTTGGAATTGGTAGCTATGTACATTATGATCGTAAACTAGACGGTCGAATTGCACAGGGTGTTGTAAGCATCAATGCGTTTAAAGGCGTTAGTTTTGGTGAAGGGTTTAAAGCAGCTGAAAAACCTGGAAGTGAAATTCAAGATGAGATATTATACGATACAACAAATGGGTATTATAGAGGCTCAAACCATTTAGGCGGCTTTGAAGGCGGCATGTCTAATGGAATGCCAATCGTTGTTAATGGTGTAATGAAACCTATTCCGACACTATACAAACCATTAAATTCAGTAGATATTAATACTAAAGAATCATTTAAAGCATCTATTGAGCGTTCTGATAGTTGTGCTGTACCTGCAGCCAGTGTTGTTGTTGAAAACGTAGTCGCATTTGAATTAGCAAAAGCATTGCTCGAAGAATTTCAATGTAATCATATTGAACAGCTTCAATCACAAATCAAAGAACGTCGTTTATTAAATATAGAATACTAAAATGTAACTAAAAAATTAACAGATTATTGAGGTGATTACATGAAACTAGAAACAACTTATAAATCTAATAATTATCCTATCATTGTAGAACACCAAGCAATAGACCATTTACATCAGTTTATCAAAGACTATGAAGATGTCGTACTTGTTGTCGATGAACATGTAAACCATGATTGGCACGAATTGTTAGATTTTATCACTTCTGAAAATAATGCGCATAAATTGATCATTCCTTCAGGAGAAACGACAAAAACCTTATCATTTTATGAAAAGACCATCGAATCATTATTAGCTAAACAATTAACGCGTGATACATGTCTCATTGCGATCGGTGGTGGTGCTACTGGTGATTTCACAGGTTTTCTTGCTGCGACTTTATTAAGAGGTGTTGATTTCATTCAAGTTCCAACAACTATTTTGGCACATGATTCAAGTGTGGGTGGCAAGGTAGGGATTAATTCTAAACATGGTAAAAATCTAATAGGCGCTTTTTATAGACCTAAAGCTGTTATTTATGACCTGAATTTTTTAGAAACATTACCTTACACTGAGATATTAAGTGGTTATGCAGAAGTTTATAAACATGCCTTACTAAACGATATAACGTCTGTAAATAATATTGAAGCACAGTATCCAAATGAACAAGCACTTGCTTCGTTAAAGGATATTGAATATTTTCTATATAAAGGTATAGAAACAAAGCTAAATATTATTGTTCAAGATGAAAAAGAATCTAATGTACGTAAATATCTAAATTTGGGGCATACTTTTGGACATGCTGTTGAGTATCAATTTAAAATCCCACATGGTCACGCCGTCATGATAGGTATAATTTATCAATTTATAGTTTCTAATATCATATTAAATACACATTATGATATTTCACATTATATTCAGTATTTAAAATCACTAAACTATCCGTTAGAAGTCATTCAATCATTTGAATTTAATTCATTGTATGGATTAATGTTAAAAGATAAAAAAAATGATCAACAAGGTGTGCAAATGGTGCTTTTAAATGCTATTGGGGATCCTCAAGTCAAACACGTAGATAAAGCCACACTTTCACAAGCTTTTGAAATATTCACAACACATTTTGAAAAGTAGGTGCCTAAAAATTGTCAAATAGTAAATTAGTAAAAATTAACGGACCACTTGTTGGGGAAATCGAAGTACCTGGCGATAAATCAATGACACATAGAGCGATTATGTTAGGTTCGCTTGCAACTGGAAAATCAACCATTTATAAGCCGCTTCTAGGTGAAGATTGTCTTCGTACAGTCGAAATATTTAAACTTCTAGGCGTTCAAATTGAAGTCAATGAAGATAAAATCGAAATTGATTCACCTGGCTATAAGTATTTCAAAACACCACACCAAGTGTTATATACTGGGAATTCTGGTACAACGACGCGTTTAGTCGCCGGATTATTATGCGGACTCGGCATAGAAACAGTCTTATCTGGGGACGAATCTATTGGTAAACGCCCAATGGATAGAATTATGAAACCATTAAGATACATGAATGCAAATATTACTGGAATTAATGATAATTATACGCCACTGATTATTAAACCTGCTTCTATCAGCGGTATTACTTATGAAATGGAAGTAGCCAGCGCACAAGTTAAAAGTGCAATTCTTTTTGCAAGTCTTTTTGCTAATGAACCAACGAAAATTAAAGAATTTGATACAACACGAAATCATACAGAAACGATGTTTGAACATTTCAATATACCTGTTGCTGTAAATAATGACATTATTGAAATGCCAAGTCTTGGTATCGAACATATTAAACCTGCTGATTTTCACGTACCAGGTGACATATCGTCCGCAGCATACTTTATTGTTGCTGGCTTGATTACGCCGGGCAGTGATATTACAATTCACAATGTTGGCATTAACCCTACACGTTCAGGTATCATAGATATCGTGACACAAATGGAAGGGAATATCACATTGTTTAATCAAACAGATAATCCAGAACCAACAGCATCAATTCGCGTGCAATATTCACCTAATATGAAACCTATTCATATTGATGGTGACCTTGTACCTAGAGCGATTGATGAGATTCCAATTGTAGCCTTACTTTGTACGCAAGCGAATGGTACAAGTATTGTAAAAGAAGCGGAAGAACTTAAAGTTAAAGAAACAAACCGCATTGATACGACCGCAAATATGCTTAATTTGTTAGGGTTTACATTGCAACCAACGAATGATGGTTTAATCATCCACCCATCTGCATTTGAACAAACGGCGACAGTTAACAGTTTCACTGATCATCGTATTGGAATGATGTTAGCCATCGCGTCATTGTTATCAAATGAAGCACTACCAATCGAGCAATTTGATGCTGTCAATGTTTCTTTCCCAGGTTTCTTACCAAAGTTAAAACAATTAGAAAAAGAGGGATAATAGTATGGAAGATATCTACAAACTCATAGACGATATCAACTTACAAAAATTAGATAACCTAGATACACGGGTAAATGATGCATTAAGTTCCCCTAAAGACGATGCATTATTTATTCTTGGTGAAACGTTATATAATTATGGTTTAATGCCTCAGGGCTTAGAAGTGTTCCGTACGCTTTACCACAAATATCCTGATGAAAGTGAACTATTAATCTATTTCATCGAAGGGTTAATGTCTGAGAACCATACTGATGAAGCCTTAGAGTATTTAAGTGAAGTGGAAATGTCCACTGAAAGATTAATGTTAGAAGCTGATTTATATCAACAATTAAATATGCTTGAAGTTGCAATTAGTAAACTTGATGAAGCAATTGACATTGAACCAAATGATCCAATTATTCATTATGCATTAGCAGAATTATTATACTATGACGGACAGTATTTAAGAGCTACGTCTGAATACGAAACTGTCCTTGAAACAGGCGAATATGAAGTAAATGGCGTGAATTTATTTTCACGTCTAGCTGACTGTAGTTTGCAAAGTGGGAATTATAGCGATGCTATCAAAATGTTTGATGAAATTAGTGAAGACGAGATGGACTCTGAAGACTATTTTAAAAAAGCAATTGCTTATGAAAAAAATGATCTTACGCAAGAGGCAATTAATTTAGTACAGACTTTATTATCTAAAGATCCTGATTTCTTACAAGCTTATTTTTATTTACAACAATTATATGAAAATGAACACAACCATGCAGATGCAATTGAAATTGGTAAAGAAGGTTTGCGCTTAACACAATTTTATAAAGAATTAATGGTCTCTACAGGAACAATTCAAATAGAGCATGGCGATGCAAATGAAGGTGTCCAATTGCTTATTCAAGCATTAGAAGTAGATAATGCATACCAAGAACCTTTACTAATATTAAGTGATTTATATAGACAAGAAGAAGATTACGAATCACTCATAGGATTACTACAATATGTTGACGAAGAAGACTTGGATCCTGTCTTTATGTGGCATCTTGCCTATGCACTTGGCCAAGAAGAACGAGATAAAGAAGCGCAACACTTTTTCGAATTAGCGTATACGACGTTACAAACACAATCAGCATTTTTAAGTGATTACTATTATTATTTGATTGAAATTGGCCAAATTAAACAAGCCAAAATGATTTTAGACCAATTATTAGAATTAGAGCCTAGTAATGAAACTTGGCACGACGAAGCTGAAAGATTACAATCTTTCTAAATTAGGAAAGGTGGGTTCGAATGACTTATACCCTACAACAATCTAAAGCAGCTTTTATTGAATACCTTCTATTTCATTATCAGTTTAAATCTAGAATTAGTGTATGGGTATTGAATTTAATCAAGTCATCACCGAATTTATTGCAACAAATACACTTTGTAGATGCACGTATTCCAAATCATAACACACTAGAAATAGCTACAGAAAATACGGTAGAGCCTGCAATAAGATTTACACTAGACAATCAACAATTAATCAATAGCAATGAAATCTTTGAATTTATAGCAAATGATGCTTTGTCTTTTGATATAAAAGTATATTTTAGCGACACGCAAAAAAGAGATTATAAATTAGATAATTTATTGTTAACACAATTACTCAATTCACCTTATTATGCTGTATATATGCAAGATATATACAGCATTCCTTTATCGAAGCAAAGTGAGACTTCTATTATTTCTCATTTACAAGATAATATTGATTTAAGTTTACAATTACATGATAAAGCGTTGTTTTATCAATTATCACAAATCCTTAATACGTTTAAATTAAGAAATGTAAATACATCAACGAGGGACTGACGCTATGAATATAAAAACGTTATGGCATGCAATGATATATCATAAGGGTGTGCTTTACTTCTTACTTATTTGTAATTTACTAGGAACGGTATATGGTTATATATGGTACGGTAGTCAACTTAGTGTTACTGATATACAATTTAAGGCCTTTGTACCTGATAGTCCGACTGCATCACTGTTTCTATGTATTATCATTCTGGCCTATATATTCGGTAAACAAACACCCATTTTTGAGGCTTTGGCCTTTGTATCGCTTATTAAATACGGTGTTTGGGCAGTCATTATGAATATCATCATGTTTATACAATACGATGCAGTAACGATTACGGGTTGCATGCTTATACTATCGCATGGCGTAATGGCAGTTGAAGCATTCGTCTTTTATCCAAGGTTTAAAATATCTATTTCAGCATTTATTATTGCTATGATCTGGGTATTTCATAACGATATTATCGATTACGTTTTTATGCAGTATCCCTATTATGATTTTATCGCGAGTCATATTGAAGGTGTTGCTTATCTCGCTTTTTGGTTGAGTATTATTCCGTTAATTCTATATTTAAATTTAACTCGATTTAAAAAAGATAAAATATTTGACCACTAATGAAGGACACAGTAAAATGTTTATAAAGGAGTGAGATTTTTGTCTTTTATCTATATGATTATATACTTTGTTATATTAATGGTACTGCCTCTTTGGGCGCAGCACAAAGTTAAATCTAATTATGAAAAATATTCACAAGTCAGATCTACAAGCGGAAAAACGGGTCAAGAAGTAGCTTTAGAAATACTTCATGCTAATGGCATTTACGATGTTGATGTTGTAGAAGGACAAGGTTTCTTAACGGACCATTACGATCCACGTAAGAAAGTACTTGTACTATCTCCAGCTAACTTTAGCAGACCTTCAGTCGCTGGTACTGCTATTGCTGCACACGAAGTTGGTCATGCAATTCAACATGCGCAGGGCTATTTCTTCTTGAGATTCAGAACTTCTTTAGTACCGCTTGCTAATATTGGTAGTTCAATCGGCTATTTAGCTGTATTTGCAGGTATTATTTTAACAAGCTTACAAAGTACTTTAGGTTCTACAGCACTATGGATTGGTATAGCATTTATGTCATTTGCAGTATTGTTCTCAATTGTCACATTACCAGTTGAATTCAATGCTAGTAGTAGAGCAATGAAACAAATTCAAAGTTTAGATATCGTAAATGAAAAAGAATATCGTCATGCTAAAAAAGTACTTACAGCTGCTGCAATGACTTATGTTGCATCAACTGCAGTTGCTTTAGCAGAACTTGCAAGATTTATTCTAATTGCTAGATCAAGTGATTAATATAATTGATTCCCAAACATCTTTGATGTTTGGGTTTTTTTATGTGCTAATTCTTAAATTTTCTCATAATCAAAATACGACCGTTGTAATACAATTATTGAGTTCCTTATGTATAGTATACATTTTTCCTCATCTAGATACACAAGTATCCTACTGCTTTCTAAATATATTTTTTCACAATCAAGCATAAGCCTTAACTGTTGCAGGAATAATGCATGAAACATAAAATTAGTCTATACTATAAAAGAAACCGTTAGAAATGAGAGGCATATATTATGAAATCTATGAAAGAAATGCAAACCGAAATAGATGACTATATTGGACAGTTTAAAACAGGATATTTTTCTCCATTAGCGAACCTAGCGCGCTTAACTGAAGAAGTCGGGGAACTTTCAAGAGAAATCAATCATGTATATGGTGAGAAGAAGAAAAAAGCTTCAGAAGATGATAATACAATTAAAGCAGAATTAGGAGATAACTTATTTGTCTTAATGTGTATTGCCAATTCTTTAGATATCGATTTAACTGAAAGCTTTGATGAGACGATGGAGAAATTTAATACACGTGACAAAAATCGTTTCGAACGAAAATAATTTTACATGAATGAGAAAGGATGTACCGCCTTATGAAAATAGGCATCACTTGTTATCCATCTATGGGTGGTTCAGGCATTATAGCTACAGAATTAGGTATCAAACTCGCTGAGCGTGGTCATGATATTCACTTTATTACATCTAATATACCGTTTAGAATAAGAAAGCCTTTACCAAATATGACGTTCCATCAAGTTGAAGTAAACCAATATGCCGTTTTTCAATATCCACCCTATGATATAACACTGAGTACAAAAATCGCTGAAGTCATCAATGAATATGACTTAGATGTGCTACATATGCATTATGCTGTGCCTCATGCTGTGTGTGGTATATTAGCAAAACATATGTCACAAAAAGATATAAAAATAATGACGACCTTACACGGTACTGATATTACAGTGCTCGGTTATGACCATTCTTTAAAAAATGCAATTAAATTCGGTATTGAGGGCAGCGATGTGGTGACGAGTGTAAGTCAATCACTTGCACAACAAACTTATGATATCATCGAAACTGATAAAGAGATTGTCCCTATATATAATTTTGTAAGAGAAAAAGAATTTCCTACCAAACTCAATACACCAACTTCAGAGGATGAACAACTAAAAGCTTGTTACGGTATCCAACCTGATGAAAAAGTACTGATTCATGTGTCCAATTTTAGATCAGTGAAACGTATCGATACGATTATTGATACATTTGCAAGAGTGCATAAAGCTATCCCATCTAAATTAATCTTACTTGGCGATGGCCCTGAACTTATGGATATGAAAGAAAAAGCACGTCAACTTAATTTAGAAGATGCAGTGTTGTTTTTAGGTAAGCAAAATTGGGTGAGTCAATTCTATCAAATTTCAGACTTAGTTCTATTATTGAGTGAAAAAGAAAGCTTTGGATTAACATTGCTTGAAGCTATGAAATCTGGTGTGGTTCCAATTGGTTCAACTGCAGGTGGTATTAAAGAAGTAATTAAACATGAAGATACTGGATATATCGTTAATGTTGGAGACGATGAAGCTGCAAGTGCGTATGCGATTCAGTTACTAACTAATCCTGAACTATATCACGAAATGCAAACGCGAATGCTAGAAGATGTTGCAAATAGATTTTCATCTGATTTAATTGCAGATCAATATGAGTATTATTACAAAAAAATGTTAGAGGGTAACAATGACTAATTCTTTATTTGAAACAGCCAAACCAATTCTAGAAAAATTACAAGCTCATCATTTTCAAGCCTATTTTGTTGGTGGCTCTGTGCGTGACTATCTTATGAATAGACCCATTCATGATATCGATATTACAACGAGCGCAACGCCGGATGAAATTGAAACAGTATTTGATAAGACCATACCTATTGGGAGAGAACATGGCACAATTAATGTGATATACAAAGGCGAGCAGTATGAGGTTACAACTTTTCGTTCTGAGGGTGATTATGATGATCACCGTAGACCTAATGAGGTCTTTTTTGTTAGAAACTTATATGATGATGTACAGCGCAGAGATTTTACAATGAATGCAATTGCGATGGATATTAATTATCAAATCTTTGATTACTTTGAAGGACAGCAGGATATTAAACATCAACTCATTAGAACTGTTGGTAATCCTGATGAACGCTTTGATGAAGATGCATTAAGAATTATCAGAGGCTTACGTTTTCAATCACAATTTGGCTTTCACTTAGAAGAAGCTACTTTTACCGCGATGTTAAACCACATTGCAGATATTAAATATTTGGCAATTGAACGCATTGTTGTTGAATTAAAGAAACTAACAAATGGTGACTTTGTATCGAAAAGTTTTAATAATTTAAAGCATTTTATGGCTTTTAAATATATTCCATTTTTCAAACACTACGACATCACCAAATTCACATTACGTAATGCCATGCCTTTTACGACGTTTGTAGCGTTTTTAATATCTCAACAGCGTGAAATAGATGCGAATATTGCTGATTTAAAAGTGAGCAACAATGAAAAAAAACGTATTAAAACATTAGTTCAACTTATCGATCAAATAGATGAAGTACAAACAAAATCACAATTAAAATTATTTGTTTATGACTATGGAAAAAAAGATATACTAGAAGTATTAAGCTATTTAGATGAATTAAAACGAAATCGTATTACATCTATATCACCATTAATAGTTAACGACCAAACAGTTACTGAAGTTGCAAAACAATTACCGATGCTGTCAAGAAGTGAAATGGATATCAATGGGAAAGATATATTAGAAATAGCGAATAAAAAAAGCGGACCATGGCTCAAAGAAACCTTACGTGAAGTCGAATACGCTATAATATCAGGTGAAGTAGTCAATTTCAAACCTGAACTTAAAAAGTGGGTGAAAACACGTGTCTAAATATAGTAAAGCAGTTGTCTATATGTTATACCAATATGAATCTGAATACATTTCTGGCCAATTTATTGCTGAGCAACTTTCTATATCAAGAACAGCTGTAAAGAAAGTCATTGATCAATTAAAAGAAGAAGGGTGTCAGATAGAATCCATTAATCATAAGGGACATCGCTTAATTCAATTACCAGATAAATGGTACAAAGGTATCGTTATGCCAACCATTCAATCTCAACATTTATTTGAACATGTTGACGTATTCGATCAAGTAGAGTCCACACAATTATTAGCGAAACAAAAATTAGTAGGCAATACAGATACGTTTTTAATCCTAAGTGATGAACAAACGAAAGGAAAAGGCCGTTTCAATAGACCGTGGGCTTCAGCCAAAGGAAAAGGGCTTTGGATGTCAATTGTTTTACGACCAGATGTACCTTTCGATACGATAACTAAGTTTAATTTATTTATGGCGCTTGGTATAAGAGATGCTATTCAACAATTTAGTAAAAGTGATGTTTCTGTAAAGTGGCCTAATGATATTTATATCAATAATCAAAAAGTCTGTGGCTTTTTAACCGAAATGGTTGCTAATAGTGACGGTATTGAAGCTGTTATATGTGGTATTGGCATTAATATGAATCAAGAACCAAGCGATTTTACTGGTGAATTAGCTCAAAAAGCAACCAGTATTAGAATACACAAGAAAGATAAAGTGAATCGTTATGATTTTTTAGAAGTGCTTATTTCACAAATCGAGTATCGATATAAACAATTTATTAAAGAACCATTTTCATCTATTCGTGATGAATACATAGCTACTTCAAATATATGGCACAAACAGTTAAGATTCACTGAAAATAATGTTCAATTTAAAGGTGAAGCCATTGATATAGATGATAATGGATTTTTAATTGTTTTAGATGAGAATAAACAACAACACCAATTGATGAGCGCTGATATTGAATTATAACTCAAATAATGAAAGGAGGAAGTAGAATGGCAAAACCTTGCTATGCTGTCGTAGATTTAGAAACTACAGGCAACCAATTAGATTATGATGAAATTATTCAAATAGGCATAACATTTGTGCGTGAAAATAAAATTATTGGAACGTATCACTCCATGATTAAAACAGATTTAGAAATTCCTCCTTTTATTCAAGCGTTAACTTCAATTGAAGAAGATATGTTAAATCAAGCACCGTATTTTCATGAAATTGCAGAAGATATATACAAACAAATAGATGGTTGTATATTTGTAGCGCATAATGTGGCGTTTGATTTAAATTTTATCAAGAAATCATTTAAACAATGCCATATCAATTATCGTCCAAAGAAAGTCATGGATACGTTAGAATTATTCAAAGTTGCTTTCCCAACGGATAAAAGCTATCAATTAAGCGAACTAGCTGAAGCACATGGGATTATCTTAAACAATGCCCATAGAGCTGATGAAGACGCTGCCACAACGGCACAACTGATGATTATTGCATTCGAAAAATTTGAATCTTTACCATTAGATACACTTAAGCAACTTTATTACCTAAGTAAAAATCTAAAATACGATTTACATGATATTATATTTGAAATGGTGCGAAATTATGATGAACAAACGCTTAGTGATCGATTTGATCAATTCGAACAAATCATATATAAAAAACAAATAGATTTTAAAGCACCAACCGTACAATTCGGTGGTAACTTAAAAGCACTATACACTTTAGTGACTAAAGAACTGGGGTTAACATATCGCCCTCAACAATTATATTTATCTGAAATTATATTGGAACAACTCATGCATAGTGAAAAAGCAATGATTGAAGCCCCTTTAGGAAGCGGTAAGTCATTTGCTTATCTACTTGCCTCACTGATGTATAATATCGAAACTGGCAAACATGTCATGATTTCTACAAATACAAAATTATTACAAAACCAATTATTAGAAAAGGATATTCCTGCGATTAAAAAAGCATTAGATTTCAAAATAAATGCGACGCTAATCAAAAGCAAACGTGACTACATCGCTTTAGGGTTAATAAGTCAAATACTTGAAGAAGAATCTAGTAATTATGAAGTTTGCATTTTGAAGATGCAATTACTGATTTGGATTACGGAAACAGACACGGGTGATATTCAGGAATTAGATTTAAAAGGCGGACAAAAAATGTATTTCGAACAAAAACTCGAAACCTATGTTCCAGTCCGTAATGATATACATTATTTTAATTTTATTAAGCGCAATGCACAAAACATTCAAATTGGTATCACAAACCATGCCCACTTAATTCACGCAGCTCACGATAACTCCATTTATCAATTATTTGATGATTGTATTATAGATGAAGCACATAGGCTGCCAGATTATGCTTTAAATCAAGTAACTAATGAATTGAGTTACGCAGATATTAAATATCAGTTAGGGTTGATTGGTAAGACTGAAAATGAAAAGTTACTAAAATCTATAGATCTACTTGAACAGCAACGTATTCTCGAAAAATTAGACATACCACCTATAGATGTTTTTGGCTTAAAAACGACTGTGAATGAGATACATGATTTGAATGAACAATTGTTTACAACGATGTATGATATTATTCAATCTTCTGAAATACAAGATGATGAAGTCCATAAACTTCATTTCGTATATCACTTTGATGTCACACCTATATTAAACGACTTACATGCCATTATTCACAAATTAAACATGACGTTAGAATTCTTTAATGGTATGAGCCATAAATCAATTAAATCAGTGAGAAAGCAATTTCTATATATTAATGATCGTTTTAAAGATATTGAACAAAGTCTTAAAAATAAACACACATGTTATTTATCTATCAAAAATTTAAATCAGAAATCTACTATAAGACTTAATGTTAAAGATTACGATGTTAAAGAAATCCTCACGAAGCAAGTGCTCGATAAATTCAAATCACTAACATTTATTTCAGGGACACTAACATTCAATCATTCCTTTGAGAACTTTAAACAATGGTTTAATAAAGATATTGAATTTAACACATATGAAATTGATACGACCGTAACATCACCGAATCAAACGACTGTCTTTATACCAAATGATGTATCATCTTATAATTATAAGAATATTAACGATTATGTAAGTTCCATTGTTAATTATGTAATTGAATACGTATCTGTTGTAGAATCCAAATGTCTGATCCTATTTACGAGTTATAAAATGATGCATATGGTTCAAGAATTAATAAATGAATTGCCTGAATTTGAAGATTATGTTGTATTAACACAACAACAGAACCAAAACTATAAGATTGTCCAACAATTTAATAGTTTTAATAAAGCCATATTGTTAGGTACAGGTACATTTTTTGAAGGCTTCGATTTTCAGTCAAATGGCATTAAATGTGTCATGATTGCTAAATTACCGTTTATGAACCAAAATAATACTAAATATTGGTTGATGGAGTCTGAGTTTACTTCTACATTCAAAGAATATGTGTTACCTGATGCTGTGACACGCTTTAGACAAGGGCTAGGTAGATTAATTCGTAGTGAAAATGATAAAGGCATTATCGTATCTTTTGATGACCGTTTAATTCGTAGTAATTACAAACAGTTTTTTGAACAATCATTAGAACGATATCGTCAGAAAAAAGGGGATATTAAGCAATTTTCTACACTCCTTAAAAAATTAAAAAAAGAAAATGCTAAGAAACCATAAACATAGCACAAGCAACTAGAACTTATATATGGATTTTGTTAAAATATATAAGGATAAGAAAAGTAGAATACACTATTATAGGAGACTGGTTATGAATACAACGATAAAAGAAGCAAAACAGTATATTGGCCAAGAAGTTACAATCGGTGCTTGGTTAACGAATAAACGTTCAAGTGGTAAGATTGCTTTCTTACAATTAAGAGATGGCACAGGATTTATCCAAGGTGTTGTTGCTAAAGCTGAAGTAGATGAAGAGATATTCCAAAAAGCAAAAGAAATTACACAAGAGTCATCATTATATGTGACAGGTGTAATTAGCGAAGATAATCGTTCTGATATCGGTTACGAAATGCAAGTTAAATCAATAGAAGTAATATCTGAAGCACATGATTATCCAATTACGCCTAAAAATCATGGTACAGAATTTTTAATGGATCATCGTCATCTATGGTTACGTTCAAAAAAACAACATGCGGTTATGAAAATCAGAAATGAAATTATTCGTGCCACATACGAATTCTTTAATGATAACGGATTTACAAAAATTGATCCGCCTATCTTAACAGCAAGTGCACCAGAAGGTACAAGTGAATTATTCCATACAAAATACTTTGACCAAGATGCTTTCTTATCTCAAAGTGGCCAACTATATATGGAAGCCGCTGCAATGGCACACGGAAGAGTATTCTCATTTGGTCCTACATTCCGTGCAGAAAAATCTAAAACACGTCGTCACTTAATTGAATTCTGGATGATAGAACCAGAAATGGCATTTTGTGAACACGCACAAAGTTTAGAAGTACAAGAACAATATGTCACTCATGTTGTTAAATCAGTATTGAATCATTGTAAATTAGAACTAAAAGCGCTAGACAGAGATACATCTAAATTAGAAAAAGTAACAACACCATTCCCAC
This sequence comes from Staphylococcus saprophyticus subsp. saprophyticus ATCC 15305 = NCTC 7292, assembly GCF_000010125.1. Taxonomy (NCBI): domain Bacteria; kingdom Bacillati; phylum Bacillota; class Bacilli; order Caryophanales; family Staphylococcaceae; genus Staphylococcus; species Staphylococcus saprophyticus. Next base: position 1,335,314 of record NC_007350.1, read on the forward strand.
GTATAACTTACGCTGATGCTGTTATTTTCTTAAAAGAACAAGGTTTTGATGATATAGAGTGGGGTGAAGATTTCGGTGCACCACACGAAACAGCAATCGCTAATCACTATGATTTACCGGTGTTCATCACGAATTATCCAACTAAAATCAAACCATTCTATATGCAGCCTAATCCAGAAAATGAGGACACTGTTTTATGTGCAGACTTAATTGCACCAGAAGGTTATGGTGAAATTATAGGTGGTTCTGAACGTATTAATGATCTTGAATTACTTGAAGAACGACTAAGTCAATTCGAATTAGATGCTGAAAGTTATAGTTATTATTTAGATTTACGTCGTTATGGTAGTGTGCCACATAGTGGCTTTGGCTTAGGTTTAGAAAGAACTGTAGCTTGGTTATCAGGCGTTGAACACGTTCGTGAAACAGCACCATTCCCACGCTTATTAAACCGTTTATACCCATAATTTATTTTAGAATATGTGTCAAAAACGTCCAGTCTAGTTATCAATGGCTGGACGTTTTTATAACATGAATATAGAACAGGAGGTATCTATCTTTGAATAGTGAACAACTTAAAATACGGCCCGTCATTATTAGACGTGAACTGTTAGATCATTATAACCAACTCGGGATAAATGAAGCTGAATTGGTTATATTAATTAAACTATTACATGCCTCTGAATCTTCAAACAAACAACCTTCTATTGAATCCTTGCAGCAAGGGACGACATTCGGCTCTAGAGAAGTCACAACTATCATCCAAAGTTTAATACAACATGATTTACTTGAATTAAAGGTTGAGAAAGATGAAGAAGGTAAATTTACTGAATATATGAACCTCAACCAATTCTATGTGAAATTAAGTGAGATAATGGAACAAGTAAATATTAAAGTAGAAGAAGAAAATACGGAAGTTGAATTTAATGTTTTATTTCAACAAATTGAACAAGCCTTTGGTAGGCCGTTATCTCCGTTTGAAATCGAAACGTTAAACCAATGGTTAGATATTGATAAACATGAATTAAGTGTCATTCAAGCTGCTCTAGATGAAGCGACGAGCCAGAATAAGTTAAGTTTTAAATATATCGATCGTATTTTATTAAATTGGAAAAAAAATAATGTAAAAACAATTGAAGATTCTAAAAAAATTAGTCGCCAATTCAATCAACCTAAAATGAAGCATACAATTAAAAAAGTGCCTAAATTCGACTGGCTGAATGGGGAGAATCCAAATGATAAGTAATAAAAAAGCATTAGAAATGGTTGATGTCATAGCAAATATGTTTCCAAATGCTGAATGTGAGCTCAAACATGACAATCCTTTCGAATTAACGATTGCTGTGTTATTATCAGCTCAAACGACGGATGTTTCTGTTAATAAATTAACAAAAGATTTATTTCAAAAATACAAAACACCTGAAGATTACTTAAATGTAGATATTTCTGAATTAGAAAATGATTTGCGTACCATTGGTCTATATAGAAACAAAGCGAAAAATATTCAAAAATTATGTCGTTCTTTGTTGGATCAATTTGATGGTGAAATTCCACATACGCATGCTGAATTAGAAAGTTTGGCTGGCGTAGGTAGAAAAACCGCTAATGTAGTTATGAGTGTTGCTTTTGGCGAACCATCTTTAGCAGTTGATACACACGTTGAAAGAATATCTAAACGTTTAGGCATTTGTAGATGGAAAGATAACGTGAGACAAGTTGAAGATAAGTTATGCCACGTTGTACCAAGAGAGCGCTGGAATAAAACACACCACCAACTTATATTCTTTGGTCGTTATCACTGTCTTGCTAGAAGTCCAAAGTGTGATGTTTGTCCGTTATTTAATGATTGTAGAGAAGGTCAAAAACGCTATAAAGCCAATTTGAAAGAGGCGTAATTTTATGATTACAAAAGAAGACTTTACTGAATTAGAAGCTCAAATTGATCAATATGCGAAATCAAAGCAATTGAAATCATCAGAAGCTAAATTAAAATTAGATGACTATTTTGCTTTAATCGAACAATATTTTAAACAGATTAATCATATCCAAACTATAAATTTTTCAGATTTAGATGCATACCCTGTAGTGCCAATGAATTTTGAAGAACGTTATCATTATATGATTGCTAGAAAATATCATTTTATGGGCTACAGTCAAATGAAAACTTTAAAATCTGAACTTATAAAAATGAATGCTTCTTATCAAATTAGAAGCAAAAACCGAAAATTATAGTTACTTTGTTCATATTGCTCGATTTGTAGATAATTTAAGGTATAAGGCACTCTATTTTAAAACTATGTTATAGTCATTTTAAAATGAGGTGTCTTATTTTTGAATATGAACACACATTTTTCACTAATTTTGTAACGAATGCATACAGCTAGAAAAATAGTATAAATAAGATTCTCTAGACTTCGAGACATACCACAATTCTGCTATGCGCAGCCGAGATCATAAACTTCTAAATATAAAGCGTACGCATCCACATATGATGGATGCGTACGCTTTATTATAATTGCTAATTGTAATATAAGTACTTATTGCAAATGCAGTTATTTAATTAAGTGATTGCTATCAAAAAATGAATACTTAGTGTTATTTAAAGATATCCTTATTTTCAAAAAAAATACCCGATAGCCAAATGAAATGGCATACCGGGTATGAGTGTAGCTAAATGAATTAACGTGCTGCACTTTGTTGGTTACTTGAGTTGTTTGTATTACTAGTTGAATTATTATTACTTGAATTAGAAGATGATGAACTGTTACTGCTACCACCTTGACCCTGAGGTTTATTACTAGTGGTATTATCATCTGGTTTACCTTTAACAGATAAATCATCTTTTGAGTCTCCAGAAACTGAATCTGGTTTAGAGAAATCTTTGCCATCTTTTGGTGAAATACTTTCCATGACATCTTCTAATAAGTATTGTGGGTATTCTTGTTCTTCATGGCCTACAAATGAGTTTGTACCGCCTTGTTTAACTTCATTGAATCCCATCCATACTGACATACTGTATTTAGGTGTGAAACCATTAATCCAAACATCTTTCGCTGCATCGTCTGGCAGATTATATTGTTGGTAAGTTTGTTCACCATAAGTACCTGTACCAGTTTTGGCTGCTAGATTAACGCCAGATACACCATGACCGTATGCAGAACCATATGCTTCAAATGTACCTTTAAGTACTTCTGCTAACATATATGATGTTGAGTCTTTCATAGCTTTTTTACTAGTATGATCGTATTCAACCGTTTCGCCATCTTGTTTGACAACTTTTTTAATAGAGTGGGCATTGTTATATTCACCACCATTAGCAATTGCAGCAAATGCAGAAGCTAATTGAGTAGGAGAGAATTCAGATGCTGAACCACCTAATACTTCAGATGGACCAATGTCTCCTTCATAATCTAACCCAACTTTTTTAGCAAAATCTTTTGGTGCATCGTTTCCGGCATTTTCTTTAGTTGATTGCCATGCTTTAAGTGCTGGAATATTAAAACTTTCACGTAATGCATCATAAAGTTTTACCGTACCGTGGCTCTTAGTATCATAGTTTCTAAATGTTACACCATCTACTTGATAAGATTCTTCATCTTGAATCGCATGGTTCGTTGCCCATGACATATTTTCAATTGCAGGACCATACGCTAAGAATGGTTTCAGTGAAGAACCAGTAGGGTGGGCATCAGTTGCTAAGTTTCTATCTACAATATCTTTATAATTTCTACCACCAGATATTGCGACAAGGCCACCATTTTCACTATCTACAATAGAAGAACCAACTTGTTGGTCTTCATTTTTATAATAGCTACCATTATTCACTCGATCTTGTAATGTTTGTTGAACATCTTTGTCCATATTCGTATAAATCTTAACGCCGCTATTTAATACAGAACCTAAATCTTCATCTTTAAATTCTTTATTATTCATAAGTTCAGATTTTACAAAGTTTACATATGAATCGTATGCCTCGTTTGAATTATCTTCACTTACTTCGCGATCTTCAGATGAACGTTGGACCAGATTGTCTTGTAAAGAAGTATTTTGTGCTTCTTCTTTTTGTTTCTTAGTAATTCTATTATGATATTCCATTAAATAAAGTACTGTATCTTTACGAGACTCAGCTTCTTTAGGATGATCATAAATGTTATAAGTATTTGGTACTTGTGGTAAACCAGCAAGATAAGCAGATTCCGCTAAATTCAAGTCTTTCAAATCTTTATTGAAATAATATTTAGCAGCAGCTTTCACGCCGTATACACCATCAGAGTAGTAAATTTTATTTAAGTACATCTCAAAAATTTCATCTTTACTATACTCTTGTTCTAATCTGTAGGACAAGTAAGCTTCTTGAGCTTTACGTGCAATTGATTTTTGATCTGTTAAGAATGAACGTTTAACTACTTGTTGTGTTAATGTTGATGCACCTTGTGAACCAAAGCCACCAGTGACGTTCTTAGCTACAGCACCAAAGAGACGTTTGTAATCAAGTGCTCCATGATCATAGAATCGATTATCCTCAGTAGCTAAAACAGCTTCTTTCATTGTCTTAGGTACTTCGTCTAAATCGACATGCTCTCGTCGTTGCCCATTATCGATTGTTTTAACTAAATCGCCATCTTTATCATAAATCTTAGCTGGCACGGGATCTTTTAATTTTGCTTCATTAAATGCAGGAGATTTCCAAGCATAATATGCAAACAACAAGATTCCTATTAAAGCTAGAACGATAAAGGCTATAATTAGAAACCCAAATATCTTAATAATCGTTCGTTTTATATTCCTATTCTTTTTTTGCTCGGACTTTCCATTCTTATTATTAGATTGAGAAGTCCTCTTTTTCTCCGTCATACGCGGTCCTCGCTTTCATCTAATATCAACTTATCAACTGTTTTGAGATAATTCAATCGTGGTTGATACTGATAAGGAATATAGTAACCATTTTTTCTTATTTCTTCAACCGTTACCGACTTTTTAATCTCTTGAATGTGTCTCTCCCAAAACTTTTTGAAATTTGCATATGGGAGCAAATACACTTCATCGAGCGATTTAAAGCGAATTAATAAAAATACAACCCCTTGTTGTTGATAACATGCTTCCATATGTCGAACTTGATGTTCATGCATATTATTTAAAGGGAATGATGTTTTATTTTTTGTTTCTTTTGCTTCAAAATCTAAATAACGACCATGATAAATACCATTATAGTCAGTTGTCGACGGCGTTCTAAAATAAGCCTCATTTATTACTGCCTTACTTCTCATAGGATAATGAACATTCACTATCTGTATCGGGGTAGGCTTCTTATGTATTACAGCAATACCTCGATTTAAATAATAATCATTCGATAGTTCGATATCTTTTTCAAGTGACATACCTCTGCCACCATAATCAATTTTACTCGTTTGTCCCTTATGAGTTCGTCCGACCTGAGACTTATTTCTATTAAATGGCTTTCCATTTGGATAATTCATTTATTTTCACCACTTTAGTTTGGTCATCCAAAACCTGTTTCATTATACATGACTTTAGCAAATTTTTCCAAACTATGAAATATGAACCAATGTATTTATAAATACATCACATACATTTTAACGTGCTTTGCTCAATTAAACAATATTTGAAACAAAATAAAATAGTTAATCATATAAATGATAAACGACACTTTAAAAATGACGAAGTAGGCCATTTATGGTAAATTTGTGAAGTAGGGGGAATCCTCATGCAACAACTATTAATGCAATTATTAAATGATGTTTTGAAAATGGTAGAAAAATACGAGACTGTCAAATCAACTGGCGAAGATTACGATTTTTATGTTGAGGTTGTACCATTCACAAATGATATTGATCAACAACTTAAAAAGCTAGTTACATATGAGCAACAAGTAACTCAATTACAATATATGAATAAACAAAAATTCGATTTACTTATTTCAAATATTGAATCTTTATCTGTTGAATGTCACTTTAAACGTACGAGCAGAAAATTATTTAATGAAAAAGTAAAGGCTGTTCAATATGATTTAAGCTACATACAAAGAAATGAGCAATTTTTATGATTAAAACTGTATATGTTACTGGATATAAGTCGTTTGAACTTAATATTTTTAAAGATGATGCACCTGAAGTTTCCTATTTAAAAAAATTTATTGAACATAAATTAAAACAGTTGATTGAAGAAGGATTAGAATGGGTATTGATACAAGGACAGATGGGTATAGAGCTATGGACAGCAGAGGTCGTGTTAGCGTTGAAAGCAACCTATCCAGATTTAAAATTAGGAATTATCACACCGTTTTATGGTCATATTGATAGATGGAACGAACAAAATCAAGCAAAATATAATCATATTGCGCATCATGCTGATTTTGTTGATAGCGTATTCCATTCTTCATATGAAGGGCCTCATCAATTTAAACAAACCGATCAATTTATGTTAGCACATTCTGATACAACGCTTTTGATTTATGATGAGGAACAAGAAGCTAGTCCAAAGTTCTTTAAGCAGATGTTAGTTGATTTTATGGAAAAAACAAATTATACTTGTGATATTGTGACGTTCGATGAGTTAACTGAATTCATCAACGACTTGCAGTGGTCTCAAGAGCAAAGTTTCGAATGAGGTGGAGAAAAATGTCAGAAGTTTCATTAAAATTATCAGCAAAAGATATTTATGAAAAAGATTTTGAAAAAACTATGACGCGTGGTTATAGAAGGGAAGAAGTAGATGCTTTCTTAGACGACATCATAGCTGATTATCAAAAAATGGCAGATTTAGATAATGAAGTAGTTAAACTTTCAGAAGAAAACAACAAATTAAAAAAAGAACTTGAAGAGTTAAGATTACGTGTAGCAACATCGAGACCACAAGAAAATAAAAACTTCTCTTCAAACAACAATGTTACAACTAAGAATAATAGTAGTAACAACAATGTTGATATATTAAAAAGAATATCCAACCTAGAAAAAGCTGTTTTCGGTAAATAATCAACTATTATCACATAGAGAATATGATGATGACCGTAGATATAGCAACATCTACATAAAGATAAGTTTTGAATTCGTTCAAAACTTATCTTATTTTTTATTTGTTTAGGCTATAAAATAATGATATACTTCTAAAGATGGTGTTTCGGGTAATCGCTATAGCGATATAGAGGAAAGTCCATGCTCACACAATCTGAGATGATTGTAGTGTTCGTGCTTGATGAAACAATAAGTCAAGGCATTAAGTTGACGGCAACGAAATAACCTAAGTCCTTAGATAAGGTTAGATTAGTTTGAAAGTGCCACAGTGACGGAGCTTTTGCAGAAATGCAAAAGGTGGAACGCGGTAAACCCCTCGAGTGAGCAATCCAAATTAGGTAGGAGCACTTATTTAACGGAATTCAACGTATATATAAGACATACTTTTAAAAGTATGTAGACAGATGGTTACCACCTGCGTACGAGTGTTTCTAGTACACGTTAGCAGTACAATGGTACAAAACATGGCTTACAGAAATATCATCACTAGACCCAAGCTCTCCCAAATCGGAGAGCTTTTTTCATTGCTATAATCTATTAAAAACCTACGTTCCATACACATCTTTAGGCAATGTCATATCTATTTAAAATAACTTTTGATAAAATAAAAGCAAATCATTATAAAGAAGGAGCAAAACAATGTATCAATTACTAGCAGTATGCCCAATGGGATTAGAAGCAGTTGTAGCTAAGGAAATTCAGGAATTAGGTTACGACACAACTGTTGAAAATGGTAGAATCTTTTTTGAAGGCGACGAAACTGCCATTGTTAAATGTAATTTATGGTTACGCACAGCAGATAGAATCAAAATTGTTGTTGGCCAATTTAAAGCCACAACCTTTGATGAATTATTTGAAAAAACAAAGGCACTACCTTGGGAAACGCTCATTGAACAAGATGGTAATTTCCCAGTACAAGGTCGAAGTGTTAAATCTACATTATTTAGTGTACCTGATTGCCAAGCCATCGTGAAAAAAGCAATCGTTGAGCGTTTGAGACGTGCATATCAAGCAAGTGGCTGGTTAAATGAAACGGGCGCTAAATATCCAATTGAAGTAGCCATTTTAAAAGATAATGCACTTTTAACTATAGATACTTCTGGTTCAGGTTTAAATAAACGTGGTTATCGTTTAGCGCAAGGTGAAGCTCCTATCAAAGAAACACTTGCTGCTAGCCTTATCCGTTTAGCGAACTGGACAGGTGACACACCTTTAGTGGATCCATTTTGTGGTTCTGGTACGATAGCAATTGAAGCATGTTTAATCGCTCAAAATATTGCGCCTGGATTTAACCGTGATTTCGTTTCTGAGAATTGGGATATTATGCCAGATCGTTTATATGATGAAATGAGAGATGAAGCTGATCAACAAGCGAATTATGACCGTAAATTAGAAATTTATGCATCTGATATCGATCCTGAAATGATAGAAATAGCACGAAGAAATGCAGAAGAAGTTGGATTAGCCGACATCATTCAGTTTAGTGTTAAAGATGTTAATACACTTACCATTGATGAAGATAAACCTATGGCTTTAATAGGCAATCCACCTTATGGTGAACGTATCGGGGATAGAGATAAAGTAGAAGAAATGTACCGCTACATCGGAGAACTTATGCAACAACATTCGCAACTATCTACATATATTCTTACAAGTAGTACAGAATTCGAATTTTTAGTAAATAAAAAAGCGACTAAACGTAGAAAACTATTTAATGGTTATATTGAATGTACATATTACCAATATTGGGGAGACAAAAAGCCTCGTTCTTAGTTTTTAGTGCAATTAGTATTTTGGAAAGCGGTGACTCAATTGAATACAGAATTTAAAAAAGGCTTTTTCTTTGCGTTCGGAGCATATATTCTTTGGGGTATACTCCCTATATATTGGGAATTAATTAGTGATATTGGTGCATTTGAAATATTAGCATTTAGAATTGTATTATCGATGGTGTTTATGTTATTCATCTTAATCATAACGAAAAATATGGCTCCATTTAAACGGGATATTAAACAACTTTTTACAAATCCTATCCAACTTATTGCTATCATTGCAGCGGGTTATGTTATTACAATAAATTGGGGTACTTTTATATGGGCCGTTACAAATGGACATGTACTTCAGTCAAGTTTAGGTTATTATATCAATCCACTGGTCAGTATTTTGTTGGCGCTTATATTTTTAAAAGAACGTTTTAATAAGCTTGAATGGATAGCCATAGGCCTAGCGGTTATCGGAGTACTCTATATGACGTTGAAAATGGGCGTCTTCCCAGGCATTTCATTGTTACTTGCAGGTTCTTTTGGTGTCTATGGATTAATTAAAAAAATAGTCCCTATCGATGCAATAAGTAGCATTACAATTGAATGTATTGTTACTGCTCCCGCTGGATTCATTTATTTATGGTATATTTGGCAAAATGGTGGTTTATCTTTTGGGATGAATAGTTCTTCATTTTGGTTAATCTTTTCAGGTGCGGTTACAGCTGTACCACTTATTTTGTTCTCGGCAGGTGCAAGACGTATTCCTTTATCTTTAACTGGTTTTATTCAGTACATAGGACCAACTTTAATGTTTATACTAGGAATATTTTTATTCAAAGAACCATTTGATATTGATCAATTAATCACATTTGTATTTATATGGATTGGTATTATTATATATAGTATTTCTCAATATTTTAAAATTAAGAAAGATAAAAATCCGATCATTCATTAGCCTTACTAAAAGTCTCTGTTCGTCGTTGCGAATAAGAGGCTTTTTTAATACCTTAAAATCTAAGCGTATACAATCGAATTCATTGATTACGTTTAAGTAGTTAGAAATAGGATAACTATAATATTGTGAGTACTATGAAGTGTCATTAAACAGAAAATGTGAACTTTCAAGCATTTATAATTATAATATAAACGAACCTAAAAATATCTTATAAACGATATGGACAACATATCTCGTATTACAATAAAAGAAATGGAGTGATTAAATGACTAAAGTATTAATATTGGGCGCTAATGGTGCTGTTTCTAAAGCGGCGATCAATTCATTTTTAGAAAACACTTCCTATACTTTGCGCTTATTTTTAAGAGATGCAAATCGATTACCTGATTACGCTTCTGATCGTATACGCGTTAGAGAAGGTGACGCAACAAATTTTGAAGATGTAAATCGTGCTATGGAAGACGTTGATATCGTTTTAGCTTCGTTATCTGGTGAATTAGATAAAGAAGCACAGACCATTGTAGATGCAATGAATGCGAATAATGTCAAAAGACTTATTTTCGTTACTTCCATTGGTATATATAATGAAGTACCAGGGAATTTCGGATTATGGGTACAAGATCAAATTAGTGATTATTTAGTAATTTATAGAAAAGCAGCCGATATCATTGAACAAACTGATTTAGATTACACTATTTTTAGACCTGCCTGGTTAACACATACGAACGAAATCGATTATGAAATCACCAAAAAAGATGAACCTTTTAAAGGGACAGAAGTTTCTAGAAAGAGTGTGGCAGCCATTGCAGTACAAATTGCTAAAGATCCAGCCCTTTATTCAAGAGATAATATAGGGATTAATAAACCCAATACTGATTTTGACAAACCTAGATGGAAGTAGAATAAGTCAATTTTAAAATAATTATGATTCAAGCTAAAGCACATGCATAATTACTAATAACTTAATAAATTGATAAAAAAGACTGAGACATAAATTAATGTTTCAGTTTTTTTATGTTTAAACCATCCTTAGCGCATGATTATAATTTTAAATATTAACTTATTGAAGTCGTAGCATTTTCACTGCTACTTCAACATCTTTAAATTCACTAATTTGTCGAATTCCATGCAAGTCCATATTATTGCAACGACAGAGCGCATGAATACACATAATTTTATATATAGCGTTTTCAAGGTCGAATAATACACTTGTAGTCATGGTTTTTTGGAGTATTATAATTATTGTATTGTACAATATTTTTTATTTAAAAAAATCGAAAGGAGTTTTATTCTATGTTAAAAATATTTTTGCTGTTTGTCTCCCTAATTTTAACGTCAGTTATTTTCGCTCCTACTACTTATGCCACAAATCCGTTAATAAATTTTAATGAGTCTCATTCTGCTGTGATGACACAAACTACTAAAATAAATGATACATTACTAAATGCGAATCAGCCTTCCCAAAATAAAGATACTTCAACACTTATTAATTACCCCGATGTCAATCAATATATAATTCAAAATAATATAAATCACTCAAACGTGATAAAGGACAGTAGAATGAATACACTTCCTAAATTGCCATATAAATATGGTACTTATAAAGGTGTTGTCATTCATGAAGTAGGCGAAGATAATCGAACGCTACAACAATGGGTTGATCGGATGTATGACACATATAACACTGCCTTTGTACATGCATTTGTAGATAACAAAGAAATTCATCTTACCGCACCATCTGAATACTACGTTTGGGGTGCAGGCAAAGCGACTAATCCATATTTTTATCAGATAGAGGTTGTGCGTGCTTATACATTTGACGACTTTGCAAGATCAGTAAATAATCAAGCGTGGCTTGCTGCATATATGTTAAAACAAAATGGTTTGACCCCTAGCTTTGCAGATAAGAATAAGGGGATAGGTACAATCATTAGTCATAATGCAGTAAGACAGTATTGGGGAGGTACGACACATGTTGATACTATCGCTTATTATGGAAAATGGGGATATGATATGCAACAATTTTTCAAACTAGTGACCTATCATTATAATCATATGTAAGTTATGCCTAGTCATTCATTTGCACTAAATTATTTCATAATAAAATACAGTGGATAATTAAGATACTTAAAAAAAGTGTTATTTATAGTTCAACAAAATAGCCTTTTCTTATATAGCTATAATATCCAATGTTAAAAGTGGGGTGCATAAACAAATGCCCCTGTTGTTTTGAGATGTAAAGTGAATATATTTAAAATATGGTGTAGTTAGCATGACAATAAATAATTTTGTAATGTCATAAATTGAATATGGTGCATAAAAATATAGACTGTCACTTTAAGTAATTATTTATTCAATGACTAATGCTAATTAACTTCAAAAAAGTTCTAAGTTGTTTGATAAAATTTGCAATGAAACAATTTAATTTCAAATACTTACTTTAGACATGCAATCATTTGTTATACAATAAGGATTAATTACATATAAGTAATAAAGGGGATACGAAAGATGTCTAATACTGAGCAACTCGATATTTTATATAAATTAAAAAAAGAAGTAGAAAAATCTAAAAACGATAGACTGGTTCACATTATCAATCAGGTTATTAAAAAGGTGTTTTTAGAACAATATACAGCGACATTTGTTGGTCACTTCTCGGCTGGTAAATCCACATTAATCAATTTGTTATTAGAAGAAAGTATTTTACCAAGCTCACCTGTACCAACTACTAGTAATACCGCAATTGTATCTGTTGCTGAACAACCTGGTATCATTGCTAATTTAAGCCATCAACAATACACAATCTTAAATAACTACGATGAAGTGAAACAAATGAATCGCGAGAATTTCGATGTAGAATCTGTTGAAATTAAATTTCCATCAACTAAGTTTAATAAAGGCTTCACATTACAAGATACACCTGGGGTAGATTCAAATGTTGCAACGCACCAATCTAGCACTGAAGAATTTATGTATACAAGTAATATATTATTTTATACTGTAGATTATAATCACGTACAATCAGCATTAAACTTTCAGTTTATGAAACAACTTAATCAAGCAGGTGTACCAGTCGTATTTGTGATAAATCAGATAGATAAGCATAATGAAGAAGAAATTAGTTTCGAAACATTTAAGCGTCGTGTAGATAAATCCATCAATGAGTGGGAAATCGACCTAGATCAAACATTTTACGTTTCAAAATATGAACATGAGCATAATGAAATCACGTCACTTTCTAATTATTTAATAGAGAAAGATACGCATCGTGAATCTATAGCTGCTTTTGTAGAACACATTGTTAAATTTATTACTAACGAACAATTATCTTATGTACAATATGAAATTCAGGATTTACTAGATAAGTTAGATATTAATGAAGCGGATTTTGATCAAGCTTATCTTAATTTCAAACAACATCAGGTAGTTAGTGAAGAAGCCAAACTGCTAAACAATCCTGAAGAATTATATGATTTTTTAAAGCAAAAGAGAAAAGCAATCATCGATAATGCTTATATCATGACGCATGACACAAGAGAAAAAATCAGAATATACTTAGAAAGTCGCACAAAAGATTTTAGTGTTGGCGGATTATTTAATAAAAAGAAAAAGACAGAAGAAGAACAACAACGACGATTAACTACAGTCTTAGAACACTTACAAGATAAAGTTAATCAAGAAATACGACAACCATTAAGAGAAGATATGTCATTTTTAACGAGATTCATCAATTCATCTGATATAAATGATGAGATTTTAAATCAACATTACACTATCCCTTCATCATTGATTAACGATTTATATCAAATGCAAATAACGATTAGTAATCAATATGTATTAACTTTCTGCGACGATTTGATGAAAGCACTTAAACAACATATTGCTAAAGCATCAGATCCATTATTTAAAAAAGCTATAAGCCATGCGCAAGCTAATGATATTGGTACAGAACAAGCAGATGATTACAATGATTATGAGAAGTTTATAGAAATGCGTAGCTTAAGAGAGTCATTAGAAACACAAAACTATATGCATTACTATATTCACATGGACGATTCTCTTGATAAATTGATAGATAGAAAAGAAATTACTTTCACACCGAAAAACAACAAAACTAATCTAAAGAAACAAACAAAATCTGATGTAAGTAAACAGCAGAAGCATTCCAATAATACTCAAAATATTAAAAATGCCTTGAATACCATAAAAGATGTGCCATTATTCGAACAAACAAAATCAGATATAGAAGAAACGCTTAAGAGATTAGATAAGAAAATAATAAAAATTGGTGTTTTTGGCACATTTAGTGCAGGTAAAAGTAGTTTAATCAATGCACTCTTAGGAGATGCATACTTAGTGAGTTCGCCCAACCCAACGACAGCTGCAATGACCGAATTAACTTATGGTCATGAAAGCCAAATCACATTAAAATCCTCTAAACAATTATTAGAAGAATTAAATCATGTGTTTCAAGTAGAAAATAAAACATTTAAAACAATTGAAGATTTTCTATCTAAAAACACGAATAAATTGAAAGCAACATTAGAGAAAAATAAGTTAGCTTTTGTGAACGCTGTTGAAAAGCATTACGATATGTACCAAGACATGCTCAAAGATGGGCAAACACATACGATTGCACAAGATGAAATTAAAAAGTGGAGTGCAGAGGATGAATATGCAACGTTTGTTAATACAGTTCATCTAAATTTACCTTTAGAATGGTTGAAAGATAAAATTATAGTAGATTCATTAGGTTTACATTCAAATAATCAGCGTCATACGAATGAGACAGAAAAAGTACTAACTTCTTCCGATTTAATACTCTATGTTAGTTATTTTAATCATTCATTTACGGAAAATGATAAACGTTTTATTGAACATATGAAAGAAATGAATCAATTGAACGAAAATCAGGCCTTTAAAATGATTGTCAATGCTACTGATTTAGCAGAAACGGAAGAGGATTTAAATGCTGTTATTGAGTATGTCGGTGATGCTTTAAGTCAAGTCAATATGGATTCAGATATTTTTGCAGTATCAAGTAGAGAAGCACTGAAATCAGGCAATGAGGGTATCAAACGCCTTCAAGACAGTATTCAGCACTTTACTCAAATCGAATCCAAAGATATCTTACAGCAACAAATGTTAAATCAATTAAAAAATATTTCTGAAGCTTATGAGCAAATGATTGAAGAATTTAACAATAATAAAAAACAAATTGAACAAAGAAAACAAAAGCTACAAGAATATAAAAATTCTTCAATTTTCAACAATAATATATTACAAATTGCTGAACAACGCACATCAAATGAAGTAGAAGATCAACTATACCATTTAAATGAACGATTAAAACTACAATTACAAGACGAGGTTAAATCTATTTACAATGGACAAATGACAAAAAATAGTAATTTTAATGATGAAAAACGTCAATCAACCAAAATTTACTTAGATCAGATTCACCAACGTCTATATTTAGAACAGTCCCTTTTAGTAGAACGTATCAAGAAGTATTTTCATGAACAAGTACATGCAGAGATTGCACCATTAAAACAAAAGCTTGAACAAGTACATGTATTTATACAACCTGAGTTTAGTCAAGAAATTATTGAACTTGATGACCCTTATTTAAAAATTGATTTAGAAACCATGCTCAATGCTTTACCAAAAGGTTTAACTAAGAAAACGATTTTGCAACCTAAATCTCAAAGTGCGATTCAAGAACAAATCACACACGAAACCATAGCACTTTTAGCACCTTGTATTGCAAATTTAAAACAAGCAATGAGCGACATTGTCTCTACAATGGATTACAATGCTGAAACTAAATTCAAAACATTAGAAAAAGAAGCGCATCATCAAATTCAAGAACTATTAGCATTTGAAATGGACGACGCTCTTATTAAACAATTACAAGAAACAAACGAAAAATTAAAAGCATTATTGTAAAAATAGAAAGAGGACACAATATGACCAAAAAAATATTACTAATAGACGGCATGGCTTTATTATTTCGCCACTTCTTTGCAACAAGTTTGCATAAACAATTTATGAGAAATTCATCAGGTATACCTACAAATGGTGTTCAAGGATTTGTTCGCCATGTGTTTACCGCTATCAATGAAATACAGCCTTCTCATGTCGCAGTGTGCTGGGATATGGGTAAATCAACATTTAGAAATGATATGTTTGATGGATATAAACAAAATAGACCTGCACCACCAGAAGAACTGATTCCACAATTTGACTATGTCAAAGAAGTTTCTAATCAATTTGGATTTGTAAATATTGGCGTTCAAAATTATGAAGCTGATGATGTTATCGGTACACTTGCACAACAATATTCTGATCAAAATCAAGTTTATGTCGTAACAGGTGATAAAGATATTTTGCAATGTATTAATCCTAATGTAGAAATATGGCTAACTAAAAAAGGCTTTAATATTTATAACCGCTATACTTTAGATCGTTTTCAAAGTGAATACGGGTTGAATCCTTTACAGTTAATCGATGTCAAAGCATTTATGGGAGACACAGCTGATGGTTATCCAGGTGTGAAAGGGATTGGTGAAAAAACAGCAATTAAACTCATTCAAAATCACGGGTCTGTAGAATCTGTTTTAAATGCATTAGACCAATTAACACCAGGTCAAAGAACTAAAATCGAAGCTAATATCGATAACCTTAAATTGTCAAAAACATTAGCAGAAATTCATACCAAAGTGCCTTTAAATACAGTCGATTTGCTGGATAAGATGCAATTTGGAACAGAACTTACTAAAATTCTTAATATATGTAAAGAACATGAGTTGTATGTTTCTGGTAAATATCTATCCACACATTTCAGTTAAATTCATAATTTAACTATCATAACAATGTGAATAATGTAGTAGGCAAGACACAGGAAAAGATTTTGATAGAAAATGTTTTTTTGCACCAAATGATTAAAGGTGGCTAATTTAAAAATTTACAAACCTAACTCATTTTTTTGAATCGACAAATAAGATGATAAAGTGCAGGATTATACAGTTATTTCTTTATTTAAAAACGAGACTGAGGCAACTATTAATGTCTCAGTCTCGTTTTTCGATTCATAACCGCTTCTTTGTAGTAGCTTTAGATAGCGTTATGATTTTTTGTTATGTTTGGTTATTTGATATAAACTTTGTTTTGCATGATGATTCGCTTCTTTATTTTGGTTTCTCGGTACCCAACGAACAAAGAGTAATTCAAATTTTTGTTCTAATTTTATAATTTCATTATAGTAAGATTTGAATTTTTCATTTTTTACATTCCCTCTATTAAAACTATCTTCGATAAGTTTAGAATCCGTATATACAAGGCCAGTTGTTATATTATGTGCTATAGCACATTCCAACGCGAACTGAAACGATGCCCATTCAGCACTATGGTTATCCATTTGACCCAATGATTTCGTGTAATGAAATCGTTCTTCTTCTGTGATAATGACAACTGCACTGGCACTTTCACCAGGGTTGCCAGCTGTTGCAGCATCAAAATAAATTTTCGCCATTCATATCATCCTTATAACTATATTTACATTTATACTACCAAACAAATGGTACTTGTTCTATATAAGTGAAACGATACTAATCGGATATTTAGACATTTTGACGTAAGATGATGTATAATAAATAACATACTATAAAGGTCGGAATTAAAGGAGGCTGTTATATTGAAAAATATGTTCATCATACATGGTTACCAAGCTAGCACCGAAAATCATTGGTTTGAATGGTTAGCAACACAGATGAAATCCTATGATTATCATACTGAAATCGTATATTTACCAAATACTAATAACCCCGATTTAGATGCTTGGGACAGCGCAATTCAACATAGTTTAAATCATAAACTCGATAAGGATTCTATCATTGTTGCTCATAGCCTGGGTGTGGTTACTGTCTTAAATTATTTATCAAAAGAAAAGGTATTTAGTAATATAAAAGGGCTGTTTTTAATTTCAGGTTTCAATGAACCTTTACACAATCTCCCTGAATTGAATCAATTTATCAATCAAACACAAGTACAATTTGAAAATATTAATGCGCAACATATCATGACCATAGCTGGAGATAATGACCCAGTTGTCGACATAAATGCAACAAACCGATTATCTCAACAATTAAATACAGAAACAGTCGAACTGCATCATAATGGACACTTCCAAGATTGCGATGGTTATCTTACTTTTGATTTTCTTAAAAATCAAATTGCTGCTATTTTAAATAATAAAAACTCTGAAATTGGCATTTAACCAATTTCAGAGTTTTTTAATAACCTTCATCTAATTTACTAATTTTTCCTTTACGATACATGGATTTCGCCCAGTAACCAAATGGTACATTAAATATCGTTGAGATTACTTTCAATAGATACGTAGTAATAAAAATTTCAAATACTGCTGCATTTGGCATTGAACCATAAAATGCAATGGTTACAAATAAAGCAGTGTCGATTATGTTACTTATGATCGTACTACCATATGCTCTAATGATAAATGTTTTATCTGAGCTAAACACTTTTTTTATTAACGAGAAGAGTAGTACATCTAAATGTTGTCCGATTATATAGGCAACCACTGATCCCAATGCAATTCTTGGCACAAGATTAAATATTGATTCCAACGCACCTTGCGAAGTATCAATAGATGATGGTGTAAAATGCAGCGACATTTGCATTACGATAATCATAACAAGTGTTGAACTAAAGCCAATCCAGACTGCACGCTTTGCAACTTTTCTACCATAAATATCATTTAAAATATCTGTGGCAAGATATATAGAAGCAAACATTACATTACCTAATGTTGCTGAAATAGTAAATATGTCGATTGTTTTAAGAACTTGGATATTAGCAAGTACAGTTCCAATTGCAATCCATGCGATTAATCCCTGTTTCCCAAACAAGCGATACATAGCTACTAATAATAAAAAGGTAACTAAAAATGTCAGTACACCAAATATTTCGTTAAACAATTTAAATTCCTCCTAAATTTTGATAATGCGGGAGTTTAGAAACCGCAAAATAAACAACTAAGTAATTTTATCAGAAAAAATTAAAAATACAAGTGTGTTTATTCATATCGTACATAAAAAGTTGAATATCTATTTTCATAAATTTAAAGATTAAACAATCCTAGTTACAAATGATATAATGTCTTCAAGTGTCAAAACATTATAAAATGAATCAATCGATAGAAATATGATATTTTAAGTAATATAGGAGCGTGACAAACATTCTTACTTATTCTGAAAAAGAAGCTATGGCTTCAATAGATGATTTAATGAACACTTATTGCAAATCATGTTTGCTCAAACATCATATAAGAAAGTCAGAAGGTAAAACACAAGCACATCATTTTTGTATAAATGAATGTTCAATCGGCAAAGAAATTAAACAATTAGGAAATGAGTTACAATAATTAGGAGGCATTTTATTATGGAGATTTTAGAAGTATCGCAAACACCAAACCCAAATACAATGAAAATCGTTTTACAATTATCAGGTGAAGATTACAAACCGAATACCTTTACTGCAGTAAAAGATAATCAACCTGAGTTTATTAACGATATTTTACAAATCGAAGGAATAAAATCTATTTTCCAAGCAATGAATTTTATCTCCGTAGATAAAAAGGCGGACTATGAGTGGGAAACACTATTACCTGAAGTAACTAAAACCTTAAAAGAAATATAAAAAGGAGTTTTCTGAATGGAAATTGTACGTGTCGAACCAACGCCCAGTCCCAACACAATGAAAATTGTTTTGAATGAGAAAAGAAAAGATAATAAGTCAAATACGTATACAACTATTCTTGATAATCAGCCCAAGTTTATCAATGATGTATTAGCAGTTGATGGTGTGAAATCTATATTTTACGTTATGGATTTTTTAGCTGTAGATAAAAAGCCCAAATATGATTGGGAAGTTTTATTACCTAAAGTAACAGCAACATTAAGCGACGAATCTGAATCTATTGATACACCAGCACCAGATGAACACTTTGGCGAAGTTAAAGCTGAAGTACTTCAGTTCAAAGGGATTCCATATCAGGTTAAACTTACTTCTAGTTCCGAAGAAAAACGTAAGCAATTACCTGAAGTGTATATTGATAGTATGCTTGCAGCTCAAAAAGATGATGACAATATTGTTTTCCAACGTAAATGGGAAAACTTAGGTATACGTTATGGTGAATTAGATGATATTATGTCTGAAGTCACTGAAGAAATCCTAGCACTTTATCCTGAAAAAGATTTAAACCATCTTGTAGAAAATGCTTTAAATACAGATGTCGTTATTCCTGAAAAAAAATACCAACATGTGACGCTTGAGACTTATCAAGCAACTGATGATTGGAAAGAACGCTTAAGAATGTTAAAAGCTTTCCCAACACCAACAGAGAGAGATTTCCCATTATTAGGTGATGCTGTTAGTGAAGAAGAGAAAACACCATTAAGACGTGAAGCGATCGTGTTGCTTGGTATGATAGAAGATAAAGCAGTATTACCTTATTTATTTAAAGGATTACATGATAAAAGTCCAGCAGTCAGAAGAACAGCTGGTGATTGTTTAAGCGATTTAGGATTCAAACAAGCTTTGCCTGAAATGGAAAAAGCATTAGATGATCCCCATAAAATAGTAAGATGGCGAGCTGCTATGTTTATATTTGATGAAGGCGGTCCTGAACAACTTGATGCACTTCGCACACATGAAAATGACCCTGCATATGAAGTTAAACTTCAAATAGAAATGGCAATAGCAAGAATTGAAAATGGTGATGAAGCATTAGGTTCTGTGTGGAAACAAATTGCTAATAGAAATAAATCGTAATAATTTGATGATATGAATTTATAAAGGAGTGTTTTAAATGAATGCATATGAAGCATACATGAATGAACTTGCAACTCAAATGCGTAGTGAATTAACTGGACGTGATTTCAAAAGTTTAGAAACCGCAGATGAAGTATCTAACTTTATGACAAATGTGGGTAGTGACGATACAACATTTGTTGTTATTAATTCAACATGTGGTTGTGCAGCTGGTTTAGCAAGACCAGCGGCTGTTACAGTTGTAGAACAAAATGATAAAAAACCTACAAATAAAGTAACAGTATTCGCAGGTCAAGATAAAGAAGCTACTGCAACAATGCGTGATTATATTCAACAGGTTCCATCTAGTCCATCCTATGCGCTTTTCAAAGGACAAGAATTGAAACATTTTATACCTCGTGAACACATTGAAGGTAGAGATATTCAAGATATTTGTATGGACATTAAAGACGCATTTGACGATTACTGCTAAATGGTTCGTATGGTTATATAAATATCGCTGTTAAATCGTATTGAATAACATAGCGTAAAAATTCATTAAATGGTCATTATGCCAACTTACTGTGTCTAAACAAGCCAATAAGATATAGTAAGTTGGCATTTATTCCATAAAAATAAGTACTAACGCGTATAACGTTTACAAAAAATGATGTATAATTTACTCAAAGTACATTATTTTTACATAATTAATGTTAAATCCTTTAACTTATAACAATTATCCAATAAGATACAAATAAAATTAATTTTGGAAGGAGTGGATTAAATGTTAAATGCTTTTGATCAAGCGTATCATCAATTATGTGAAGAAATTTTAGAAATCGGTAAACAAAAGAATGATCGCACAAATACTGGAACCATCTCAAAATTTGGTCACCAACTGAGGTTTGATTTATCAAAAGGCTTCCCATTACTAACAACTAAAAAAGTATCATTTAAATTAATTGCTACAGAGCTCTTATGGTTTATCAAAGGAGATACAAATATTAAGTATTTACTTCAATATAATAACAACATTTGGAATGAGTGGGCATTCGAAAAATTTGTTCAATCCAAAGACTATAACGGACCTGACATGACTGATTTTGGCCATAGGGCACAAAAAGACGAGTCCTTTAACCTAATCTATAAAGACGAAATGAACCAATTTAAAAAACGTATTTTAAATGATGATGATTTTGCTAAAAAATATGGTGATTTAGGTAATGTTTATGGTAAACAATGGCGTGATTGGGAAGATAAATATGGTAATCATTATGATCAATTAAAAACGGTGATCAATCAAATTAAAACGAATCCTAATTCAAGACGTCATATCGTATCTGCATGGAATCCAACAGAAATTGATACAATGGCGTTACCACCTTGTCATACAATGTTTCAGTTTTATGTTCAAGATGGCAAATTAAGTTGTCAATTATACCAAAGAAGTGCAGACATCTTTTTAGGGGTTCCTTTTAACATCGCAAGTTATAGTTTATTAACTCACCTCATCGCGAAAGAATGTGGCCTTGAAGTTGGAGAATTTGTACACACCTTTGGCGATGCACATATATACTCTAATCATATCGAAGCTATTGAGACACAATTAGCACGAGAAAGCTATAATCCACCAACACTTAATATCAATTCAGATGCATCTATTTTTGATATTGATTACGAGGATTTAGAAATTGTTGATTATGAATCACATCCAGCGATTAAAGCACCCATCGCAGTTTAAATGGGAAATGACTTAAAAACATCAATAATTTATTATATAATGCACTTTGTGTTTCATATTAAACTGTTTTCATTTCAATATTAGGAGGAACATTATGACACTTTCAATACTTGTAGCCCATGATCAACAACGGGTTATTGGCGTAAATAACCAATTGCCTTGGCATTTACCTAGTGATTTAAAGCACGTTAAGTCGTTAACTACTGGAAATACGCTTGTCATGGGTCGTGCAACATTTGAATCTATCGGGAAACCTCTTCCTAATAGAAGAAATGTTGTGTTAACTAGAAATAAATCATTTAAACCAGAGGGTGTGGATGTTATCCATTCTTTCGAAGAAATCTACGACTTACCTGGCCATGTTTTTATATTTGGTGGCCAGTCCTTATTTGAAGAAATGATAGATAAGGTTGATGATATGTATATTACTGTTATTGAAGATAAATATAACGGTGATACTTTTTTCCCACCATATACTTTTAAAGACTGGGAAGTCGCATCATCAAATAAAGGTGTATTGGATGAAAAAAATACGATTCCTCATACCTTTTTACATTTAATCCGCAAGGGAACTTCATAGGAGGAAATTTATGATAAAAAAGAAAATTGTTACTGATTCAACATCTGATTTATCACATGAATATTTAAATGAAAATAATATTCATGTGATACCTCTTAATTTAACAATTGATGGTGAATCCTACATTGACCAAATAGATATATCGTCGAAAGAATATATTCAAAAACTGGAAGAAAATGCTGATACTAAAACAAGTCAACCTGCTATCGGTAAGTTCATTGAATTATACGATGAACTAGGCGAAGATGGTTCTGAAATCATAAGCATTCATATGACATCAGGTTTAAGCGGAACTTATCAGACTGCACTGCAAGCTAGCGAAATGACTGATAGTAAAGTTACTGTCATTGATTCTAAGTCTATTTCTTTTGGTTTAGGTTACCAAGTGCAACACATTGTTGATTGGAATAATACTGGACTATCAACAAATGAAATCGTTGAAAACATTGTTGAACTACAAAAAAACATTAAACTTTATGTTGTTATAGGACAATTAAACCAATTAATTAAAGGCGGACGTATTAGCAAAACGAAAGGTTTAATTGGTAATATGATGCAAATCAAACCAATCGGAACACTCGAAGACGGAAAGATTGAATTAATTCATAATTCTCGAACACAAAATGCAAGTGTTCAGTTCCTCAAAAAAGAAGTGAGCGCGTTTATCGGTGATAAAAATGTAAAATCTATCGGTATTGCACATGCAAATATTATTGAATTCGTAGACAAAGTAAAAAAACATTTTTCAGAAGAGTTCAACTTTACAAAATTCGACACGAACGTTACAACACCTATCATTTCAACACATACAGGACAAGGTGCTATCGGTTTAGTCGTATTACGATCATAAAGTACTACTTCAAAGCGCGCTATGACTATACTCAAAATGAAATTGGTCTTATTTAATATATAAACAGTTTCATAGCAAATCGCTTAAAATAATGGTAACTTTATGACAAAATAGATATAGGAGGTATATTATGGCTTATGCGACATTAGCAGGAGGATGTTTTTGGTGTTTAGTTAAACCATTCACTTCATATCCTGGTATCGAAAACGTTGTTTCTGGTTATAGTGGTGGACATACAGATAACCCAACTTATGAAAGTGTAAGTACAAATCAAACTGGGCATGTCGAGGCAGTCCAAATTACTTATAACTCAGAAATTACTTCCTTCGAAAATATATTAGACGTTTATTTCAAAACGTTTGATCCTACTGATAACGGTGGTCAATTTTTTGATCGTGGAGAACATTATGAGCCTGCTATTTTTTATCATGATGAAAATCAGAAAAAAGCAGCCGAAGCTAAAATTCAACAATTAAATGAACAAGGTATCTTTAACAAACCTGTCATTACACCCATTAAACCATATAAAAATTTTTATCCAGCTGAAACCTATCATCAGGATTACTATAAAAAGAATCCATTGCATTATGAACAGTATCAACGTGGATCAGGTCGGAAAAATTTTATAGAAAAGCATTGGGGGAAACAAAATGATTAAAAAGAATAAAAATGATTTAAATGAAATGGAGTATTTAGTTACACAAGAAAATGGTACAGAACCGCCATTTCAAAACGAATACTGGAACCACTTTGAAAAAGGTATTTACGTTGATAAAATTTCAGGTAAACCATTATTCACTTCTGAAGAAAAATTCGAATCAGATTGTGGTTGGCCAAGTTTTTCTAAGGCATTAGCCGATGAAGAAATCGTTGAATTAGTCGACAAAACATTTGG
Source organism: Staphylococcus saprophyticus subsp. saprophyticus ATCC 15305 = NCTC 7292 (assembly GCF_000010125.1). NCBI lineage: Bacteria > Bacillati > Bacillota > Bacilli > Caryophanales > Staphylococcaceae > Staphylococcus > Staphylococcus saprophyticus. The sequence goes on from NC_007350.1 coordinate 1,359,962, forward strand.
CATGGTGCGCACTGAAGTACGTTCTGAAGATGCAAATAGCCATTTAGGTCACGTATTCAATGACGGACCAAAAGAAAGCGGCGGTCTGAGATATTGCATTAATTCAGCAGCTGTACAATTTATACCATATGAAAAATTAGAAGAACTAGGATATGGAGATTTAATACCACATTTTGAAAAATAAGGAGCGAACATATTATGTTTAAAAAATTATTTGGTAAAGGCAAAGAGGTCAATAAAGAAAGCGCGATTTATGCACCAATCACTGGGGAATATGTAAAAATCGAAGATATACCAGATCCAGTATTTGCTCAAAAAATGATGGGTGAAGGCTTTGGTATAAATCCAACAGAAGGTGAAGTTGTTTCACCAATCGATGGTAAGGTAGATAATGTTTTCCCAACGAAACATGCTATTGGATTAAAAGCTGAAAATGGCCTAGAATTACTTGTTCATATTGGTCTTGATACCGTGCAATTAGATGGTGAAGGCTTTGACATTCTAGTTGAAAGTGGCGACGTTGTTAACGTTGGAGACCCATTATTAAAATTTGATTTAGACTATATAAAAGAAAATGCAAAATCAGTTGTTTCACCAATTATTATCACAAATTCTGACAACACAGCATCTATTTCAGTGGCTGATGTAACAACTTTGACTAAAGGTGAAACTAAAATTGTTGATGTGACAACGAACTAATGAAAGACCATTCATTTTATCATTTTGCCCTTACAGCACGTGGGCGTAAAGATGAAAAAGGTGAATTAGCAGAAGAAATATTTGATGATTTATCTTTTCCAAAACATGAAAAAGACTTTCATATACTGTCAGATTATATAGAAACACAAGGGCATTATACTATTTCATTATCCGTTTTTGATGATTTATACGAGGAATATACCGAATGGTTAAAATTTTAATTACTTTAACATTTGAGTAGCACGATTAAAATATATTAAAATAATAAGGTATCATTTGTTGCTGGGATTAATCTAAATGATTCAATCCCAGCTCATTTTATTTGTAATGATTTTTTACAATATTAATTTTTTACATATGTATTGGAAGTGATTAAATGTCAGAAAGTAAAGACACAACTGAAGTGAATCAAGAAGTAAATGAAAAAGCATCATCGCAATCAACAAAGAAACAAATAAATTTCAAACGTAGTCACTTTATTATTATATTAATAGTTACAATACTTGTAACTGCTATGATTGCAGTATTTGCAACGATTGGCATCAGTCATTGGACAAGTGGTTTAAATAGTGATCAACGTGATGAGATGAAAAAAGTAGAGCAAGTTTATCAAACACTAGATGATGAATACTATAAAGATACTAGTTCAGAAGAGCTGGGGACAGCAGCGATTGATGGTATGGTAAAAAAATTGGATGACCCTTATTCAGACTATATGACCAAAAAAGAAACTAAATCATTTAATGAAGATGTATCAGGTGATTTTGTAGGTATTGGGGCTGAAATGCAAAAGAAAGGGAATCAAATTCAAATTACAAGCCCTATGAAACAATCACCTGCTGAAAAGGCCGGAATTCAGCCTAAAGATGTGGTTACTAAAGTGAATGGTAAATCGATTAAAGGACAGCCTTTAGAAGCAATTGTTAAAAAAGTTAGAGGAAAACAAGGTACAAAAGTAACACTAACCATTGAACGCGGTGGGCAAGCTCACGACATCACAATAAAACGAGATAAAATTCATGTCAAAAGTGTTGAATACCAAAAACATGGCGATGTCGGTGTCTTTACTATCAATAAATTCCAAAATAGTACATCAGGCGAATTAAAATCTGCCATCATTAAAGCACACAAAGATGGCATCCGTAAAATTGTATTGGATTTACGTAATAATCCTGGAGGCTTATTAGATGAAGCTGTTAAAATGGCAAACATTTTCATTGATAAAAATGAAACAGTTGTTCAATTAGAAAAAGGCAAACATAAAGAAGCAATTAAGGCTTCAAATGATGCCTCAAAAGAAGCCAAAGATATGGATGTTTCTATTTTAGTAAATAAAGGCTCAGCTAGTGCTTCAGAAGTTTTCACAGGTGCTATGAAAGATTATAATAAAGCCAAAGTTTATGGTTCAAAAACATTTGGTAAAGGCATTGTGCAGACTACACGAGAATTTGAAGATGGTTCATTATTAAAATTCACTAATATGAAATGGTTAACGCCAAAATCTCATTATATTCATGGAAAAGGCATTACTCCTGATAAGAAAATAGAAGAACCTGCATATCAATCATTAAATGTTATCCCAAGCAATAAAACATATCAGTTGGGTGACGATGATAAAAATGTTAAAACAATGAAGGTGGGATTGAATGTATTAGGCTATCATATTAATAATCATTCTACTGAATTTGATAGCGAACTAGAGGATGCCCTCAAATCCTTCCAAAAGAAAAATAATTTAGATGTAAATGGCACATTTAACAAGTCAACGAATGAAAAATTCACACAGCAACTTGTTGAAAAAGCAAACAAAGAAGACACGGTATTAAATGAGCTTTTAAAAAAACTAAATTAATTTAAGAGGAGTCATCGGTTTATGATTAGAAAAGCAAATAAAAATGATTTATCTAGTATTTTAAACATTGTAGAAGAAGCTAAAACTATTATGAAGCAAGACAACAACAATCAATGGGATGAACAATATCCTTTAGAAGAACATTTTGAAGAAGATATTGAAAAAGACACACTTTTTGTTCTAGAAGAAAATTCTATTATTTATGCTTTTATAGTTGTCGACCAACAGCAATCAGAATGGTATGATGAATTAGAATGGCCAATTGACAGAAAAGGTGCCTATGTTATTCATAGATTGGCAGGATCATCTGAATATAAAGGTACTGCAACGCAACTATTTGATTTTGCAGTTAATTTAGCACTGGATCATAATATTCATGTGTTATTAACCGATACATTTGCTTTAAATAAGCGCGCACAAGGACTGTTTACTAAATTTGGCTTTAGCAAAGTAGGCGAAGCAAAAATTGATTATCATCCTTTTAATAAAGGTGAACCATTTTATGCCTATTATAAAAATTTAGAAGAATAGAGGTTATATTATGACGAAAATCGCATTTACCGGTGGAGGTACAGTTGGACATGTTTCCGTAAACCTAAGTTTGATTCCAACTGCAATAGAAGAAGGATACGATACCTTTTATATCGGATCAAAAAATGGGATTGAACGTGAAATGATTGAATCTCAATTACCTTCAATTAAATACCACTCTATATCTAGTGGTAAATTAAGAAGGTATATTTCTTGGGATAATATTAAAGATATATTTAAGGTGTTAAAAGGTGTATTAGATGCTAGAAGTGTGCTAAAAAAAGAAAAGCCTGATTTACTATTTTCTAAAGGGGGATTTGTTTCAGTACCAGTCGTTATTGCTGCAAAATCTTTAAAAATCCCTACGATTATACATGAATCTGATTTAACACCTGGTTTAGCAAATAAAATCTCATTAAAATTCGCTAAAAAAATATATACTACCTTTGAAGATACATTAAATTATTTACCTAAAGATAAAGCAGATTTTGTTGGTGCAACAGTGAGAGAAGACTTAAAAACTGGAGATAAACATAGAGGTTATCAACTGACAGAATTTAATAATGATAAAAAAGTATTATTAGTCATGGGTGGCAGTCTAGGCAGTAAAAAATTGAATGACATTATAAGACAAAATCTCGAGACACTTCAAGAGACTTACCAAGTCATTCATTTAACTGGAAAAGGGCTATTAGACAATTCATATGTTGGCACTAAAGATTACATTCAATTTGAATTTGTTAAAGATGATTTAACGGATTTACTTGCTATTACAGATACAGTGATTAGTCGTGCTGGTTCTAACGCTATCTATGAATTTTTAGCGCTACGCATTCCAATGTTATTAATTCCTTTAGGTTTAGATCAATCACGTGGCGACCAAATTGACAATGCTAAACATTTTGAATCAAAAGGATTTGGTAAAACAATTCTCGAAGATACATTAACTGAAAATGAATTAAAAACACAATTGAGAGAAATTGAAACCAATCGCGATGATATCATTAAACAAATGCAAACATATAAAGAAAGCTTTACGCGTCAGGATTTATTCCAAAAGATAATAAACGATGCTTTAAGCGAATAGGAGGTACATGCAATGAGTCGTTGGAAAAGAATATCATTACTCATTATTTTTACGTTAATATTTGGCATCATTGCATTCTTCCACGAATCAAGACTGGGAAAGTGGATTGATAATGAAGTATATGAGTTCATTTATTCTTCTGAAAGTTTCATCACCACAACGATATTTCTCGGTGTAACCAAAGTTGGAGAAGTTTGGGCAATGGTTTGTTTATCTCTGTTGCTCGTTGCTTATTTAATGTTAAAACGTTTAAATATTGAGGCTTTATTTTTCGCAATTGCAATGAGTTTATCGAGTACATTAAACCCATTACTTAAAAATATCTTTGATAGAGAACGTCCAACGCTACTTCGACTTATTGATATCTCAGGATTTAGTTTCCCGAGTGGTCATGCGATGGGTTCTACAGCATTCTTTGGAGGTACGATATATATCGCCAATCGAGTTATGAAGGGTAAATCTAAAGCCTTTATGATTGGTCTCTCAGCTTTATTTATCATTATGATATCGTCATCAAGAGTTTATCTTGGTGTACACTATCCTACAGATATTATAGCAGGTATTATTGGTGGCGCATTCTGTGTCGTATTATCAACATTAATATTACGCCATAAATTGCAAGTATAATTCCATTCAATTCAACTTATGTGCATCCATAGTGTCTGATGTAACTTATAATTTATTTAAAAACACATTAAAAAAGCAGTTAGGTGAATAAATTCATCTAACTGCTTTTATGTGTCAAAATTTATTATAAAAACCGATTTTACAATGTAAAACCGGTTTTTATATTCACGTTGTCTCGCAACGTTAGTCTTTTACGGGCATATAAAAGGGGATATTTTTGAAAATGATCAATCCAAATAAGAACGAAATATGTGTGGGGGGAATGTCTTATTTTGGTATTGATAATCATTTTCAATTACATTATACAACACCGAGAATGATTGTCAATTAAATTCGAATAATTTTTTCAAATTTTATGAAATACCTATATATTACAATAAAAGGGATTAAAATCATGAAGTATTTTAAAAACATTTTGAAATTTTTATACAATAACTTTCTACAAACAAGCATTTATTATAATATATAATTTGAGGTGCTACATATGACAAAAATCTTAATAGTAGAAGACGAGCAAAACCTTGCGCGTTTTATAGAGCTTGAACTTGAACATGAAAATTATGACGTAGATATTGAATATGATGGGAAGCCTGGTTTAGAAAAAGCATTATCAAATACTTATGATTTAATTCTTTTAGACTTAATGCTTCCAAATATAAATGGTTTAGAAATTTGTCGTCAGATTCGTCAAAATCAAACTACACCTATCATTATCATCACTGCTAAAAGTGATACTTACGATAAGGTGGCTGGTTTGGATTACGGTGCGGATGATTATATCGTTAAACCGTTTGATATAGAAGAATTATTAGCAAGAATCAGAGCTATGTTACGAAGACAACCACAAAAGAATCTAATCGATATCAAAGGCATCATTATAGATAAAGATGCTTTTAAAGTCACTGTGGATGGACAACCACTTGATTTAACAAAAACAGAATATGATTTGTTATTTTTACTAGTTGAAAACAGAAACCACGTTCTGCAAAGGGAACAAATCATTACGGACGTATGGGGATACGATACAGAAGTAGAAACAAATGTAGTAGATGTTTACATTCGATATTTAAGAAACAAATTAAAACCCTTTGGTAAAGATAAGTGTATCGAAACAGTACGCGGTGTAGGGTACGTGGTAAGACAATGAAACAACGTAAACTTAAAACTAAATGGATGTTGATTACTACGACGATTACGTTTTTAACCATTTTTCTTTTTAGCATCATAATCATTTTCTTCCTCAGTAATTCATTAAGACATAATGAAGTAGATGAGGCTGAACGTAGTTCGGAAGATATAGTTAAATTATTTGAATCTAAACAAATTGAACACGTCACACCACTTGATTTAAATGCATCCTTAGGTAATTTTCAAAAAGTCATGTTATTTAATGAAGATGGTCACAAATTAATGGAAACATCAAATGATAACTCCATTACGTTTTCTCCGAATATCGTACCGACAAATGTAAATCGTATAGCAGTTAAAAGTGATCACAAAAAAGATTATCTCATCATCACAGATCATATTGAGTCACCAAAATTTAATGGTTACAGTGTGATAGTGCATTCTTTAGAAGACTATAAAGCACTTGTAAACTCTTTATATTTTATCGCTCTAATATTTGGTGTGATAGCAACGTTTATAACTGCAATTATTAGTTATTTCTTTTCTTCGCAAATTACAAAACCATTAATATTGATGTCGAATAAGATGCAACAAATTCGAAGAGATGGTTTCCAAGAAAAAGTAGAATTAAGTACAAATTACGAAGAAACAGACAACTTAATTGTGACATTTAATGAGATGATGCTCCAATTGGAAGAATCTTTTAATCAACAGCGACAATTTGTCGAAGATGCGTCACATGAATTACGTACTCCCTTACAGATCATTCAAGGCCATCTTAATCTCATCAATCGCTGGGGTAAAAAAGATGCTGCTATATTAGAAGAGTCTTTAGATATTTCATTAGAAGAAATGACAAGAATTACAAAACTTGTAGAAGAACTATTATTACTTACAAAAGACAATAATAACAGTAGAGACGGTGAAATTGAAAATGTTGAGATAAATCAAGAGATTGCATCTCGAATTAAATCTTTATCACAATTGCACAGTGATTATACATTTGAATTCGATGCGTTTCCTAAACCATTAAACATAAAAATTGATCGTTATCAATTTGAACAAATGTTGATCATCTTTATTGATAATGCTATGAAATATGATCAGATAAATAAATACATTCAGATACAAACAAAGTTGAGAAACAAACAAATTTCTATTGAAATTACTGATCACGGTGTGGGTATACCTAAAGAAGATATAGAATTTATTTTTGATAGATTTTATAGAGTTGATAAATCACGTTCTCGCAAATTAGGTGGTAATGGATTGGGATTATCTATCGCTAAAAAAATCATAGAACTAAATAATGGTACTATACATGTCGATAGTGAAGTTGATAAATATACAACGTTTAAGATTACTTTTTAACATTCAAAACTAATTGGTGCAAAATGTTTTTTCTAACAACATATATGTTACCCTATTATATATAAAACTTATGAGCAGAACCAAAGTAAAAAAAGGTTCTGCTTTTTTAGTAATAAGTGCGCTATTGGTACTTTAATTTGTATATAATAAGTGCTATTATTGATTTGTAAGCGTTTCAACTATTTTGTGGAGGGTGTAATATGAGCAACGAAAGTCAGGTTTCCGAGGCACCTGTAAATTTCGGAGCAAATCTTGGATATGTTTTAGACTTATATGACATATATCTAGACAATCCTAGTGCAGTTCCAGAAGATTTACAAGTCCTATTTAGTACAATTAAAAACGGTGAAGCAAACATCGCAACAAACACAGAAGGTCAATCAAATGTGACTAAAGGAGATAGCACAATCAAACGTGTTATGCGCCTAATCGATAACATTCGTCAATATGGGCATTTATTGGCAGATATTTATCCTGTAAACCGACCTCAAAGAGAAAACGTACCGAAATTAAACATGGAAGACTTCAACTTAGATCAAGAAACATTAGAATCTATTTCAGCAGGTATTGTGTCTGAACATTTTAAAGACATATATGATAATGCTTATGAAGCGATTGTGCGTATGGAAAAACGCTACAAAGGTCCTATCGCCTTTGAATATACGCACATCAATAATAATCGTGAACGTGTATGGTTAAAACGCAGAATTGAAACTCCATACAAAGCAACATTGAATGACAATCAAAAAATTGAATTATTTAAAAATTTAGCTCATGTTGAAGGTTTTGAAAAGTATCTTCATAAAAACTTCGTAGGCGCAAAACGTTTTTCTATTGAAGGTGTAGATACTTTAGTACCAATGCTTCAACAGACATTAAGAATTGCGAGCGATGAAGGCATACAAAATATTCAAATAGGTATGGCACACCGTGGTAGATTAAATGTATTAACCCACGTATTAGAAAAGCCTTATGAAATGATGATTTCTGAATTTATGCACATAGATCCTATGAAATTCTTACCTGAAGACGGTAGCCTACAATTAACTTCAGGATGGACTGGAGACGTTAAATATCATCTTGGTGGTGTTAAAACTACGCAATCTTACGGTAGTGAACAACGCATTTCATTAGCAAATAACCCAAGTCATTTGGAAATCGTCGCACCAGTAGTATTAGGTAAGACTCGTGCAAATCAAGATACAACAGATAAACCAGGTGCAGTTACTACTGAATTTAAAAAATCAATGCCGATTTTAATACATGGTGATGCTGCCTACCCAGGTCAAGGTATTAACTTTGAAGCAATGAATTTAGGTAATCTAGAAGGTTATTCAACAGGTGGTTCACTTCACATCATTACTAATAACCGCATTGGTTTTACGACTGAACCTGAAGATGGCCGTTCAACAACATATTCTTCAGATGTTGCTAAAGGTTATGATGTGCCAATCATGCATGTCAATGCAGATAACGTTGAAGCTACAATCGAAGCAATAGAAATTGCAATGGCATTTAGAAAAGAATTTAACAAAGACGTCGTGATTGACTTAGTCGGCTATCGTCGTTACGGTCATAATGAAATGGACGAACCATCCATCACAAACCCACTACAATATTATGAAATACGTAAGCATGAGTCTGTTGATATCCTATACGGTAAACAACTCGTAAATGAAAACATTATCTCTGAAAATCAAATGAATCAAATTTTTGATGATGTTCAAAATACATTACGTGCAGCTCATGACAAAATCGATAAAAACGATAAAATGGATAATCCAGATATGCAAAAACCAGATAGTCTGGCAGAACCAATCCAAACTAAAGATGAAGAAGTAAGCTATGAACAACTCAAAGAAATCAACGATGCAATGCTATCGTACCCATCAGATTTCAATGTACTGAAAAAACTTAACAAAGTATTAGAAAAACGTAGAGAACCATTTGAAAGTGAAGACGGATTAGTTGATTGGGCTCAAGCAGAACAATTAGCATTTGCTACAATAACTCAAAATGGTAGACCTATACGCTTAACTGGCCAAGACAGTGAACGTGGTACATTTAGTCATCGTCATGCTGTATTACATGACCCTGACACAGGCGCACAATATGTTCCATTACACAATGTGCCTGACCAAAAAGCAACGTTTGAAGTGCGTAATTCACCATTGTCTGAAGCCGCAGTAGTGGGCTTTGAATATGGTTATAATATTCAAAATAAATCATGTATGACAATTTGGGAAGCCCAATATGGTGACTTTTCAAATATGGCTCAAATGATTTTTGATAATTTCTTATTTAGTTCTCGTGCCAAATGGGGCGAACGTTCTGGGCTAACACTATTCTTACCACATTCATTTGAAGGACAAGGTCCTGAACACTCATCAGCACGTTTAGAGAGATTTTTACAACTTGCCGGTGAAAATAATTCAACAATTGTTAATTTATCTAGCTCTAGTAACTATTTCCATTTATTACGTGCACAAGCTGCTAACTTAGGTACACAATCTATGAGACCTTTAGTTGTGATGTCACCTAAGAGTTTATTACGTAATAAAACAGTTGCAGATCCTATCAGCAAATTCACTTCAGGTAAATTCGAACCTATTTTACCAGAAGCACATGATAAAGCATCTGTTAAAAAAGTTATTTTAGCTTCAGGAAAAATGTTTATTGATTTAAAAGAGTATCTGACAAAAAATCCAAATAAGTCAATTTTACTTGTAGCAGTAGAGAGATTGTATCCTTTCCCTGCAGATGAAATCGATGCATTGTTAAGCGAGTTACCTAATTTAGAACATGTAGCTTGGGTACAAGAAGAACCTAAAAATCAAGGGGCTTGGTCATTCGTATATCCTTATCTAAAAGAGTTAACAACAGACAAATACGATTTGAGTTATCATGGTCGTATACAACGTTCAGCGCCAGCTGAAGGTGACGGTGAAATTCACAAACTCGTACAAAATATGATAATAGAACAAAGTACAAACATTAACTAGGGGGAAGTTAAGCATGCCAGAGGTAAAAGTTCCAGAATTAGCAGAATCCATAACAGAAGGTACCATTGCAGAATGGTTAAAACAAGTCGGTGATAGCGTTGATAAAGGCGAAGCTATCGTTGAATTAGAAACGGACAAAGTTAACGTTGAAGTCGTTTCAGAAGAAGCTGGTGTACTTCAAGAATTATTAGCAAATGAAGGCGATACGGTTGAAGTAGGCCAAGCTATTGCAGTTGTAGGTGAAGGCAGTGGTAATAACACTTCAGAAGCACCTGCGAAACAAGAAGCACCTAAACAAGAAACTGAAACATCTACAGACGACAAATCAGCGCAACCAGCTGAAGCAACTAGCAATGATACAGATGATAAATCACAAGATAATAACCAACGCGTTAATGCAACACCATCTGCACGTAAATACGCACGCGAAAAAGGTATTGATTTATCTGAAATAGCTGCAGCTTCAAATGATGTAGTTAGAAAAGAACATGTTGATCAAAGCCAAACTCAAACAAGCACCCAACAACAAGCACAACCGGCTGCTAAAGAAGAAACGAAAAAACTAACACAACAAAATCCATCAAAACCTGTAATCAGAGAAAAAATGTCTCGTCGTAAGAAAACAGCAGCGAAAAAATTATTAGAAGTTTCTAATAACACAGCTATGTTAACTACATTTAATGAAATTGACATGACAAATGTTATGGATTTACGTAAACGTAAAAAAGAACAATTTATTAAAGATCACGACGGTACTAAACTTGGTTTCATGTCATTCTTCACAAAAGCTGCAGTTGCTGCATTGAAGAAATATCCTGAAGTCAATGCTGAAATTGATGGAGACGATATGATTACTAAACAATATTATGATATTGGAGTTGCCGTATCTACAGAAGATGGTTTACTTGTACCTTTCGTCAGAGATTGCGATAAGAAAAACTTTGCTGAAATCGAAGATGAAATTGGCAACTTAGCGAAGAAAGCACGCGACAAAAAACTTGGTTTAGACGACATGGTTAATGGATCATTCACGATTACCAACGGCGGTATCTTTGGTTCAATGATGTCTACACCAATTATCAATGGTAGCCAAGCTGCAATTCTAGGTATGCACTCAATTATTACGCGTCCAATTGCTATCGATGCAGATACAATTGAAAATCGCCCAATGATGTATATTGCATTAAGCTATGATCATAGAATTATCGATGGTAAAGAAGCAGTAGGATTCTTAAAAACAATCAAAGAATTAATTGAAAACCCAGAAGATTTACTATTAGAATCTTAATCCACAACACAAAATAGTTTACTAACCCTAATACAACGGCGTTTAACGTCGTTGTATTTTTTATGTATTTATGCATTTTTGAAATACACACGGAATCTTTCCTAAATTATGAGTCCTTTGATTTACTAGCTTGTATTTTGTGACAAAAAACAGGCATATTACAACAGTTATGAAATAAAATCAAACACTTAGCAAAAAATAAATCGCTTACATTATAAAATGATATAATATATTTGATATAAATAATTAAGTAGAGAAGATGGAATGATTTTGAAAAAATTATTATTCACAACTTTGGCTACAAGCGATCCTTTAGGTGGTTCTATTGGTAGTCTCCTAGGTGCTATGGCTAGTTCAGCCCTAGATATAAGTAAAGGTGTTTATATAAATATAAAATCTGTAAAAAATGCCGCTGGTAATTACGTGTTTCAAGGTACTAATTGGGGTTATCAATAAAAAAGAAATGATTTTTAATCGTTTAATAAATTAAATAGCGGCATTATAAACAAGTCAATATGATAATCGTTAATCCTAATAGACTGTTTCTATATACTATAAAACAAAGGCATCGATTCCACATTTTAGTGGTGTCGATGCCTTTATTGTTAATAATGTATAACCATATTTATACGAATCGTTGTATCATGGTTATTAGCATAATTGTGAAACATATTCGCATTAAACTTTATTGATTCATTTTCTTTAATGATAAATTGCTCATCTGCTAATATAAGCGTCAATGTGCCATCAAATACGGTTATGTATTCCATAGTGCCAGATCCATGTGGTTCACCGCTCATAGTCCCTCCAGGCTCAATAAGCACCATATAGCTTTCGAATTTTTTCTCAATATCAAATTTAAAATACGGATAAATTTGATATTTATTATCTTCTGATGCTAAAGGTTGAATATCATTCAAAGTGATCTTTCTAATGATTTCATCATTTTCTTGAGTAAGCTCAGTAAATGAAACTTTTAGACCATTAGCTATTTTCCAAAGTGTCGTAATAGATGGTATAGATTCTTTACGTTCAATTTGTCCTAGCATCGTTTTACTTACTTCAGTAAGATACGATAAATGTTCCAGTGAATATCCATTTTGTTTTCTATAGAGTTTTAAATTTTCAGCAATAATATCATTAATTTCTTTCATTCTTTAAACACCTCTATTTACAATATAACGCACATAAAGTATACTTTAAAGTACAAACGTTATAACGCATTTAAAAACTTTATAACGTTTTTCACGATAGGGGGGGAGTGCGTTGTTACTACTCAACATGCTGGTTTATGCTGTTGTAGCAAGCTTTACACCAGGTCCAAACAATATTATGCCTTGTTTTTCTCGCAAAATTTAACCTTTAAAAAAGCATTTCGTTTTTCATTAGGTGTTGGATTGGTTTTTTTAGCTTTACTATGTTTATCCAACATTTTTAATGAATCACTCAATACAGTTTTTCCTAAAATTGAAATATACATGAAAATTTTTGCTTTTATTTATCTTTTATATTTAGCTTATAAAGTATTAATAAGTTCAATCGGTGGCCCAAAAAAATCCTTTGATGAAAAATATAGTAATATAAAATATGCAATGATACTTCAATTTATTAATCCAAAAGGTGTAATTTATGCATTAACAGTTATCTCAACTTTTGTGACACTTAATTATTCCAATTGGATAGTGCAATTGAATTTAGTAATTTTATTGGCTTTTATTGGCTTTCTAGGTACTTTGAGTTGGGCTGCTATAGGTACGCTCTTAAAAGAATGGATTACCAAACATGAATTACTATTTAATATTATTATGTCATGCCTGTTAATTTATGTAGCTTTTAGCATTGTTCTACATTAATTTACGGAAGCTGAGTAGTGTAATGCATTTACTTTCATCACATCTCCTTAAATTGTTGGTCTTTTATCATCATAGCTACTGCTTAATTTTGTTCAATAATCACCACAATAAATACCATTCTAATTACAGGCGACTGATAACCTCATATGCTTTTATGCATCATGACGTTAAATGTTGCTGATAATATTTTCTTGGACTACAACCATAAGATGTTTTAAATCTTCTGTAGAAATTAGAATAATCACTGAAACCACACTGTATTGCAACTTGTTGTGGACTATGACCATTTTTTAACATACGTTGCGCATTTTGAAGTCGTTTATTTAATAAATAGCGATAAGGTGGGTAGCCAACTAAACGTGTAAAATGTTGTGTTATTTTATAACGACTAACTAAAAATTTCTTTTCAATATCTTCTAACGAAATTTGATCTGCATAGTGTAATTCCATATAGTCTAATACTCGTCGAACAAGTTGTGCTTCTGGATCATCATTATGCGTTGGTGATTCGTTCTTTATGAAAATTCTATTTAATAGTATAAAAAATTGCGTTAAAATTGCTTCTTCTGCCAGTGATTTTCCAAATTTTTGATTATCTTGTTCATTAATTAATCCCTGCAATAAATAATATAACTCTCTTTTTTGTGACTCATTTAATTGCAGTAAGTTTTTAAATTGAGATGACTGTGTATCAAAACATTGAGTTAAATCCACAGATTCACTAGACAGTCTTTCTAATAATTGGGAATCAAAACGCAAACCAATACGTTCTGCGTGTCCATCCATTTGTTCGTTTAATTAATGAAATTCATAAGGTGTAATGATAAGCATTGAGCCAACGTCTAATTTGTATTTTCTACCTTCAATTGCGTAAAGCAAGTTCCCAGATAATGAAAAGAATATTTCATAATGATCATGATAATGTAGTTCATTTCCAAAATGACCATCACTGATTTTATGACATGCTGCATATTCACCTTCGTATGGCAATGAGATTGAATCAAATTGAAATTTTATTGCCTTATCTCCAATCATTTAAGCCCTCCTCTCAAAAAACAATCTTTTTTCACGTTTTTACAATATTGCTAATTTTCACATAATTTATAATAACATTATAACACTTAAAGGTATTTAATAATGAAAGGATGAACTAAATTGACTAAACCTCAAATTGGTGTACAAATGATGATGCTTAAGCAAAAGGTTGAAGAAGAAGGCATTTATACAGTCTTACAAAAATTAAGTGAGCTTGGGTACAATGCAGTTGAAGTATCACAAATTGAAATGACAGCGCATAATATTTCTGAAATGCAACGCGCAATTAAAGATTATGACATCAATATTGCTTCCATGTCTTGTGGAGTCGAAGATATATCTGAAGATCAAAAATATTCGGGTGACACTTTGCAGAATGATTTCGATAAAATTGTTGCTGCCTGTAAAGCTGTGGATTGTACAATATTAAGAATTGGCATGTTACCCATGAACTATATGGGATCAAAAGAAAGTACTTTAAATTTTGCTAAAATCTGTGATGAATATGCAACACGTTTAAAAGAAGAAGGCATTGATTTATATTATCATGCACATAATATAGAATTTGTACGTTACGATGGACAATTTATGCTTGATTTAATGCGTGATCATACACAATACTTAGGTTTTGAATTAGATGTGCATTGGATTTGGCGTGCAGGTCTAAACCCAATTGAAGTTATACCAAATTACGCAAATAGAATTCGTGCAATTCATTTAAAAGACTATCGCGTTGGTGAAATTGATATGGCTCAATATCCAGGTGAGGGTCAAGAAAAACTTTATTATATGCTACATATGATTACACAGTTTGCTGAGCTTGGCGAAGGTACTTTACCTTTGAAAGAAATTATCGAAGTAGGTCGTGAAAGTGGCAGTGAGTATTTCTTCGTTGAACAAGACGAGTTACATGGTGCTGATTCATACGATTGCCTAATTACCAGTCGAGATCATTTATTAGAATTGGGATATAAAAACTGGTTCTAATCAGGGCTATATATTAATAAAAATAGAATCAATTTATACATTATTTTGAAAGCGATTACAAACTTTTGATTAAAGGGGGATTCATTCTTATGTTAAAAAATATCGCAATATCCGGATTTTCTGATGAAATATCGTCTGACTTCGAAACACAATTACAAAAAGTTAATGAATTAGGCATGAACTATATTTCATTACGTGGTATTGATGGCGAAAATATCGGTAAATTTACAGTTGATAAAATTCGAACAACGGTTTTACCCAAATTAAAAAAATGGAATATTGGTGTATCATCTATAGGTTCGCCTATAGGTAAAATTTATATTCAAGATGATGCAGCTTTTCAAGAACAACTATCCATATTAAAAACAATGTGTGAAATTGCAAATGAACTTGAATGTAAATATATACCAATTTTCAGCTTTTATATTCCAAAAGAGGACAATTTTGATGATTACGAATCAGATGTCATTTCTAAATTAAAACAATTTGCAACAATAGCTGAACAGTACAACATTATTTTATTGCACGAAAATGAAAAAGACATCTTTGGTGATATTGCACGTCGTTGTAAAGTCATCCTTGATAAAGTAGGTTCAGCTCATTTTAAAGCTATTTTTGATTTTGCTAATTTTGTACAATGTGGCGAAGATACACAAGCATGTTATGATCTCTTATCAAATCATATCGAGTACATACACATAAAAGACGCTGTTTATGAAGATAGTATCAATGTGGTACTGGTGATGGTCAAATAGCATCTATTCTAAAACAAGCCATCGACGGTGGTTATCAAGGATTCTTAACTTTAGAACCGCATCTTGTCGTTTTTGATGTGATTTAAGATTTAGAATTAGAACATTCTACAGAGACTATTCAAAATACTGCAGCAAAAGATGGTGCGGAAGGTTATCAAATGCAATACGAAGCACTTTTAGATATTTTAAAAAATATTGAATATAAGGAGAATGCATAATGAATAAAGTTCGTTTAGGTATTATAGGATTAGGTGCACAAGGTGGAACATATGCAGGTTTTATCAATGATAATAAAATAGCCAATTTAGAACTCGGCGCAATATGTGATATTGATCCAGAGAAAAGAACAGTCGCTGCAGAAAAATATCCCAACGTACCTTTCTACGACAATTATATTGATATGTTAGAAAGTGGGGATGTGGATGCAATTGTAACGACAGTGCCTCATTACTTGCATACAGAAATTGGAAAAGAGGCATTATCTCGAGATATTCATGCATTACTAGAAAAACCTGGTGATATCTATGCAGAAAAAGTAAAAGAAATAAGTGATTTAGCCGCTTCAAAGCCAAATTTAACATTTGGAATCTTTTTCAACCAAAGAACAAATCCACTTTATCAAAAAGTAAAATCTTTAATTGATAACGGGGAAATTGGTGAAATTCGTCGTACCAATTGGATTATTACGACATGGTGGCGTCCACAAGCTTATTATGACCAAAGTTCATGGAGAGCAACATGGTCAGGTGAAGGTGGCGGTGTACTAGTAAACCAAGCACCGCACCAGATTGATTTATTACAATGGCTATGTGGTTTACCTAAAAAAGTTTACGCTAATGTAAAATACGGCTATCAAAGAGATTTAAATGTAGATGATGATGTAACAACCGTATTAGATTACGGTAATGGGGCAACGGGTGTATTCATCACATGTACGCATGACATTATCGGTACTGACCGTTTAGAAATCACTGGTGATAAAGGTAAAATTTTAGTAGAAGATAGCAAAAAAATCACATTGAAGAGCTTGAATCAATCAGAAACACAAATGAACCAAGACATGACTTGGGAAGAAGTGGCAGAGCTTTTCAAAGGCAATGGTATGGGCGATATTTATAAAGAAGAAACATTTGAATTTGAAAGTGTGTGGGGCCAACAGCATATAAGTGTTTTAGAAAACTTTACAGCAAACATCTTAGACGGGACACCTTTAATCGCACCAGGTAGTGATGGTATCAATGTGTAAACTTTGTAAACGCCATGTACTTGTCTAGCTGGTTAGGCAAGGAAGTTTCACTACCAGTGGATCCAAATGAGTTTGAAAATGCATTACAAGAAAAAATCAATTCAGAGAAATAATTTGTCATAACTTATAATCAATGGAGATGGTCAGATGCTTAAAGTAGCTGTTGTTGGTCTTGGAGATATTTCTCATGTACATATCCACGCGATACAAAATAGTACTAAAGCACAATTAGTCGCTGTTTGTGATGAAAATGAAAAATTGAGTCAACAAGTACCACATGTAAATTATTATAATGATTTACAAACCATGATAGATTCTGAAACGTTGGACTGTGTTCATATTTGTTTACCACATTATTTGCATGTTTCGGCTACAACAACATGCGTAGAAAATGGAATTAATGTGCTACAGGAGAAACCATTAGCGGTAAATGCTAAAGAAGGACTCGAGCTCGTAAAGCTTCAACGAAAGTATCCGAATATTAAAATTGGTATATGTTTCCAAAATAGATATAATGCTACTTTCCAAGCATTACAAGAAATTGTTGAAAGTAAAACGTATGGAGAGGTGATTGGTGTAAAGGGATTAGTTACGTGGTTTAGACCTGAATCATACTACACAGACAAACCATGGCGTGGTCAAATGGCTACTGCAGGTGGTGGTGTGCTTATTAACCAATCCATTCATACATTAGATTTAATTCAACTTTTATGTGGAAAAATTGCATCAATCAAAGGCACTGTTTCTCAGTTACTGGACTACGATATTGAAGTGGAAGATACTGCCTCTGCACATATCAAGTTTGAAAACAAAGCAAATGGTATGTTCTTTGCTACAAATGCGAATTTCGGAAATTCAAATGTTGAATTACAGATTATCTTTGAAAATGAAAAATTTACAATCAAAGATAATATACTTACTCGTTTTAATGAAGCGGGCGAAAAGATAAAAATTGCTGAAGATGAAAAAATGACCGGTAACAAAACGTATTACGGGCCAAGTCACGGAAAATTAATTAATGCCTTTTATGACTGCATCAATAATGATAGTAATAACTACGTTCATCCAAAGGATGCATTAACTTCTATCGCTATGATTGATGCCATACAGAAATCATCAGAATCACTTAAAACAGTACAATTCGACAGTATTTAATACCTCAAAATTTTCTATGGTAGTATCGTTCTTACGTGACGATGCTACCATTTTTTATTCATCGATGTTGGTTTAATATATTTAAAACGTTGCAATTAAATGTACACACTTTAATTGATATTTGAACAGAACTTCCATTACACTTGATATAATCTTATCGAAATGAGGCTGTTTACATGAATAACAACTCCAAAATCATATTAGATTTAGCTGTTACTTTAGATGGTTTTATTGAAGGACCAAATGGAGAAATTGATTGGTGTATCATGGAGCCTGAGATGAATTTCACTGCATTTTTAAACCAAATTGACGCTATCATTTATGGTCGTAAAAGCTATGACTTATGGGGATCGTATACGCCTGATGATGAACAAGAAAACGATGATCAATTGATGTGGCAATTAATTCATAGCAAAAATAAATATGTATTTACCAACCAAACACGTTCCAACCATGACCAAACACAATTTATTAAACCTAAAGACATGTATACAACAGTGAATGACATCAAAACACAACAACAAAAAGATATATGGTTGTATGGTGGTTCGGAGCTCATTACGTCATTTATTAAACACGACCTCATAGATGAATATCGGCTATCCATCCATCCCGTTGTACTAGGGACAGGTAAACCACTATTTGAAAATATCCATAAACAACTTAATCTATCCCACGTACAAACAAACACATTTAAAAGTGGTGTTGTTCAATTGATATATAGTAAAGATTAATATAAAAAGGAATGATAAGTTTGAATGTAGCAGTCAATGCGAAAAATGTTTCCTTAAAGCTTAATAATAAATATATTGTTTCTAATATTTCTTTTGAAATACCAAAAGGTTCCATTACGTTAATCAAGGGCGACAATGGTATAGGAAAAAGTGTTACATTAAAATTAATAGCACAATTAATACGACCAACAAAAGGTAAGATTCAGACTAACGGTCGTATTGCCTATGCGCCTGATAAATTTCCAAATAATTTAAAAATAAAAGTCCATACATTTTTAGAAACGATACAAAACTTAAATAATAACTATGACCATAATTGGAAATATTATAGTAAATCATTTAATTTATCTTCATTTGAAAAAGATAAATTAAACCAAATTTCAAAAGGGACATTGCAAAAAATAAATATCATACAAGCATTGTTATCAAATGGAGAAATACTTATTTTTGATGAACCATTTAATGGCTTGGATAAAAAAACAGAGAGTAACTTTATTTCTTTATTAAAAAAACTGTCAAAAACAAAAACAATTATTTTGACTTCTCATGAAAGCAATATCGTTCAATCATTTGCAACACATGAATTAAATTTGCATAACGGCAAATTTAAGACAATAAATACAAACCCTAAATTTAAAGCTATTACATTTTTGACTTCTAAAAATGCATCTATCAGTTTTCCTCAAGTATTAGCTCAGAAAATACATAATCAAATTAATATTAATAATAATTCAATAAAAATATACATAGATAGAAATGATACAAATATTATTTTGAATAACTTAATCAAGCATAATTATAAAATACTAGAAGTGAAGGACGAGTAGTATGTTACTAACATTTTTAAAATATGAAAATATTAAATTTATTAAATCATTTCAATTCATTGCACCTATATTTTTATATTTAATCTGGGTCGTTGGTATTTATATATACACGGACATTCCTATTTTATCTAGTTATGGATCGACTTCAGTAGGCCTATATATCATTTCAACTTGGCTGACTATAACTAATTTCAAAACTGATTCTATTAATGAACGGTATGTATTTTATATTCAATTATCTTCAAAACTCAAGTATTTAATTTTTAAAATGACTTACATATTTCTTATAGTATTTACGCTAAACATCATATCTCTATTTTATCCAATATTACTTGGTAATTTTGATAAATCAATGACACTCAATTTATTTTTCATAGGATTAATCATCCACATACTTATGGGAGGTTTTGGTATTTTGTTAGGTACTTACATAACAAATACAAATATTATTTTTAAACCTTACTGGTGGCTGATTACTGTATTTTTCATTATTGTGTCATTAATCAAAATAATAATAGTTAATAACCTTCCTTTTACAAAATGGATATTATGGATACTACCACCGATCAATAATTTATTATCTTATTTAACAGAGGATTCAATACAAATATATGACCTTAACTTTCTTGTACTAGTGTTAATTTCATTTGCTTACCAATTTATTGCTTTTTGCCCCTTAATATATTTATATAAAAAGAAATACTAGAATGAAAATAGCCCATCGCTCACTTAAACAAGTAATCGATGGGCTATTTTCATGCTTAATCATTTTCATAAAGTTAAACCTTAATTTAACAATATGAAATTAAAGTATTTACGCTATATAAACAAATAATTCTATAATGGCAATAATTAAAAAGATCAAGAATACTATGCCATATATATTATTCTTCTTAACACTTTTAGCATTGGCATTTTTTTGTTTCGCTTTACTATTTAAATTAGAAAAGAAAGTGATGCCAGAATAAACAGCAATAAGTACCGTTATTGCAAAAACAATCCATACACCAGTCATATTTCTACCTCCTATATATCATATTCCATCTATTTTTTAATCTTTCATTAAAAATTTTAAATACGTTATATATTTATATTAATACATATTTTAAAAACGTCCAATGTATAATCTTAAAAATTCATAAAACGTTCTTTACTAACAAACATCATCATATTAATCACATTAAAAATACGTTATAATAAATTGAAAAGTGGTAAATAAAGGGGTTAATATCATGAATGGTCTAAGAAGTGTAACAACCGGGACAGATAATTTAGAAAAAACTAAGACTTTATTTAAAGACATACTTGGATTAAATGTTGCTGATAAAGGCAATGCTTTACGTTTTGGAGACGCTGAACTCAATTCTGGGACACGTATTCATTTTGTAGAAATTCCAAAATATCAAAATGATGATAATCATATTGAAAATATTGGTTTGAGAATTCCAAGTGATGAAGGTCTAGATGAGTATAAAACTATATTAGATCAGCATCATATTGAGCATAGTGAAGTAACAGATTTGAATGGACATAAGTATTTTGAATTTCAAGATCAAAATAATCAGTCTTTTAATATTTATTCAAATGAATATAATATAGGTGCGCCTTTAGGTATGCCTACATTTGATAGCACTGTCAACCCACTACATCAAATTCAAGGGTTAGGTCCTGTTTTACTTAAGGTCAATGAATTATTATTAACTCAATCTATTTTAGATAAAGTATTCGGTTTAACACACTTTGCTGAATATGCACCACATCCAGATGCGGATTATAAAGTACAAGTATTTCGTATAGGAGAAGGTGGTTTAGGTGGAGAATTGCATTTATATGCTTCCTCCGAAGAGATTAAAATGCCTGAACATGGTATCCTTGAACAAATTGAATTCGCTACAGAGTCTAAGGCACAGTTCCAGAATGCATTACAACAACTAGAATCTATAGGCATTCCTTATCAATCATTAGATCAAGATGGCGAAAAATCTCTTAGAATTAGTGAAAAAAGTGGTATCACTTTCATATTAACATTAGAAATCAAAGAATAAGCGAGGTATATATTATGTTACATGAAACATGGAAAAATAATACACCTATAAAGAAAGTAGAAGTCGTACATACAGATGCACAAAAATTTACTGTTTCTGATATGTTAACAATTGGTAAGCAGTATGATGTTATCAATGAAACTGAAGAATATTATCAAATTATAGATAACTCTGGACTTGTCGGTGGTTATTATAAAGATTATTTTAAAGAAGTTTAAACTGAGCACTGTATGCAGAACACTGTTTGCGTATTTATAATATTTTTCTAATAAGACTAGGGCAAACGAACGATTAACGATTCATGCCCCAGTCTATTTTTAGTGATTGAAAAACTAATTATTTTATCCATTTTAAAAGGAGATTATAAAGTGATGGCAAATACCAATTATATTAATAGAGATGAAACTGTATTCAATGATGCGCAATCATTAATGCAACTTAATAAAAATATATTACTAAAAGGACCGACTGGATCAGGAAAAACAAAATTAGCTGAAACATTAAGTGAGACAATGAATAGACCTATGCACCAAATTAATTGTTCCGTTGATTTAGATGCAGAAAGTCTTCTCGGGTTTAAAACAATACAAACAAACGAAAATGGGTCACAAGAAATAGTATTTATTGATGGGCCCGTCATAAAAGCTATGAAGGAAGGTCATATTCTTTATATAGATGAAATTAATATGGCCAAACCCGAAACGTTACCTATATTAAATGGTGTATTAGATTATCGTAGAAAATTAACTAATCCATTTACAGGTGAAGTCGTTAATGCAGCACCTGGATTTAATGTAATCGCAGCTATCAACGTAGGTTATATTGGTACATTACCAATGAATGAAGCATTAAAAAACCGTTTCGTTGTTATTCAAGTAGATTATATTGATGGAGATATTTTGAGTGATGTAATCAAACAACAAAGCCAACTCAGTGATGACATAATGATTCAAAAAATCATTAAATTCAATGAAGATTTGCGTACAATGACAAAACAAGGTCAAATTTCTGAAGAAGCGGCAAGTATAAGAGCATTAATAGATCTAAGTGATTTAGCTACGATTATGCCTATCGAACGTGCAATACAACGTACAATTATAGACAAACTAGAAGATGAACGTGAGCAACAGGCTATTTTAAATGCAGTAGAATTAAATTTTTAGTGAGGGATAATCATGAGTGATCGTTTTATAAAATTTAATGATGAACAATTAGACGCTAAGCAAGTCATGATGCTTCAAGATTTAGCCCGACTTTTATTAAAAAATGATCAAACACAAGTAAAAATACAAAAATTTCCATATTATGATCCAATAAACAATACCCTAATTACAAGTTCATTTTGGTCACATAGAGATATAGCAATAGAAACTACAGGATTGAAGACCGATGTCATGCTTGCTGCTTATGGTTATCAAATGATGGATGAACAAATCGTTAATGAAGTGATTCATAATACAACATTTCAACATCCAAAATTTTTCCAGCAACTATTCAAATTACTTGAAGATCAACGTATTTTAAATGCCATTGCAAGACAACGTCCATCGATTCAACCCGCTATTCAAATGCGTAAAGAGGTACGGTTAAATTATACGAAAACACAAATTAAAGTATATAAAACTAAAACCACTTTCACTGACTTACTATTTTTACATTTAGAAGCATCTTTTATAACTGAAGATTTTTATGATATTCCTCAAATCCATCCACATATTGACGATATTTTAAACAATATGTATATGTATTTGCATAATTTTTTCTATAATCAATCGTCTGAAGACAATATGTATTTAGCAGAAAGAATCATGTATCAAATTGATGACATATTAAAAGAAGATATGTTAAATGAGTATTATCACTTACCTAAAAAAGTATACGAAGCGATTGAGGCACTCAAATTCGAAGACTTAACAAGAACTGATGCCAGTAATTCAGATGGCAAATCAGAAGAGCAAAGTGATGACAATACAGTTAGTGAAGACATGGAATCTAACCATCAAGATAGTGCTTCTCAAGGTGGTGCCTATTTAGAAATGGAATTACATGAAGGTGAAAATAGTGAAGTCATGGGGGACAATGATAACGCACGCGAAGGTGATGCAAGCGATGACATGACTGACATGCAAACCAAAAAAGGGAACGGCCTAACCAATAATCAAATCGATGACGATGAGGGCGGTTCAGTCGGACATAATCAAGCTTTTGCATTAAAAGGCATCAATGAGCGAGTTGAAATTAAATGGAATATACCAGATATTGAACCACAATATGTACAAGCATACAAAAACGTTGAATCAGATGTTCAATTTGAAATAAAAGATTTAATACAAATCATCCAGAAGACCATAGACAGAGAACATGTTGATGAGCGACATAATTTAACTAAAGGCAGACTGCAAAAGAATTTATTAAATTGGTTCATTGATGACCAATACAAATTATTCTATAAAAAACAAGACTTAAGTCAATCTTTCGATGCTACTTTCACGCTACTTATTGATGCTTCAGCAAGTATGCAAGATAAAATGGAAGAAACAATCAAAGGGGTTGTCCTTTTTCATGAAACCTTAAAATCTTTAAATGTCAAACACGAGATTCTAGCCTTTAATGAAGATGCCTTTGATGCTGACGATGCTAACCAACCAAATATTATTGATGAAATCATTTCTTATGATCATTCAACATTAGAAAAAGATGGCCCAAGAATTATGGCGCTTGAACCCCAAGATGATAATAGGGACGGTGTCGCTATTAGAGTTGGAAGTGAGCGTCTAATGCGTCGCTCACATAATCAAAGATTTTTAATTGTATTTTCAGATGGTGAACCGTCTGCCTATAATTATAGTCAAGATGGTATCTTAGATACTTATGAAGCTGTTGAGATGTCTCGTAAAATGGGTATCGAAGTGTTTAATGTCTTCCTTAGTCAAGAACCTATTACAGAAGACATTGAACAAACAATCCATAATATCTATGGTCAATATGCTTTATTTGTTGAAGGTGTTGAAAATTTACCTGCACAATTGTCACCATTATTAAAAAAACTGTTGTTAAAGTCTTTTTAATAAAACAAATAGTTATAAATGGCTTTTATATTTTTAAATATTCTGAAATTTATATAGACGTTATCTAAACAAACATGATAGAATGGATAATATTATTTTATTGGTTAGAAGGAGAACGACATATGAATAAAAATACATGGATTATAGGTTTCACACTATTTGCAATGTTCTTTGGTGCAGGGAACCTCATTTTTCCACCAAACTTAGGCTTAGAAAGTGGGCAATATTTCTGGCCATCCATACTCGCATTTGCATTAACAGGTATTGGATTACCTCTGTTAGGTGTTATTGTAGGTGCATTGGATAAACAAGGTTACATTGGTTCATTAAATAAAATTTCACCTAAATTTTCAATCATATTCTTAATTATTATATATCTTACAATCGGACCACTATTTGCAATTCCACGTACTGCATCTACTTCATTCGAAATGACAGTTACGCCAATAGCAAATACGAATAGTAATTTAGCACTATTTATTTTCACAGTTATTTACTTCTTAATTGTTTTATATTTATGTATTAATCCTAGCAGAATGGTTGATCGAATTGGATCATTATTAACACCCTTACTATTGATCACTATCTTAGCAATGATTGTTAAAGGATTCGTTGATTACGGTAGTAATTCACATAGCCAAGCAACTGATGCTTTCACATCAAACTTCAGTGGTTTTTCACAAGGATTTACGAACGGATATTTAACAATGGATGCGATTGCTGCGATTGCTTTTTCAATGATTGTTGTAAATGCAGTAAAAGCAACGGGCGTCACACATGCAAATAAAATATTCAAACAAACATTGATGGCTGGTATTATTGCTGCCGTAGCACTTATGTTTATTTACATATCATTAGGCTACATCGGCAATCATATGGCAGTTTCTCAAGAAAAAATCGCGAGTTTGACTGCAAATGATCAAAATATCGGTACCTATTTATTAACTACAATGGCAAGTGTTGGATTTGGAACTTTTGGTAAATATTTATTAGGCATTATTGTTGCTCTTGCTTGTTTAACTACAGCTTGTGGTTTAGTCGTAGCAGTATCAGAGTATTTCCATAGAATTTTCCCAAGAATTTCATACAAAATTTACGTAATTATTTTCACATTAATTAGTTTTATCTTAGCTAATCAAGGCTTAAACTCTGTCATTACAATGTCTGTACCTGTATTGAGTATTGTTTATCCTATTGCGATTACATCCGTACTACTTATTTTATTAGCTCGTTTTGTACCAACAAAACCCATTGCACAACAAATACCAGTCGCTATCGTTTCTATTGTATCAATACTCAGTATGATCCATACACAAGGTTGGATAAAATTAAGCTTCATTGATAGTTTACCGTTAAAATCATATTCATTAGAATGGTTCCCAATCGCGATTGTAACTACAATTATTGGATATATTGTAGCGGCAATGGTTAAAAAACAAAAACCGATTGTGTATGAAAAAGAATAACTATAATCATCTCTAAAACAAAATATAAATTTTCAAAGAAGATTCCAATTATTTTTGGAATCTTCTTTTACTATTATAAAGCTATTTTTAAATATTTTTATAATTATAGAATCAAATTATTTTAAATGCCCAATTGATTACTTTTCAAAAGTAAGCTATACTCTTTACTTCAAGTGTTTCGTCATAATTAAACTTTTTAACATTTTGGTCTAAAGCAATGTAAATCGTTTGAAAAAGAAAACACGTAACATAGAGGAGTCGAATAATATTAAATATTCTCAATGGAAAGAAAAACTAGATTGGCCAGTATTTTTAATAAGCGGGGGCATACTTGTCTTATTTGTACTGATGTCATCAATATTCACTAAGACAACATCAACATTAGTTCAAAAAGGATTTCAGCTTTCAATTACATATTTTGGTGCTTTTTGGCAAGTTTTACTGCTAGCTACTTTTGCTGTTGGAGCATTTTTAGCTTTTTCCAAATACGGACGCGTAAGATTAGGTAATGCCTCTAAACCTGAAATGGGTTATTTCAGATGGGCTGCTATTGTAATAACATCTGGTTTAGGAGCTGGTGCGATTTTTTGGGCAGCAGCGGAACCAATGTATTATTTTATAGATGTACCGCCAACAATGGATCCAAATATTAAAAATAGCAGTACTCAAGCCATTCCGGCTGCCATGGCACAAAGCTTTACATCCTGGGGATTCACAGCATGGGCAGTTTATGGTGCAGTCAGTGGCATTATTATTATGTATGCACACTACAATAAAAATATGAAAATGCGTCCACGTACGCTGTTGTATCCAATCTTTGGAAGTAAAATTGAAAAGAATAAAATTGGATGGATGATCGATGTATTTTGTATTTTAGGTGCAGTTGCAGGTACAATTGGCACAATCGGCTTCTTTGGTTTCCAATTTAGTTATTGGTTACATAGTATATTTGGTATCCCAGATAATATTATCACCCAAATTTTATCTGTAGTTGGTTTAATGGTCGTTGTTACAATTTCTGCCACGACAGGTATTGATAAAGGGATACAGTTTTTAAGTAAACTTAATGTATGGCTTGCTTTAGCACTTGCCGTATTTATTTTATTAATAGGGCCTGGCCGTTTTATTATTGATACATTCATTTCTTCTTACGGCGTATATCTTACTCACTTTTTAGAAATTAGTACATTCAGAGGAGATGACAAATGGGCTGGAGCATGGATGTTATTCTTTTTCGGCTGGTTTATTGGTTACGGGCCATTAATGGGCATGTTAGTTGCACGTGTTTCAAAAGGGCGTACAATCAGAGAGATATTCTTACTCGTTTCTATAGTAGCTGCTGTTGTGTCGCACTTATGGTTCTCCATACTTGGTGGTAGTGGCCTCTTTTACGAAACTAAAGATAGTGGGGCGATTAGTAACCCATTAGCTGATAATGGACTGCCAGCAGCAGTTATATCAATCGCATCACATCTACCATTAGGTACTGCACTGGTCATTGTATTATTATTACTAACTTTAATTTTCGTAATCACAACTGCGGATACGATGTCATTCTCAATATCTATGTCAGTAACTGGAGAGGGAGATCCACCTAAAATGATTAGGCTCTTCTGGGTAGTCATTATGGGTGTTATTTCAATTATCTTGATAAATATTGGTGAGGGTAGTATTAACGCTATTCAATCATTTATCATCATCACCGCCGTTCCCATATCAATCATTATGTTACCGGCTATATGGACAGCACCAAAAATTGCTCATAAATTAGCTGTTGAACAAAAAATCACTACTGAAAATAAACAAGATCATACTAAAGATAACATTTTAGAAGAAAGATCTTCAGATAATAAGCACTAAAAAACACGGAATTACTTATCACAGTAATTCCGTGTTTTTATATACTTAATTATTTATTTTCTTTCATATCTAACAATTGATTTTGTAATTCTGTTTCAAGTTCATTTAATTCTGATTCAGCCTGTTTACGTTTCGTACGGCCATGTTCTTGAATTTGTAACGTTTGTTCAATCGTTTCAATGATATCTTTTTGCGTTGTTTTCAATGTTTCAATATCCACAACTCCGCGCTCATTTTCAGTAGCAGTTGCTAGAGCATTTTGTTTCAACAGCTCGGAATTTTTTAGTAATAAATCATTTGTAGTATCCGTAACTGCTTTTTGAGCAGAAACCGCATTACGTTGTCTCATTAATGTCAGTGCGATAGACATTTGATTCTTCCATAATGGAATACTCGTTAATATTGAACTTTGAATTTTTTCTGCAAGTGCTTGATTCACATTTTGTATCATTCGTATTTGTGGGGCAGTTTGTATAGCAATTTGTCTTGATAGTTGTAAATCATAAATACGCTTATCTAAACGATCAACAAATTGTTCCATATCAGAAGCAGCTTGCACATCCATTTGATTTCCCGTAGATTTCGCTTGTTCTCTCAATTTAGGGATTTCATCTTGTTGCAAAACGTATTGCTTGTGTTTAGCAGCTTCTATATATATTGATAACTCATCAAAATAGTCTTTATTCATATCATACAATTCATCCAACATATCTATATCTTTTTTTAAATTGTTTTTATGTTTATCTAGTTCAATTGAGATACGATCAATTTGTGAACCGACAGATTGCATTTTTGAAAATATCTCATTAACTGATGCCTTTGTTCGTTTAAAAATACGCTTCAACTTGGATTGGTTTTCCGGATTTAATTCTTCTGGATTGACCGATTTTAATTTACTCATTAATCCGTTTAATGAGTCACCTACAGGTCCCACATCTGTAGTTTTGACTTCATTTAAAATTCGGTGTGAGAATTGTGACATATTTGATTGCGCTTCCGTACCATAATTTAACAAACCATCATTATCCATTGGTTTAATTTGTTTACTCAATTTATCAATTTTTTGTTGATCTTCATGAGAAAACTGACTTGAACTTTTTATAATTTCAGACTCATTTGCTGAATTTTCATCAATATACTTATCCAATGGATGCGAATTAATCGAGTCTTGCTCTCTAGCCATAAAATTCCACTCCATTCTGCCTTTAATTGTCTATTTATTTGTTGCGTTTCTGCTCAATTTTATTCAATTCCATTTCAATATCTAGCTGGCTATAATCTTCGTCATTAATCCTTCTTAAATCAGCAACCAAAGTTCGTTTCACTTCATCTAATGTGATGCGCGTTTGTTCTAATTTTTGTTTTTCTTCTTTAGATTTTTTAGGTGATTTAGATAATCTCGTATAAGCTTCAATTAAATTTAAAGCATTATCTATATGAGAGTAAAAGAAACTCTCCACCTTGAAAAATGACCCTGGTCGCTGTTTAACAGCAAAATATATTGCACGGGATATACGATATATCTCGTTGACTTGTTTAAAATCTTTAATCGATCTAACATTCACAAATGTTTTAAATATTCTTCTAATTTTATCCTGAGCATTATTTAATTGACCATTTACAAAATGATAATCTCGACGAGACAAACCAATTTCTCTTAGATACTTTCTAGAAGTTAAACGTTGGGTAGGAAAGTAAAATACAATAAATGTTGCAGCAGCTACTAATACATCTAAAATAAAATATATATCTAATGCAAAGATACTAGCAAACCAAGCAATAACTGCTGCTGGTAAAGCAATAATTGTCCCAAAAATACGAGAAATATTATATCTCAAAATTCATCTTCCTTTATATCGTTCTAAATTTTTTCAATGATTGATCATAATCTAATGCTTCTATTGTGTAATCTTCAACATGTGATGCTGGAGAGGCACCTTCTGTAACAGCGTTAATAAATTCAGTTAAGGATGGCTCATCCCCTTGAGCATAAATATCAACATAATTATCAATATTTTCAACAGTACCAACTATATTGTGTTTTTGTGCTATTTTTTCTGTATAATAACGAAAACCTACGCCTTGTACCATTCCAAATACTTTAATATGTTTACGTTGCATAAAATCACCTCTTAATAACATTATACGAAATTTCACTCTACAAAACTAATATTTACGTTTATAATCCAGTTGTATATAGGCCAAAAGTATGAGACAGATAACTTGATTTTGTCGCTTAACTCGTTAGAATATTACACATAGGCAAAAATTGTACGTCTCTGAATTTAAATAATGAATCCTATATTTAGTTTTATTCATATTCTATTTATAAACATGGGGATTTTTATTTAGAGTGAATGTATCATACAACATACATATGTATATCCAATTTGCACTATAAGTCTAAAAGGTATGCATTATAATACCAAAAATTCATTTTAGACTAATTGTGAAAGGGTGAAATAAAATGTGGACAGTTGCAAAAATTCGAGCTGATTATGAAGGCTGGTGGTTATTTAGTGACTGGACTGATCAAATCGTGGAACAGCACAATTTCGAGACTTATGATGCAATGATGGCTTTTTATAATGCTTTAATTTTAAAAAGTAAACGCCACTATGATAATTACTTAGTCGGCAAATACAATATACATGCATTTTATAATAATTGTGAATTAGGATTTTGTGAAGATTGTGATGAAGATTTACAAATATTCTATAGTTATATTGTTTTAAATAATAATGAAGTTTATTATAATTTACCTAACATTGAATAAACAGTTTATTCATATTAGTCTTGCAATTTACTAAAAAATGCTTTATAATTTTAGTCAAGCAATTGTTTTATTCCATATTGCAAAGAATATTGTACGAGTAATTTTTTATAATACTGTGTCATTGTATTTTTTGTAATATGCGAATAACGCATATTGAATGAATATTAGTCTTGGAGGTTTCACATTTATGAAACAAGGTACAGTAAAATGGTTTAACGCTGAAAAAGGTTTTGGTTTTATCGAAGTTGAAGGAGAAAACGACGTATTCGTACACTTCTCAGCAATTAACCAAGAAGGTTATAAATCATTAGAAGAAGGTCAATCAGTTGAATTTGAAGTAGTTGAAGGCGACCGCGGTCCTCAAGCTGCAAACGTTGTAAAACTATAATATAGATGCAATATTGACTTATCTAAAGAACCTTGTTAAAGGTTCTTTTTTTATAGAGCCCCTTATCTCTTTATGAGATTAGGGGCGCTTAATACATGCGAAACCGTATGTATACCACTATATACTTTATCTAATATCTTAATGCATGTATCTACACTATAGGACAATAAAAGGTGACTGAGCTCCTTTTCAGAGACACAGCCACCTTTGGATTATTTAGTATCATTGATAATTAATTGACGTAATGATTGACGTTTAATAACTTCTCTTGCTTTACCATCTTTTAAGAAAAACACAGACGGTTTCTGCATTTGATTATAATTAGATGCCATAGAATAATGGTATGCACCAGTTGAAAGTATCGCTAGATAATCGCCACGCTTCACTGTGCTTGGTAATTGGGCATCTTTTATGATAATATCGCCAGATTCACATAACTTACCAGCGATTGTTACTGTTTCGTCTTTAGGATCATTTCTATTAACTAATAAGGCCTCGTATTTTGCATCATAAAGCGCTGTTCTAATATGATCGCTCATACCGCCATCAATGGAAACATACTTATTGACCTGAGGAATTTCCTTGATTGTTCCAACTTCATATAAAGTAATACCTGCTTCACCGACAATTGAACGACCTGGTTCGATACCAATCTCTGGTACCGGATAATCTGCATCTTCGGCAATTGATTTAATAGCAGCAGTAATCTCTGCGATACCTTCTTCGATAGGGAAACTTACATCACCCTCAACATATTTAATGCTAAAGCCACCGCCTAAGTTAATTAAATCAACTTTGATATCATTTGCTTTCAACCAATTAATCACAATATTAGCAGTTTCAATCATAGCCTCTGTGCCTTCAATTTGAGATCCAACATGGAAATGAACACCTTTGAGGTTTAATTTTTGAGTATCTCGCACTTTTTCAATACCTTGAATAGCTAAGCCGTGCTTAATTGATAAGCCAAATTTACTATCTTCTTGGCCTGTTTGTATAAATTCATGCGTATGGGCTTCAACGCCAGGATTCAATCTTAAAACAACATCAATTTCTTCACTTGCATATCGCTCAATCAGAACGATTTCCTCTAATGAATCAATAACAATGTAACCAACTTTGCTTTCTAAAGCATATTGAATTTCATGTTTTGTTTTGTTGTTACCGTGAAAATGAATATGTTTTGGATCGAAACCAGCTTCTAATGCTGTATATAATTCTCCTTCAGACACTACATCTAATTCAAGTCCTTCTTCTTGTACTAATTTAACCATTTGTAAACATGTGAATGCTTTTGATGCATATGAAATATTGTATGCTAATCCACTTTGTTTGAACGCTTCATGATAACGTCTCATTTGGTTTCTAATTTGTACTTCATCATATACAAAAGTAGGGGTCCCAAAACTTTGCGCTATCGTTTTTAGACTTGTGCCTCCCATTGTAAGTTCGCCATTGCTATTATATTCTACTACCATAATTTATCTATACTCCTTTATTAATGAGTCATGATTCATTGCACTTAATTGTTCTGAATTAGCGCCAACGCCTTTAAAAGTAAATTCATCGACACGTATATGGTTATTATATAGTATCACTTCATCTTGTGCATTGACACTGTCATCAACTTCTACAAACATATGACTCATCATAAGCGCACGAATAGGGTAGCGCTTATGATTTATCAAAGCCTCATGTTGTGCTCTTGCTTTGAGTATACCATCACCATAACCAACATCAACGACTGCCAATTTTGTGTTATTTTTTGTCGCTTCAAAAGCAAAACTGTAACCACAAAATTCTCCCGCATTGACTTCACGCACTTGTATGACATTACCTTTAACTGTTAGCGATTGCTGTATGTCCGATTCATTGATTGTACTATAGGGTCTAGAACCATACAATGCAATACCAATACGCGCATGCGTATGGTTAGGTAATACACCTTGCTCACGATAGTAGCTTGCACTATTCTGTGCATGTATCATCTCAAATTCATATCCTTCATCAAGTAGCGTATCTACAATCTCTAACCACGCGGCGCGCTCTATATTATAATCTGGAACATCAAATTCATCTGCGTATCCAAAATGCGTCCACAAACCACTAATGTGCATTTTATGTTCATTTTTATTCTGATTATGATGGTGAATGACTTCTTTAATTTCATCAAGTGTCTTTAAACCTGAACGATGTAATAAATTTTCATATTCCAAGTGAACTTGTATGTCATATAAGTCGTTAATATTTTCATAATAAAAAGAAAGGGAAGGCAAAGTCATTTGAATCTGATTCTCACGTATCTTATCAAATTCATAAACTGCATTCATCAAAAATATAGTAGCATTTGGCGCTAATTTGCGAATTCGAATTGCTTCTTTAAGTGATGTGGTACTAAATGTATTTATCCCTATATCTAAAAACTGTTCTACTGCAAATTCAAGTCCATAATGGTACGCATTATTTTTTACTACTGCCATTATTTGGTTATCTTGTTTAACATTTTTAGCGTTTTCTTTAAATAATTGTCGGTTTACTGACCATGTGGCTGTCATTGCGATTGCACCTCACTATAAGATTTGAGTATTTGTTCATAGTAATCTGCAATACGTATTAATATAGATTCATTAAAGTTTAAATGAGAAGTGTGTAAACCAGTCACGTATCCTTTTGCTTCATCTCGAACTCCAACAAATACAAAATAGCTTGGTGCAATTTGACTATAGAAACTAAAGTCTTCACCAAATAAGTAAGGTGTAGGTTTATCAATCACTTCAAACTCAGCATTTACTAATCCATTTTCAACATGTTTGCGTAATTGAGGATCATTAAAAGTAGGAGGGTAACCTTCTTCAAATTTCACTTCACACTCGACATTAAATAATAATTTAACGCTTTCGCTAATTTTCGTCATTTGCTGTTTTACAATCTCTAAATCTTTCACATCATATGTTCTAATAGTACCTTCTAAATAGCCGTTACTTGGAACCGTATTTATGGCTTCACCAGCTTCAAAATGTCCCATATGGACAATGTTTCGTTTCAATCCATTTAAATGATATTGCTGTATCTGTCCTACTTGAGTCAATACATGTTGTAATGCCTCACCGCATGAATGCCCTTGCTCTTTATCAGCAACATGACTTGAAAGACCATGCAAATAGAATCTATACTCTGTAGCACTTGCTGTAATTTCTTCATCTCTAATCACAACACGGCCTTCATTTTCAAATGGCATGACATGTATACCAAAAACTGCTTCAATAGGATATTTTTCAAATGCACCAGCACGTATTAAACGATTCGCGCCACCTCCAGTTTCTTCTGCAGGTTGAAATATGAAGACGATATTTTGAGGAAGTTCGCCCTTATCAGCTAAATTTTTACATCGTTTAACAAATAGCATAAGGGCAGTTGTATGGCCATCATGTCCACAAGCATGCATAACATGATCTACTTCACTTCGGTAGGATACGTTATTTTCTTCGTAAATCGGTAATGCATCTATATCAGCACGATATGCAATCGTATGTGTACTATTTCCAGATAAATAGGCGATAACGCCTGTATCTAAGGGACGTTCATATGGCACACCTAAATCATCTAAAAAATGCGCAATATACTTTGTTGTTTCATATTCATGTAAACTTAATTCTGGATGCTTATGTAAATAACGTCTATGTTCTGTTACAAATTCCAACTCAGTCATCGATATCAAATCCTTTAAATTATTATATTAATTACACTAAATAAGCATAATTGCTAGTTTGCTATGTATTATGTATAAAGTTTGTTTTGAATTTATAAAAATAGGAGGATAGACAAACTTATCGAAACAAAGCGTAGTTTAACACTTAGCAATAGATAAGGGGAGACATCATAGTAAAATAGATATTGTCTCGTCTAAACCTCCTATATTCAACAAAATAATTCCGTATCATTTTGTGTAAAATACATACGGTAATATATAACTTGTATAAGTTTATATACTTAGTACTCTAGTCGTTTAATTTTCTTAGTGCCGAAACGATTTCACGTTTTGAATCTTCGACTTCAGTTGTTTGTTTAATCACTTTTGCTGGCGTACCAGCTACAACTGCGCCTGCGGGTACATCTTGAGTAACAATGGCACCAGCAGCGACAATGGCACCGGCACCGACACACACACCTTCAAGAATGACTGCATTAGCACCAATAAGTACGTCATCTTCAATAACAACAGGTGAAGCACTTGGTGGTTCGATAACACCAGCTAAAACTGAACCAGCACCGACATGTACATTTTTACCTGTTGTAGCACGTCCGCCTAATGTAGCATTCATATCAACCATTGTGCCTTCTCCAACAACAGCACCGATATTAATTGTTGCGCCCATCATGATTACAGCACCATCTTCAATAATGGCTTGTTCACGAATAAATGCACCAGGTTCAATACGTGCATTCGTATTTGTTAAATCTTTCAATGGAATAGCTGAGTTGCTTCGATCCATTTCAACTTCAATTTCATCAATAACTGATTGATTAGACTCATAAAATGGTTTCCAATCATCTGCTTCACAAAAAATAACTTTGGAATCAGATGAACCAAATACTTTAAAATCACTTGGGAAAGTAATGTTTTCAAAATCACCATTGATGTAGACTTTTAATGGTGTAGATTTTTTTGCATCACTTATATATTGAATAATTTCTTCTGCCGTTAAATGTTGTACCATAATTAAATTCGCTCCTTAGGGTTTATAAGTTATCAAATGTATAATAACCATTTTTATTTTG
Source organism: Staphylococcus saprophyticus subsp. saprophyticus ATCC 15305 = NCTC 7292 (assembly GCF_000010125.1). Lineage (NCBI taxonomy): Bacteria > Bacillati > Bacillota > Bacilli > Caryophanales > Staphylococcaceae > Staphylococcus > Staphylococcus saprophyticus. The sequence goes on from NC_007350.1 coordinate 1,396,521, forward strand.
AACTAGTTTTTCTGCTGCGCTAATCGCACCGTTGGCAAATATATCTTTAGATTGTGCGCGGTGTGTAATTTCAATTGTTTCATCCGTACCTGCAAAAAGCACATCATGTTCTCCAACAATCGTGCCGCCACGAATAGAATGAATACCTATTTCATCTTGGGTACGTTTTTCAGTCGTTTCATGTCTATCATATACAGGCGTTGTAGTCTCACGTAAAGACTCAATAACATCATATAATTTCACTAATGTACCACTCGGTGCATCAACTTTTTTATTATGATGTGCTTCTGTAAGTTCAATATCAAAATCTTGCAAGAGCGGTACAGCTGCTTCTAAGATTTTTGTAAGTGCATGTACACCATAACTCATATTCGCACTGAAAAACACTGGCATATCTGTACTCAACGCTTTTAATTTATCTATGATTTGTTCTTTCTCACCCGTTGTAGCAATGACAACTGGTAAATTAAAGTCTTCTTCTAATAATGGTAAGAGTAGTTCAGGATTTGAAAAGTCAATAGCAACATCCGCTTCTGTAGCCTCTGAAATATGTTCAAAAGTAGGGTAGGGATAGTGCTTTTCACTGTTTCTCACAATAACCCCAACGATTTCGTGATTTTTCTCTTCTGCTAACCTTGCTACGCGTTGATTCATAGCACCATATCCAATTAATAAAATCTTCATGAATTTCCACCTACTTTAAATTGTTCGTAAGCTTGTTCTAATTTTTGGCGATCACTGTCTTCAAGTGTAACAAGTGGTAAGCGTACTTCATAGTTACCAAATCCTTCAACTGCTGTTAATGCTTTTACAGGAATAGGGTTAACATCTACTGCTAACGCATCTAATAACGTTTGAATAGGCTGGAATTGAGACTGTATGTTTTCGTCATTTTGTTTTGCATCATATAAAGATTGGAAAGCATTTGGAATAACATTGGCAACCACCGAGATAACACCGTGACCACCTTGATTGAAATAATCAACAATATTATCGTCGTTGCCACTATATAAAGCAAACTCATCTAAATTAAGGCGTTGTTTTAAGTCTTCTAAGTAATCAAAATCATTTGTCGCATCTTTTAATGCAACGATATACTCATTTTCACTTAAAGTTTCCACTGTTTCTGCATCGATTGTCATATTAGTACGTGACGGTACATTATATAATACAACCGGCAATTTCACTGCATCTGCAATTGTTGTAAAGTGGGCAATTAAACCTCTTTGATTTGTCTTGTTATAGTATGGTGTAATAAGCATAATCGCATCAGCACCAATTTCTCTTGCACGCACAGAAGCTTGAATAGACTTTTGAGTATTATTCGTACCAGTACCTGCAATGACAGGCACACGACCATCCACAACATTGACAACGACTTCTAAAATTTGATCCTTCTCTTCATCAGTTAATGTTGGATTCTCAGCTGTAGTTCCATTGACTACGATTGATTTTGCATTATTATCTAGTAAATATTTCACATGTCTTCTCAATGCATCAAAGTCAACTTCATTGTGTGTAAATGGCGTTGCTAGTGCAACACCTACACCTTCAAATATATGTCCCATATTATTTTACTCCTTTCAAGCTCATAACTTGTTCAAGTATTTGTACTGCATTTAATGCTGCACCTTTTAATAAGTTGTCAGAAGTACACCATACATGGAAAGTATTGTCTAAGCTATCGTCACGACGAATGCGTCCAACAAAGATTTCATCTCTACCAGTTGAATGAATTGCTAATGGATATTCATTGTTTTGAGGATTATCTACAAGTACAACACGATCATCTTTTTCAAATAACTCTTGAATGGCTGAAACTGTTGCTTCTTTTTCTAATGTTACACTCATGTGTACACTATGACTGTCTTGTACAGGTACACGGACGCAAGTAGCTGTTACTTTTAAATGATCATCTTGTAAAATTTTACGTGTTTCATCAATCATTTTTTGTTCTTCTTTTGTATACCCATCTTCGAGAAAAGTATCTATATGTGGTAACACATTATTATAAATAGAGTGAGGGTATGCCTCTGGCGCTTTACCATTTGCTCCTTCAGCTAAATCTTGTTTACCTTTCACTCCTGAACCAGATACTGCTTGATAAGTTGTATATGCAACACGTTTTAATCCAAATGCTTCTTGTAATGGTTTAAGTGGCACGACAGATTGAATCGTAGAACAGTTTGGATTGGCAATGATTTTTCTATCTAATTTAGGTTCATTCACTTCTGGTACTATTAAATCAATACCTTCAGTCATTCTCCATTGACTAGAGTTGTCAATCACGATAGCTCCTGCTTGTTCGAAAATAGGAGAATAATGTTCACTTGTACTACCACCCGCACTCATTAATACATAATCAAAAGGTTCACTAGCTGCTTCATCAGTCAATTCACGTACTGTGTATGTTTTACCTTGAAATTCAATTTGTTCTCCCGCTGATCGCGCTGAAGAGAATAATACTAATTCATCAAAGACAATGCCTTTTCTATCTACTGTTTCTAACATTTTTCTTCCTACTAATCCTGTTGCACCTGCAATAGCTAATCTAGTCATATACAAAACACTCCATTTTTTATTAGTTGATTTTAAAAAGTTTTGAAAATTCAGATATCAAAAGCTTGATATAAAGTCTGTACAGCACGTTCACCGTTTTCAGCATCGATGACACATGAAATACTAATTTCCGATGTTGTCGTTTGATAAAATGAGATATCATTTTCAATTAAAGTAATAAATGCTTTTGAAGCTACACCAGACATATCTCTCATACCTGAACCTATTAAAGAAATTTTAACGTATTCTTCATTAATTCTGAAGTCCAAGGCACTAAAGTCTTCTTTTAAAGTTTCCAGTATAGATGAAATTTGTGCAACATCCGTATCTTTAATTGTAAAAGACATTTGTAAGCCTTCTAAATTAACAATTTGAGATATCATATCTACATTTACAGAACCATCTTCTAATTGACTGAATAATTTTGTGAGTAATTTATTATCTGGTAAGGGGTAACTAATTGTAACATGCATCATATGTGTATCTAATGCAACGCCTGTGACGGCTTTCTTTTCTAAAATTTCTGTTTGTGGCATAATCCATGTTCCTTTCACATTTGATAAAGTTCTACCTAAATATAGGGGAATGTTATAATTATTTGCTAATTCAACACTTCTTGTTTCTAATACGCCTGCACCTAAAGCACTCATTTCCATCATTTCTTCATACGATACATAATCGAGTCGCTTCGCATCTTTATATAGGCGAGGATCTGTAGCATAAACACCATCCACATCTGTATAAATTTCACAAGGCGTATGATTACTCGCAGCTAATGCAACAGCAGTCGTATCAGAACCTCCACGTCCTAAAGTCGTTACTTCTAAATCATCATTAATACCTTGGAAACCAGCCACAACAAGCACGTCATTTTCTTCAAATGCTTGTTCAAATGTTTCAGGATTAATTTCAGCTATACGACTTTTCAAATGGTGCCCAACCGTTTTGATACCAGCTTGATAACCTGTCATAGCTTTAGCTCGAACGCCAATGTCATTCAAAACCATCGATAAGTATGAAACGGTTTGTTGTTCACCAGTTGTGAGTAATAGCGCTAATTCTTGATCCTTTGGACTAGTGGTTAATGTAGATACATTTGCCATTAACTCATCGGTCGTTTTACCCATAGCACTTACTACGACAATAAGTTGTTCTCCTTGTGCAATTCTCAAACTTAACATCTCAGCTATATTTTTAATTTTAGTAAAATCACTAACTGAAGAACCACCAAATTTCAAAACACTTCTTTCCAAATTCATATCCTCCTCGTTGAATAGGGGAGAATCACAGTTATATAAAAAAAGAACAAGTCCGAAATGCGAACCTGTTCTATATTATATATACAAGTGATGCACTCCATTATCTTAAAATAATGACAGACTCTTAGCTCTTAACCATAAAGTCCAACATGTTATAAGCTGCTATTATAACCGTTTCGGCATCTCACCCTTTCAAAATTAGCTGCTAGCAGTCAGATTCTTCTAATCTTTACTAATGATTGATGCGCCTCATCAAAACCTTATTAAATTTTGTTTATGTTTTACATTATACATAGGCTTACATGTACTGTAAACCGCTTTTCTTTAATTTTTTAAATTTACTGAAAAATATGACATTTAAGGAGTGTTTTTTACCTCAAGAGTGTAAAATGATATCTTTTCGAGGTATTGCTTTTTTAAAACACAAAATGATGATTCTTTTAAAATTCCTCGTACGATGCCGGATCTTGACCTTTTAGTCGGCCATCTTGCTGTGTCAGACTATTAATTTTATCAATATCTTGTTGTTCTAAAGTAAAATCAAATATATCTTTATTTTGAATTTGTCGCGCAATCGATGTTGATTTAGGAATAGGGACAACACCATTTTGTACATGCCATTTTAAAATGATTTGAGGGATTGTTTTATTATATTTTTCTGCTATAACAGCAACATCTTTATCCTTAATCACCTCAGATGCACGACCTAAAGGACTCCAGGCTTGTGTAATGATGCCTTTTTGATTATGATATTCAATCATGTCCTGCTGATTAAAATAGGGGTGCAGTTCAATTTGATTTACTACAGGCAACACGCCTGTTTCTTTTTCTAAAGTTTCAATATGTTCTGGTAAGAAATTACAAACACCAATAGATTTTATCAAGCCAGCTTTTTGTGCATCTATCATTGCTTGCCATGCTTCTACATACTTGCCTTGTTTAGGATTAGGCCAGTGGATTAAGTATAAATCTAAATACTCAACACCTAGACGGTAGATTGATTCTTGGATTGCAACCATAGCTGCATCATAATCTTGATAACGACCTGGTAATTTTGAAGTAATGATAACTTGATCTCTTGTCACATGACTATTGTCAATCGCTTTGCCCACAGTACCTTCGTTTTCATAATTATATGCTGTATCTAACAAGCGATATCCTTGATTTAATGCATTCGTTATTGCGTGTGCACCATGCGCACCATTAAGCTTATATGTACCAAATCCAATTTGAGGTAATACTTGACCGTCAATCATATTTAAATTTTTCATTTAAACATTCCTCCTACAGTTAATTAATTATGATTATATAATTGTGAAAATGCTTTTTAAAGCAATCGGCCTATACCTCTTTTTAAAGTAGGGGAATGAAAAAACGTGACACAAGTCTATTTTCAAAAATGTGATGTCATAACTACAATAATTAGGTGATGATATGAAAAAAGCGTCTAAAACATTTATGTCTTAGACGCTTAAATATGATTACAATTATTTAGCTAATACACCAGTTTCTTCTAAATAGGCTTCATAAGAAATCTCTTTTGAAACTGCACCAGCAGGATTTAAATCAATAACACGGTTCGCGATTGTGTTAATAAATTCAAAATCATATGACGTAAAGATGATTGAACCTTTGAAGTTCTTTAATCCATCATTTACCGCAGTAATACTTTCTAAATCTAAATGGTTTGTCGGTTCGTCTAACAATAGCACGTTTGCACTTGATAGCATCATTTTACTTAGCATACAACGTACTTTTTCTCCACCTGAAAGCACACTTGCTTTTTTCTTAACTTCTTCACCACTAAATAGCATACGTCCTAAGAAGCCACGTAAGAATGTTTCAGTTTGTTCGTCTTCCGGTGCATACTGACGTAACCAATCTACTAGATTCATGTCTACACCTTCAAAGTAGTCAGAGTTATCTTTAGGGAAGTAACTACGTGAAGTTGTGACACCCCATCTTACTGAACCTTCATCTGGTTCCATCTCACCAGCTAAGATTTTCAATAATGTTGATTTAGCAAATTCACTATCTCCAATTAATACAGCTTTATCATTAGGATCCATTGTAAATGAAATATTGTCTAGAACTTTAACACCATCAATTGTTTTTGAAAGGTTTTCTACAAACAATAAGTCATTCCCAATTTCACGTTCTGGAGTGAATTTAACAAATGGGTAACGACGCGATGAAGGTTGAATATCATCGAGTTCGATTTTTTCAAGTTGTTTCTTACGACTTGTTGCTTGTTTTGATTTTGAAGCATTTGCAGAGAAACGCGCAACGAAATCTTGTAATTCTTTGATTTTTTCTTCTTTTTTCTTATTTTGATCTTGTGCCATTTTCATTGCTAATTCACTAGATTGATACCAAAAATCATAGTTACCAACGTAAACTTTAATTTTCCCATAATCTAAATCGGCAATGTGAGTACATACGTTATTTAAAAAGTGTCTGTCATGAGAAACTACAATAACTGTATTTTCAAAATTAATTAAGAAATCTTCTAACCAACTAATTGCAGGGATATCTAAACCATTGGTAGGCTCATCTAGTAGCAATACGTCTGGTTTACCAAAAAGACTTTGAGCCAATAAGACTTTAACTTTTTGATTATTTTCTAATTCTGACATTGTTTTATCTTGTAAATCTGCTTTTATACCAAGACCAGATAGTAGGGAACCAGCATCTGCTTCTGCATTCCATCCATCCATTTCTGCAAATTCGCCTTCTAATTCTGCTGCTCTAATACCATCTTCATCGCTGAAATCAGGTTTCATATAGATCTCATCTTTTTCTTTCATAACAGCATACAAACGTTCGTGACCTTTAATAACAACATCTATAACACGTTCATCTTCAAATGCAAAATGATCTTGTTTTAATACTGCTAAACGTTCATTTTTCCCCATTGAAACATGACCAGTTTGTGCATCTAATTCTCCAGATAAAATTTTCAAGAACGTTGATTTACCTGCACCATTTGCACCTATCAAACCATAGCAATTGCCATCTGTAAATTTAATATTTACATCTTCAAATAGCTTACGATCGCCAAATCGTAAACTTACATCAGTAACTTGTAACATGCATTTACTCCTTTTCGTTAATCTACCGCACAAATTATAACACACTTATCTTGCACTTTCGACCTTTCGCGCTAGACTAATGCTTGTTTTCCTATAGCATGTTATAATATAGAAGAATAAATTTTATGAACGAAGGAGAAAAGTATGGCCCAAGATGAAAAAGATATTGTAGGTTCAATAGAATTCCTTGAAGTTGTAGGTTTAGAAGGTTCCACTTACAAATTAAAAGGACCCAATGGTGAAGAAGTTAAATTAAACCAATCTGAAATTAATGATGAAGATGAACTACAAATAGGTGAAGAATATAGCTTTTTTGTATATCCTAATAGATCAGGTGCATTATTCGCTACTCAAAATATGCCTGACATTACTACGAATAAATATGATTTTGTAAAAGTTTTAAAAACTGATAGAGATGGTGCACACGTAGATGTTGGGTTACCACGAGAAGTACTGATTCCTTGGGAAGATCTTCCGAAAGTTAAAGATGTTTGGCCAGTACAAGGTGATGAACTATTTGTTACTTTACGTATCGACAGAGATAACAACATGTTTGCTCGATTAGCGACAGAAACAATCGTTGAACAAATGTATACACCTGTGTTCGATGACGAGAAGCAAAACCAAGTGATAGAAGCAAGACCTTATCGTTTACTAAGAATTGGCAGTTTCTTACTATCTAAATATGGTTATAAAATATTCGTTCATGAAACAGAACGTAAAGAAGAACCTCGATTAGGTGAAAATGTTAGCGTTCGTATCATTGGTCATAATGAAAAAGGGGAACTAAATGGCTCATTCTTACCCTTAGCACATGAGCGATTAGATGATGATGGCCAACATATATTTGACTTATTAGTTGAATATGATGGGGAGTTACCTTTTTCAGACAAATCTAGTCCAGAAGCAATCAAAGAAATATTTAATATGAGTAAAGGCTCATTCAAGAGAGCAATAGGCCATCTTTATAAAAATAAAATTATCACGATTGAAAGTGGTAAAATTGCCTTAACCCAAAAAGGTTGGGGAAGAATCGAAAAATAGTTTCTTCTATTATAAAGCAGTGAACGATTGAATTAATGATATTTAAATCACACTTCATTATTTAAGCACTTTATTACAATTGCTATTCATTGATTCAGTAAAACATCATACAGTAATCAATATTAAAACCTAAAAATACTACTTTTTTGTAGTTATTTTTAGGTTTTTTTGTATTTTAATATTACAAATTCAAAACTTCTGTAATATTAAAAGAGGAGTAGAACGTTGATTTAAAGCGATTTTTGAACCAAAGTGATCACCTCACATTACAAATATAAATATTGTAAACAACAACAATAATTCCTTAACAAAACATTTACATTATCTATATTTGTATTTAATAAAAGGTGTGTAGTATAGAGAATGTAAGAAATACATATAACTTTTGGGTTATTCACTTATTAGGAGGATGTTTCAATGAAAAAATGGCAATTATTTGGTACTACAGCAATCGGTGCTTCACTTTTATTAGGTGCTTGTGGCGGCGGAGGTAACGCTGATTCAGGTAAAGGCGAAGGAGAAGTTAAAGGCGATGGCTCATCAACAGTAGGTCCAATCATTGAAAAACTTAACGAAAAATTTGCTAAAGATAATAAAGATGTAACAGTATCATCAGGTACTTCAGGTACAGGTGGGGGATTTGAAAAATTCATCTCAGGTAGCACTGATTTTTCAAATGCATCTAGACCAATAAAAGATGAAGAAAAGAAAAAATTGGATGACAAAGGTATTAAATACGATGAATTCAAAATTGCTCAAGACGGTGTAACAATCACAGTCAATAAAGATAATGATTTCGTTGACGAACTTACTAAAGAACAACTTAAAGAAATTTACTCAGGTAAAGCTAAAACTTGGAAAGATGTAAATCCAAAATGGCCATCTAAAGAGATCAAAGCTTACTCACCTGACCAATCACATGGTACTTACGATTTCTTCACTGAAGAAGTTATGGACAAAGGGGATATCAAAGCAGAGAAAAATGCTGATACAAATGTAATTGTACAATCTGTTCAAAAAAATGAACAAGGTATTGGTTACTTCGGTTATAACTTCTATGAACAAAATAAAGATAAATTAAAAGAAGTTAAAGTTAAAGATGATTCAGGTAAAACAACTGAACCAACTAAGAAAACTATCCAAGATGGTTCATATGCATTGAGTAGACCATTGTATATCTACACTAACGAGAAAAAATTAAAAGATAACAAAGGATTCCAAGACTTCATGAAATTTGTTCTTGAAGACAAAGGTAAATCAGCTGAAGATGCAGGATTTGTTGCATTACCTAAGAAAGACTACACAGAACAACAATCTAAATTAGATGACATCATTGGTAAAGATAGTAAAAAAGACGACGACAAAGACAGTAAATAATTATAGTAAGATCGTTTAGGGTTGGGATTCTGGAATGGGGCAAAGTTAGATTCGTACGCTACTTTGTCATTTTTCCAGACCCAACTTTTTTAAATAATTGGGAGTTTACAAGAAGGAAGGAATTCACATGGCGAATAATAATCTCTCCGTAAGTGAAATGATTGAAAAAAACAACGCTAAAAAGAATGGTACAAGCGATAAAATTGCACCGATCATTTTAGGAATCATTGCAGTTTTTTCTATTTTAGCAACTATCGGAATTATCGTGACACTTTTAACTGAAACAATTACATTCTTTACACGAGTTTCATTTGCAGACTTTTTCCTAACAATGGACTGGAATCCATTTTCATCAACACCTAAATATGGTATTTGGGCATTGATTCTAGGTACATTGAAAATTACAGTTATCGCGACTATTGTAGCTGTACCAATTGGTTTAGGTGCTGCACTTTACTTAAGTGAATATGCTTCAAGTAGAGCAAGAAGCATTATCAAACCTATACTAGAAATCTTATCAGGTATTCCAACAATTGTATTTGGTTTCTTTGCACTTACATTCGTAACGCCTATACTACGTTCTGTCTTTCCAGAACTAGGTAGTTTCAACTCTATCAGTCCCGGAATTGTAGTAGGTGTCATGATTATACCTTTAATTTCAAGTATGAGTGAGGATGCTATGTCATCTGTACCAAATAAAATGCGCGAGGGTGCTTTAGGCTTAGGCGCTACTAAATTTGAAGTTGCAACTAAGGTTGTTTTACCTGCTGCAACATCAGGTATCATGGCTTCAATTGTATTAGCAATTTCTCGTGCAATCGGTGAAACGATGATTGTATCATTAGCTGCAGGTAGTACACCGTCTGCATCATTAGATTTAACAGGATCTATTCAAACAATGACTGGTTATATCGTGCAAGTAGCAACAGGTGATGCGACATTCGGTTCAGATATTTATTACAGTATTTATGCAGTAGGTTTTACATTATTCTTATTCACATTAATTATGAACTTAATTTCACATTGGATTACGAAACGTTTCAGAGAGGAGTATTAAAATGGCTGAAGTTAACAACAATAGTAAAGCACTTGTCGATCAAAACACCGTTGAAAAGAAACTCTCTGGGAGATTGTCGATAAATAAACTTAATAAGTGGGCATTCTTTGCATGTACAATGATCGGCTTACTCGTCTTAGCGGCATTAATTATTGATACTTTAATTAAAGGTGTTGGACATTTAACTCCTTCATTCTTTACGAGCTTCTCATCTTCAACACCATCAATGGCCGGCATCAAAGGCGCCTTGATTGGTACTGTATGGTTGATGATTACAATTATTCCTATTTCTATTATTTTAGGCGTAGGTACAGCAATTTATTTGGAAGAATATGCAAAAGATAATGCATTCACAAGTTTCATAAAAGTAAGTATCTCGAATTTAGCTGGTGTACCATCAGTCGTATTCGGTTTACTAGGCTTAACAATTTTTGTAAGAGGTATGGGTATCGAATCATTAGCACTAGGTAATTCCATATTAGCTGCCGCACTCACGATGTCACTGCTTATCTTACCAGTAATTATTGTTGCGAGTCAGGAAGCAATCAGAGCAGTACCTAATTCAGTAAGAGAAGCATCATATGGATTAGGCGGTAATAAATGGCAAACAATACGCCGTGTAGTCTTACCAGCTGCAATCCCTGGTATTTTAACTGGATTTATCTTGGCACTATCACGTGCGTTAGGTGAAACGGCACCTTTGATTCTAATTGGTATCCCGACAGTATTATTACAATTACCATCAAGTATCTTTGATCAGTTCCAAGCTTTACCAATGGCTATATACAACTGGGCGAAATTACCACAAGCAGAATTCCAAAACGTCGCTTCAGCAGGCATTATCGTATTGCTCGTCATCTTATTATTGATGAACGCAATTGCTATTTTCTTAAGAAACAAATACAGTAAAAAATTCTAATCGTACTCAAATATAAAGTGTATTTAACCAAGGCTAGTCTACTGGGAATATACTATGGATATTAAATCTATAGTCTGGCTAGCCTTATATAAAAAAGGAGTTTTAATTATGGCTAATAAACAAATAATTGATAAAAATGATGACTTACAAGCACATACAGATCGCAATGATAAACCTATTGCAACAATTGAATCGAATCATAAAGAGAACAAAATTCCAGATAGTGAAAAGAAAATTGTCTATTCTACAAAAAATTTAGACTTATGGTATGGCGAGAATCACGCACTTAAAAATATTAACCTAGACATTCTAGAAAATAATGTCACTGCTATTATAGGACCATCAGGTTGTGGTAAATCAACATATATCAAGGCTTTAAATCGTATGGTAGAACTTGTACCATCTGTTAAAACTGCAGGTAAAATTTTATATCGTGATAAAAATATTTTTGACGACAAACATTCAGTAGAAAAATTAAGAACAAATGTAGGTATGGTATTCCAACAACCAAATCCATTCCCTAAATCAATTTACGATAATATTACGTATGGTCCAAAAATCCATGGCATTAAAAACAAAAAAGTTTTAGATGAAATTGTTGAAAAATCTTTACGTGGCGCTGCAATTTGGGATGAGTTAAAAGACCGCTTAGATACAAATGCCTATAGCTTATCAGGTGGTCAACAACAACGTGTATGTATTGCACGTACATTAGCAATTGAACCAGATGTTATTTTAATGGATGAGCCAACATCTGCATTAGATCCAATTTCAACATTAAAAGTTGAAGAATTAGTACAAGAATTAAAAGAAAAATATTCAATTATTATCGTTACACATAACATGCAACAAGCAGCACGTGTATCAGATAAAACAGCATTCTTCCTTAACGGCTATGTAAACGAATACGATGATACAGATAAAATCTTCTCTAATCCTTCTGATAAACAAACTGAAGATTATATCTCAGGTCGTTTCGGTTGATTAATCTATGGCTATAATCAGACAAAAATACGAAGGCCAACTCGATGATTTAATGAAAGATCTGCGTCGGCTTGGTCTTCATGTATATCATAATATTGAATTTGCATTAATGTCGTTAAGTGAAGAAGATAGAAACTATGCAAGAGAATCTATTGCAAAAGATAAAAATATTAATGAACTTGAAACTGAAATTAATGAAAAAGTTATTATGCTGATTACTAAACAGCAACCAATTGCTACTGATTTAAGATTGATGATGGCAGCATTAAAAATTGCTTCTGATTTTGAACGTATAGGAGATAACGCTGCTAATATTGCTGAAATTAGATTAAGAGCAAAGATTATAGATAAATATGTGCTAACAAGGCTCAACACAATGGGTAAATTAGCATTGTTAATGTTAAAAGATTTAAATGATGCGGTTAGAAACAATGATATCACACTTATTAAAGAAATCATTGAACGCGATAAGGATATTGATGATCTATATAAAAATATTGTTAACACTACCTATCTCATTGATAATGATCCTTTTGTTGCCGGACAAGCGCATCTAGCAGCACGTCATTTAGAACGCATCGGAGATCACATTACGAATATTGCTGAAAATATATATTTCTTTATTACTGGTAATCGTTACGAATCTTACAATAAATAACAAAGAAAAGCGCAGTGAGTGTGAAATTGATTTTCTACTCACTGCGCTTTTCTTTTATTGTTCTGCTTCAATTTCGTCTGTCAGCATTTCTAATTCGTCAACAAGCTTGCCAATATAACCAATGGTTGATTTCAATGGCGCATCTGTTCGAATATCAATACCTGCAATGTCAGCTAATTCAACTGGTGATTTACTGCCACCAGCTTTTAATGTTTCTAACCATGCATCGACGGCAGGTTGACCTTCAGTTTGAATACGTTGTGACATAACTGTACCAATAGTTAATCCTGCAGAATAAGTATAAGAATATAACCCCATATAATAGTGTGGTTGTCTCATCCAAGTCAATTCTGTACCTTCAGTTAATTTCACACTATCTCCAAAAAACTGACTATAAACATCTAACATAATTTGATTTAACACAGGTGCTGTTAACGACTCACCATTGTCGACTTTTGTGTAAACTTCTCTTTGATAAGCTGCTTCTAGTAAATGTGTAACCATATTATGATAATACGTTCTAGAAATAATTGAACCAATTACCCAACGTTTAAACTTCGGATCATCACTATTTTTAAATAAATAGTTAGACATCAACATCTCATTCATTGTAGAAGGTGCTTCAACAAAATACATTGACGCTTCTGATTCCAAATAATTTTGGTGTTTTTGCGCTAATGTAAAATGGCCAGCATGACCCAACTCATGCGCTAAGACAAATGTTTCAGTCATTTTACCTGTCCAAGAAATAAATACATAAGAATGAGAAGCATAAGGACTTGCACAATAAGCGCCTGTATCTTTACCTTTGTTTTGTGCAAAATCAATCCATCTTTCTTCATATGCAGCTTCGACCATCTTCAAATAATCTTGTCCAAGTACATCTAATGCACCATAGATATATTGTTTTGAGTCCTCTATAGAAATCTCTGGTTCATAATTTGGATCAATAGATACTTTTAAATCTTCAAAGCCCATAACATCAAGACCGTGCACGCGTTTGATTAACTTAGCATAATTTTGCATAATAGGCGCTAAATCACTCATAATTACATCAATTTGTCGATCAAACATATCACGTGTAACTTCTTGGTCTTGTAATAAGTAATCAATAACCGACTCGTAGCCCCTTAAATCAGCTTCAATTTTTTCTTGTTGAACTTGTAAATTATAAGTTGCTGCTGTTGTATGCTGATATTTACGTAGCGCATCACTAAAATATTTAAAGCTTGTTTCTCTAAAACCTCTATCCGGATTATCTTCATATTCATTTTCAAATGTTGCATAATCTAAAGGATAATTTTGATTATTGTGCTCAAATGATTCAAAGTCAATATCTAGCATTTTAGTTGTTCCATATAAATCAAAAGCACCGTCAAAAGTAGGGGATAAACTAGCTAAAACTTTTTCAACTTCTGGAGATAATTTATATGCTTTTTTAGCTTTAATTTTTGTTAAAAAATGTGGATATTGTGATGTTTTAATTAATTCATCTAATGTCGTATCTGAAAGTTCGATAATCTCTGAAACAACAAATGATAATTCACTTGCTATCTTTCCACAGGAAGTTGAAAATTTACCGCTCAATGTTTGTGCTTGTTCATTAGCCGTATCGACACTTAAATTCAATTCGGCATAATTTGCCATTCTATCCAATTGAATTAATATATCAGAATATGCATTGAGTGCAACTTCAATCATTTCAGCATGATTCAAACGTTCTGTATATTGTTTATTAAATGCTTTGGCTGCTTCTAAAGTTTCATCTAACACTTGATAAAATGCTTCATCAGAACTAAATAATTCAGTAATATCCCAAGTTTCGTCTTTAGGGACATCACTTCTAAACGGTAATGTTCCAGTCATTTAATCACTCCTTCACGTAATTTAGGTTTCATATTGATTATACATGAAAGACGATAACAAAGCACAATTGCAAGTTTAATTATCATTGAAGCAGGGAAGATAATTAGATGAAATGTAATGTATGGAATCTTTTGTCTTTAAAACAAAAGATTACTACATACTACTATAGTCCGAATAAGATTGTGGTAAATTGTAGTATAATCTTAATCATTAAGTTAAAATTATAAACAAAAGATATGTAAGGAGTGCAACACATGACAATATTTGATATGCCTAATTATTTATGGATTTCAGTAGTTGCTGTGATATTAGTAACTATTTTCTGTAATCTAGCTTTAAATAAATGGTTTGTCCCAGCTGTATTAACAATCGTCGTATTAGGAATAGCTGCTTTCTTGATTCCTAATTTTGAAGATATTACATATGAACCATTATTAGGATTTGCGGCATTTATGGCTGTAATCAGTTTAATTATTAGTTTCTTAATTTGGTATTTCACACGCAATTGGAGACGAAGCCGTCGCGAGAAAAAAGCGAAAAAAGAAATTCGTAAACGTGGCGGTATTCCTAAAGATGAAATTGAGAACTATCGAGAAAAAAGATAGATATAATAAAAGCCATTGTAGTGGGTTACATTACAATGCCTTTTATTATTGCCACTAAATAGGTTAGTGGGGAAGATTATTTAAATGCTTTCTGTATTTGTTCAAGTTGGTCGATGGTTAATTTGATACCACCTTCACCGAAAAACCAACTGTTTGCTTCAAATAATGTAACGCCATTATTTTTAATTGCCTTTGAATTTTTTATAACATCATTCTGTAACGCTTGCGGCATACTTTCACTTTTTACATTTCCATGTTTAGTTCGATCAATAACAAATAATTTGTCTGGATTCATTTCATTTAAATATTCATTTGAAATAAGTATACCACTTGAGTTCGGTTTCATTTTTTTATCAGCATGTTTAATGCCTAAATCTTCATTTAAAAAACCACCGAATCTACCAGTAGCACCATAGGTTTTTATACCTTTATCATCTACATTTAGAAATAATACAGATTCATTTTCAATTCTTTTTTTAGTTTCAGCAACCTTATCATCCAGTTCTGTAATTAATGCCTTTGTTTCTTTTTGTTTTTCAAAAATTTTACCTATATTTTCAGTATTTTTCTTAATTGAAGCTATGTAATCATCGTTTTGAGGACTAATAAAAACAATTTTAGCATTTGGTACAGCTTTTTTCATTTCTTCTAAAGTTTTAGTATGTGCTTGCCTGAAAGAAGCAACAACAACATCTGGTTTAGATTTTGCTAATTCATCGTAATTAGGTTGACCGGGGTTGCCAATATTGTTGTATTGGCTGCTTTTAAATGCTTTTAGGCTGTCTGGTAAAAATGAAGCACCTTGGCCCTTAGCAATAGCAACGATATGGTCTTGCAATTTTAATTGTTGCATCACATCTAACACACCGTAATCCATTACTGCAACGCGTTTAGGATTAACCGGAACCTCTACAACTTCATGCTTAATTTCGCCTTTATTATGATCTTGATTTTTATCTTTAAACTCATAAGAAGTTTCAATTTTAATTGTTTCTTTAGATGCTTTATTACTTTGGGTATGACTACAAGCACCTAAAAATAAAAAGCAAAGGGCGGTTAATGCAATACATATAAACTTATTCATATACAATCTCTCCTTTAATATAAAAGTTAATTATATATTAATTGAAAATCATTATCAATTAGAGATTTTAGAAATACTAAATGATTGTGTGAAGTTCATAGCAATTTCGAATTAACATACCAATGCAATGATTAAGTCTAATGATTAAGTCTACAGGAAATAACACATATGAGGTTATCAATATACGTATAATTATCATATTAAAGAAAGTCAACGAGCAATAATGATTTAGCAAATTATAATCAAGCTAAAACAATGTGAAGCATATGTAATGTATTCATATTAGCATAGAAATTATATAGATAGTACAAGCATGTACTAAGAAAAAGGGTTCCGAAATTGGAAAATATCTCGATATACATAACTTCCTATAATATATATTATGTAAACTAAAATACAGCAAATATTTTTACTGGAAAATTATTATGCTTTCATAGCATTTAACCTTAACTTAGTAACTATAATGAATTACCTGATTTTTATACTTAATTGTTCTGTTTAATGTTACGTATAATACACATGATTTTAAATTTGATTCTCACTTAAGTTATCTATTTGTAAATCATTTCTTTGTTATAGATAATTTCAACACTTATTGTTATGACTACAAATGGCCATTTCATTTTAAGATACTTATTTGCAATCACATGAACAAGTACCCACAATATCATTTTAAAATGCTCAGAAATGCAAATCTCAGCGCCTATGTTTAACGCTTACTAAAATAATTACTAAATAAGATATCCAATCGCTATCACAATCTCAGTAATCCTTAAATAAATGGTTTTTATTAAGTTCAAACTACATTATAGGTTTACATAATATAAATATGATAATCTTAAAATCTTTTAGTGTTCCTTTTCTTTTTTTGGGTATATACTGTTTAGAGAATATTTTAGGAGTGAAATTTATGCAACGATCTTCAGGTATTAAATGGTCAAGTTTGATCATTGGTGTTATTTTCTTAGTTATTGGCGTATTTATCGTTAGTTTTCCAGAAGAAAACTTATTTGCTATAACTTGGTTAATTGGTCTTTTATTTATTATTAATGGTTTTATAGAAATTTTCATCCGTCGTATAATGAAAAAAGCGACACAAAGGGGCTCCAATTTACTGATTATACTTGGTATAATTAATATAATCATCGGTTTGTTAATCCTATTTAATGTCGTAACGAGTACAACCTTTATTATTTATTTATTTGCTATTTGGTTTATTATTAATGCTATTTTCAATATATTCACCGTAACACCAGCTGAAAAGTCGAATAAAGCTTTCCATACTTTTTCAATTTTACTAAATGTAATTGAAATTGTTTTTGGTATTATTTTATTATTCAACCCGTTAATCGCTGCGGTAATTATTGCTATATTTATGTGTATTGTATTCTTTATCATAGGTATCACATATATTATTGATGCTTTGAATTAATTTAATATAGCAAATTAAATTTTATATTTTAACTAGGGCGCTTAATAATAAAAATCAAAAACCATAAAAACCATGTTGTGATTTGTCGAATTACAACATGGTTTTTTTAACCTATTCTATTACTTACACCGAGTAAATATATACATTTTTTATATTTACTTTTTTGAATCATTATGCTATTGTTATATTGATATTATATAATTTTATGCTATAATAAAAATGTGGCTAACAACTAGAATCAACCTCATAGAATATGCCACATACTAGATTACCGTTATATTGGAAAGCCATCCTTTTATAACGAATCCTAAACAAAAGAAAGCATACTGATATACGCTTACAACCAGTATGCTTTCTTTTTAATATTATTTTTTAATTTTCTTTCTAACATTATTCAACGTATTAAATAACCAATATTTCGATTTCTTAATTGGTTTATAGAAATCACCAATCAATTCCTCAATTTGTACGTTAAAGCCTCGTTTAAAGCGATATACACCGTAATCTTCGCTATTTTCAGTAAAGTCACCTGATAGACCATAGAAATTATAACGACCATAGCCATGATCAAAGCAATAATTCATCATATACCAGTGCATCATATAGGGTCCCATATATTGATTATATTTTTCTGATGAACCACCTGAGAAATAATTCACTTCATATGCATTTGCAAAATAAACACCCGCGGCTAAGTTTAAAATAGCACCGTCAGTTAATCTTAACTCACTCGCATGAAGTAATTCTTTTTTATCATGTTCAATCTGTTTGTCTAGCTCTGCAATTTTCTTCAACTGCTTATCAGATTTATTCTCATTTTGCATCATTTGATCGCGGCGTGATTCTTTTTCATTAATGCTTTCTTGAGTATGATTAATATATTCATCCAAATCAATGTAGGCCAATGGGATTAATGCTTTATCACCGTAATTATCTATAAAGTTATAAAAGTATTCATCCGTTTTAGAAACAAAACCTGTACGTTCTTCTGTTTCACGATACAATTCTAAGAATATATCAAATTCATCTCTTGTTAGTAACCTTACCTTCACGCCAAAATTAATTGCCTTGTTAATATTACGTTTTCTTTGGCTATCAAATTGTTTTTTTAATGAAGCTGGTGTTTCACCATCAAGGTTTAATACGCCCATCCATCTAACTTGACTAGATGTATCATACGATGTTGTAAATCCGTGATGTATATAACGATGAGATTTGAATAAATTAACGAGTGCATCATTCTTATCATGATTAGGTAATGGATTAATATCCTTATCATATATTTGATAAATCCAATATGGATCCATTTTGACATATAAACAATTATGCTGTTGCAAATAAGTGTCTAACTCACGTAAATAGAAATCTACTAACCCCAAATCATTATAATCCATAACTGGACCGCGATTTGAATAATAAACATAGCTTCCCATTGTAGGAATTTTAGAGAAAAGACTAGCAGCAATAACTTGATTATCGTCATCTTTTAAGCCTAATAATACAACTTGAAATCCATCTTCTTCCCTTGTCGCAATATTTTCTTTCACTTGAAAATAATGACTCTCTAATGCTGGATTCTGTACAAAATTGTCATATTCTTTGACAGTTAACTCTGTAAATTTCATTCTAGCTTAGTTCCCTTCTATTTATGTTTATTTCTTTTTATCCTTAATTTTTTTCAATGTCGTATAAATTTTGTACATTGGCTTATTAATCGGTTTAATAAAATCACCAACATATTCTACTACATCTGCATTAAAACCTTTTTTAAATTTAACAACACCTGCATCTTCTGCATCTTCAGTAAAATGACCACTAATACCATAAAAATTATATCTATCTATATTATGATCTATAGCATAATTAATCATCTTCCATTGTATTGCATAACTACCAGCAAAATGTCTAAATTCATTAGATGTACCACCTGCATAGTAAACGACTTCATAAGGATTAATAATAAAGTAAGCTGCAGAAATCGGTAATTCGTTACCATGCTTCTCTTGTAACGCAGTGGCTTCATCTATTTTTTGTTGGTTTGCAATCAGTTGTTGTTCTAAATTTTCTTTTTTATTATACGCTTTTTTATTTTCTGGTCTTTTTTCTATATCCTTAACTGCTTTATTTATATCTTTACTTAATACTTCGCGTTCAGCCTTTAATTCTGTTATATATTCATCAAAATCCATATAAGCTAATGGGACAAGCACACGATCTTTATAATATCTTAACCTATTATAATAAAAATCGTCATCTCTATCGTCAAAATCCTTTGTTTCAGAAGTATCTTCCATGAATGAGCGGAATATTGGCAACTCATCTTCACCTAAAAATCTTACTTTCACACCATTTTTCTGTACTTTTTTAGTATTTCGTTTACGTAAACTATCCATACCATTAAGTACGTCTTTAGCAGTTTTTCCAGCTAAATCTAAAACAGAATGGAATCTTATTTGAAGTATTGGGTCAAAGCCAGTTAAAAAACCTTCATGCTTATAACCGAGTTGTTTCATTTTATCAAAAATCCAATCGTGACCCGCATTTGCTAATACTTCACCATCATGATTACGATATTGATAAGCAAGATAAGGATCTACTCGTAAATATAAGGCATTATGTTTTTTTACATATTTTGCTAATTCGTTAAAGAAGTAATGTACGAGTTCTTTATTTTCAAAATCTATGACTGGACCTCTATTGGAATAAAAATACTTGAAGAATTTCATAACAGGAACAGCTGTAAGTAAACATGCTGCAATTACTTCATTATCATTATTCTTAATACCTACTAGGTGTGTTTCTGTACTTTCTGCAATTTTCAATTCATAATTTCCAACCATTTGCGTAAAATGACTATTCGGCATTTTATCCGTAAATGCACCGAACTCTTTTGCAGTTAAATTCGTAAATTTCATTTTTTATATACTCCTATTTATCTATAGTTCTATTTTCGAGTTTAATTCTCAATCTAGATTATTATACAATATTCATTTATAAAACTAAATCAATAGCCTGTACATAATCTTTCTAATGCAATGATTACACTGCGTTTTATGTATTATTTAATTATATCACTACTTTTATTTTAACAAAGCGTAAGCATTTATTCATATTTAACATGTTAGATTTATAATTTAATTATGAATAACTTTTGGTTTTATTACCTTAATTATATATTTACTGTCATCTTCACTTAATTTATTTGTAAATACATGATAAAACCGGAGAACTTATCTCGTTCTCCGGTTTTATATTATTTCAAGAAAAAGTTTCTAATTATAAAGCATCTCTGATTGCTTTACCTATTGCTACACTTGATTGTGGATTTTGACCAGTGATAAATTGGGCATCAGATTCAATATGCTCTGTAAAATCATCTTTTGTCACAAACTTAGCACCTTGATTTTCCAATTCCGTTTGAGTTAAAAATGGAACTTTGTCTTCCAAGCCCATCGTACGTTCTTCATTATCTGTAAATGATGTTAATGTAACACCTTTAACTAAGAAATTGCCTTGTTTATCTTTGGCACCCACAAATGCACTTGGTCCGTGACATACTGAAGAAATAATTTTCTTTTCTTCTTTAAAGTCTGCAAGGATATCTGCTAATTGTTGGTTATGTGCAAAATCAAATACGGCACCATGTCCACCAGGTAAATAGACTGCATCGTACTGTGATACATCAATATTTTCAATACTTGGTACTTGTTTTAACTTTTCAACAAAATTAGCATACTGATTTAATTCATCATTTTGTGTAGAATTTGGATCTAATGGAATTTCTCCACCTTCAATCGACACGATATCCACATCAATACCTGCTTCTGTTAATATATTATAAGGTTCGCTCGCCTCTTCTAACCATAGTCCAGTTGGCGTGCCATCATCATATTGACTTCTACTCGTAATTATAAATAATACTTTTTTACTCAAATTAAGTCACCTCTTTTAAAAATAAAGGTATGAACGATAAATAATACCAACGATACTATTTATCTAACTCTTCCTCTGATATCATATTACCCTTATTTTTAATGCATACACATAAAAATATATGACAATCTTTGCTTAATTCAAGACATTTCTTATTGTTTTTAAATACTCAATGGTAGTTTGTTTATCGTCATTTTCAAAGCGTTTTACTATTTCACTACCTATCACTACGCCATCTGAAGCTTCAATAATATCTTTTACATGTGCTGCTGTTCTTATACCAAATCCAGCTACTACAGGAACTTCAGTATGTGCTTTTATATCTTTAATTCTATTTTTTAGCTCTGGATGAAATTTACCATCTTCGCCTGTAGTCGCATTCATCGTTACAGTATAAATAAATCCTTCTGCATCCTTGGCTATTTGATGACTTCTAGTATTTGAAGTTGTCATAGCAATTAATGAAATAATATTTGTTTTGCGTTCTGGATGACGCGCTTTAAGTTGTTGCACCAACTCATGAGGCAAATCTGGTATGATCAAACCATACACACCTGCTTGTTCACAAGCATTCAAAAATGCTAATTCACCATAATGATTAATGATATTGTAGTATGTCATTAACACATACTTACTTTGAATCTCATCTTGATTTTCTGTAAGTTGATCGAAAATATATTGTATATTAACGCCTTCTTGAATTGCTTTATTACCAACATTCATGATTACCGGCCCATCAGCAACAGGGTCTGAAAATGGAACACCCACTTCAACTATATCTGCACCTGCTTCACTTAGTGTTTTTACATTTTCAATAAAGTCTCTGTTGCCCATAACATAAGGTACAAATAATTTATGCATGCGTGTCACCCTCCTGTTTCATATAATTTCTAATCGTTTCCATATCTTTATCACCGCGGCCTGATACTGTAACCACAAGTATTTCATCGTTACGCATCGTAGGTGCCAATGTTTCTACATAACTTAAGGCATGTGCACTTTCGATAGCTGGTATGATACCTTCCGCTTTAGTAAATCGCACTAAAGCATCCATTGCTTGTTTGTCACTTGCAGTAGCATATTTCACTCTTCCAATGTCATGATAATATGAATGCTCTGGACCAACGCCAGGATAATCCAATCCTGCAGATATTGAGTGTGCTAATTGTATTTGACCATCATCATCTTGAATTAAATACATTTTAGTACCATGTAACACGCCTTCTTTACCTTTATTTATAGCAAGCGCGTGTTTATCTGAATCTATTCCGTCGCCCGCTGCCTCAACACCGTAAAGCTTAACATCATCCTTTACAAATGGATAAAACGTCCCGATGGCATTAGAACCACCGCCTACACATGCGACAATAGCATCTGGTAATTGACCTTCTTTTTCATGAACTTGTGCTTTAATTTCTTGACCAATAATTTTTTGAAAGTCTCTTACAATAGTAGGAAAAGGATCAGGTCCCAGTGCAGAGCCTAGCAAATAATGCGTATCATCAACATGGCTTACCCAGTACTGTAATGCTTTATTGACTGCATCAGATAATGTGCCTTGTCCTTCAGTGACTGATTCCACTTTTGCGCCTAATAGTTCCATTCTAAACACGTTTAATGATTGTCTTTTGATATCTTCTTCACCCATAAACACAACGAGTTCCATATCAAATAAGGCAGCTACAGTTGCACTAGCAACACCATGTTGCCCCGCTCCAGTTTCGGCTACTAATTTATTTTTTCCCATGCGTTTAGCTAACAGTGCTTGACCAAGTGCATTATTAATTTTATGTGCACCCGTATGGTTTAAATCCTCACGTTTCAAATAGATTTTTGCACCACCAAGTAATTCCGAATAAGACTTAGCATATGTTAGCGGTGTTTCACGACCTACGTAATCTTTTAAGTAATCATCAAGTTCTATCTGAAATTGAGGATCATTTTTAGCGTCCTGATAAGCTTGTTTCAATTCTTGTATTGCGGGCATTAATGTTTCTGGTACATATTGTCCACCATAATTACCGAAAAAACCAAATGCATCTGCTTCTGTTTGTATATTTTCAACCATAGTTTATTGAGCTCCTTTTAAAAGTTTTATAATTTCTAACATTTTATTTAAGTCTTTTTTATGATTCGTTTCTATGCCACTTGCAATATCATAACCAGTATGATGAAGTGATAAGTTTTCTATCTTTTGTATATTTTCATAATTAATGCCACCTGCAATTAAATAATCAACATCATGTATGGTATCTAAAATTTTCCAATCATACGTTTTGCCAGTACCACCATAGGATTGTGATGGTGTATCAATAATAAATTGGTCAACTGAATGCTTGTAATAATCTATTGATGTTAATAATGTTTGTTGATTTACTGCAGGTAATGCTTTAATAATTTTTAAGTTACTATTTTGTTGTCTAATATATTGCACCGTACTTATAGGTTCGTTTCCATGAAGTTGTATTGTTGTAATACCTGTATGATTAATAATGCTATCTATTGTAGCGCGTTCAGGATTTACTAGAATAATCACTTTTTCCTTATCATTTGGTATAATATCTGTAAATTGTTTAATCGTTTGAATATCAACAAATCGCTTACTCTCAGTAAAATGTATAAAGCCCATAGCGTCGATATTCAATGCTTTTGCCTTTTCAACATCTTCTAACGTACGAAATCCACAAAATTTTATTTTCACTTTGTCACCTTAGTTAATTTTAATCCTGGTAAAAATTGACTTAAATCTTCACATTTCATTAACGACTCACCTATTAACAGACCATCAATACCTGACTCAACCACATTCGCTACATCCTGTTCATCCCGAATACCACTTTCCGAAATATAATAGTAGCCCTCTTTTTTGTTTTCTAATATTTCATTTGTATGCAGCACATCTGTGACAAATCGTTTCAAATCTCTATTGTTTACACCAATAATTTGTGGTTTTAATTTGTAGGCCCTTTCTAATTCTTCTTTATCATGTACTTCTACTAGTACTTCTAAATTTAGTGATGTCGCATATTGATATAAATCTTTCATTTGTTGATCTGTTAATACATTAACGATTAACAATATGATTGATGCTCCGGCTTTTTTTGCTACATCAATTTGAATTTTATCGACAACAAAGTCCTTACATAGTACCGGTAAAGTCGTTTGTAATGTTAAATCTTGCAATCTTTCATAGCTACCTCCAAAGTAATGCTCGTCTGTGAGAATTGAGACTGCATTTGCACCGTTAGCTTCGTAATCCTTAACTTGTTGTGCTAAATCTCTATTTGGTAATTGATCTAATGTTGGACTTTTAGATTTAATCTCTGCGATTACTGCTAATTGGTTAGACTCATCTAATTGCGACTTAAACGAAGATTTATGCGTAATGTCTACCTCATTTAATGTCTTTAATTTCTCTTCATAGTAACCTTCTTTTATTAAATTTCTTTTATAATCCACGATTTCATCCAATATAGTCATATGTCATTCCTCCCATTTTGTTGTATTGTGCAATAGCATTGCCATTATCAATTAAGCGTTGTGCTTCAATTACACCTTGTTTAATAGAACTGACCTTCTCAGCAACATATAAAGCGATACCCGCATTAAACACCACTACATCACGTTTTGCGCTTCGATCAACACCCGTCAAAATATTTTTGGTAATCTCTAAATTTTCAAGTGGTGTACCACCAATGAGCGCTTCATTTGGTGCATACGCTAAACCAACGTCCTTTGGATTTACAGTATAATTTTTAGTAGCTTCGTTTTCATTTACTTCGTATATCATATTATCACCAGAAAGCGTTGCTTCATCCATGCCATTGGCTCCATAGACAACGATTGCTTTTTTACGGCCTAAATCTTTAAGTGTTTGAGCAATCTTTTCTAATTTTGATGTTTCATATACACCCATCACTTGATAATCTAATTTAAATGGATTAATAATCGGACCAGTTATATTAAAAATTGTTGGGTTAGTCATCATTTTTCTAATAGGTTGAATGCTTTTCATAATCGGGTACGTATCTGTTGCACTCAAGAAAGCTAAACCAACTTGATTCAATTGACTTGGTGTTGCTTCAACAGAACTTGTATTTATACCCATTGCCTCTAGCAAATCTGTACTACCTGATGATGAGGTAACACTCTTATTGCCATGTTTAATCACAGGGATATTTGCGCTAGCAATTACAAACGAAACTGTCGTTGAAATATTAAAGCTATTTGATTTATCTCCCCCTGTACCACAAACACACATACTATTCGGATAATAAGGCTGCTGTCGATACATAGAATGAATCAAACTTTTTGAAATATATGTTAATTCTTCTTGAGTAATCTCTTTTTCTGAGAACGATGATAATAAATTTGCTTTTATTTCGTTTGATATATCATCAGCAATAAGTAGTTCTATAAATTCATTCATTTGTTGCTGATTTAATGGTTTATACTGTTTTAATTGTGCTTGTAGTTCCATTACTTTTGTCCTCCTTTACTATATTCAAAAAATTATTGATGATTTGTACACCATCCGCTGTTGCAAAAGATTCAGGATGATATTGAATTCCGAAGTGTAACAATTGACTATGTTCAAATGATTGAATACAATCTTTTGTTTCTGCTGTTATAATAAATGCTTCAGGTATTGTTTTTGAATTACTAATCAGTGAATGATACCTCATTATTTCAGAATATTCTGGAATATTTCTGTACAACTTTGTATCTTTTATGATTCTCATTTGATCCGTTTTACCATGCATGATGAATTCACTTTGAATAACATCTCCACCGTGATAGCATGTTAATGCTTGAGCACCTAAACATACACCTAAGATTGGTTTATTTTCATAATGCTTTATAATTTTCATTAAATCTTCTTTATCTAATGGGTGCCCTGGCCCAGGTGATATGACTACACCATCTACATCTAAATGATAAATCTCCGGATCATCAGGATATTTCACTATCACTTCATTCTTTTTGTCTATCATATCTACTAGGTTATAGGTAAATGAATCATAGTTATCAACGATTAATATCATGGTGACACCTCCAATAAACTCTTAGCTTTTAACTTTGTTTCTTCTAGTTCTTTTTCAGGTATTGAGTCATAGACAACGCCACATCCAGCTTCAACATTTACATGTGTTTCATCAATCATCATTGTACGTATTGCCAAGGCGAAATCTAGATCATGATTACAATTGATGTAGCCTATACCGCCACTATAGACACCTCGTTTTTGTGGTTGCGCTTCATAGATACGTTGAATGGCTCTTAGTTTTGGAGCACCCGACACTGTACCAGTAGGTAGTAAGCTCGCAATCACAGACATTGGAGAATAGTCTTGCTTAAGTTGTCCTGTTACTTCACTTACAATATGCATAACATGTTCATAACGCTCAATTGCCATTAACTTTTGTATCTTAGAAGTACCTGTTTCACTTACTCTGTGAATATCATTTCTTCCTAAATCAACTAACATGCTATGTTCACTTAATTCTTTGTGATCGTTTTTCAATTGTGTTTCGTTTGCATTGTCTTCTTCCAGAGTGCTTCCTCTTTTTATTGTTCCAGCAATAGGATTGGTCACTACTGTTTGACCTTGAACTTTTACAAAACTCTCAGGTGAACTGCCGACGACAATGCGTTCATCCATGTTCAAGTAGTACATATACGGACTTGGGTTTTGACGTTTTAAATTTTGATACAACTGATAAGATAATTGATGTAACTGTTGTCCAAAATTGTGTTCATAGCTGTATATGATAGATGGCACAACTTGGAACATATCACCTTGTTGTATAAGATGCTTCATTTTTTCTACTGTTGCTATAAATTGTTCCGTTGCCATATTAGATTTTATGTTTTTTTCTGTTACTTTTTGTTCATTTCGTAAAGGATAGATATTAATTTGTTGTAATTCTTCTACACGACGTTGCACACGTGCTTTCAATTGTTCATCACTTTGATTAGAAAATAAATTCGTTGCGATGACGTATAAATGTTCTTTGTAATGATCAAAAACATAAACATCTTCTACCATATATAATTTTGCGTCGTGTTGTGGGTGATCTGTTAATTCAATTTCTTTTAAAACAGGAAATGCATGTCTTACCAAATCAAAACTACACGAACCAACGAAACCTGAAATAAAAGGTAAATCTTCTAATATTGCATCCTCTATATTAGTTTTATATTGATCTATAAAAGCTTGCATTTTTTCATAAGGCTGATTCTGTTCTATCGTTTTGTTAGTAGCTGTTTGAATAGTCATTTCATCATTATCCAAAGTAATTGCTCCATAAGTGTCAAAAATCACTATAGAATAACGTCCTTTTAATTGTGATTGATCTGAGCTTTCTAAAATCATTTTATTTTTTCTTAATCTTGCTAATGCTTCTGGGGTAACTTCAGCATTTAATTTTTGGTATTGTACTTTCATTTAACTTTCCTCCTTATAAAAAAACAGCGCCCTTAAACTATGTTAAGGACGCTGACGCGCGGTACCACCTAAAATTAGTAGATAAACAATTAATTTAAAATCATCTACTCGCTCTTTGTTTTATTCGTTTTAATCCAACAAAACCCAATTTCAGTATATGTGGGTGTTAGTTTGCATCAACCACTAACTTTCTGTAACTACCCTGCCATAACTTACTTCATTTTGTTTTCTAATTCAGTTCAAATTTAATATAAAAAAACACCACATTAACGCATACATACTGTAAGGACGCGTTACCGTGGTGCCACCTTAGTTAACAAATTCATTGTTCACTTTCATTGCTATTAATTTAGTACATTTAAAAGCCCAATTCACAATATATGCAGTGCTAATTTTCATCAACCATTAGCTTTCTTTTTGCTACATGACATATTTGCTACGTTATCTTTCAAATGGCAACTTTCGTTGCAAAAAGTAATTACCTAGAATCCTACTAGGATAAAATCAATTTGTCAATCATTAATTTCATTTTTATACTTTCCGTGCTATTGAAAAATACATCGATTATATTACAAAGCCATATTAGATAAGCCTATTCTAGCTTGTCTTTATTATTTTGATATTTTTCATAATTATCTTTTGGAGCGACTTTTTTGATTAAATTTGCACCTATGGCAAATAAGAATAAAAAGATAATTGGATGATATTGAAATTTATGGTCAGCAAATGTTACATACATCGCATATAGTAAAACTAATATCCAAAATATCGTTAACAATATCGTTCTTAAACTCGGTTTTTTCATGATTTTATACTCCCATATTACATTTGATTGCTTTTTTTATAGTTAGTCGTTAATTTCTATTTTAATGGTATATACATCGAGATGCCAACAGTTACCCTTAAATTGTTATAAACGGCTCATTATTATTAAAAAAGCTAATAAAGCAGCGTTTTCTTCAGTTTAAAAACCACCCTACGCGTTATTTAAATCATTTTGGCCATTCAGATTATCTTTCTTTAATAAGTAATATATAGACATCTTTGATTAGTACAATTTTATATTCCATAATCAAAGATGTCACTTCAATATCATCATATGCTTATTTTTGCTCTAGCAATCTATCCTTGAAATAATTTGAAAGTTTCTTAAGCGACGAAGGATCAGAATAGGTAGCCTCATTTTTAGGATAATAATATATATGCTTATTTTTATAAGCTGGCTGATTTTTCCAAAGCGATGATTCTGTAAATTCATTGTTGATAGGGTTACCTTTTTCAGTCGGAATTAATATATAATCAGCAGCATATTTGCTATATTGCTCATGTGGTATTGTTTTAAAGCCATCTTTATCAAGCATTCCCTTTACACCTTTTGGAAATGGTAATTGATATTCTTGATATATTATTGGCGTGCCTCTACCAAAATTTTCACCAAAAATTGAAAGTTGCTTAGGTTTGATTTCCATTACGGTAAAAGTTTTATTTGAGCCTATTTTATCTTTAATTACCTTTCCATCAGATTGAAGTTGTTTCTCCATATCTTTAATTTGTTTTTTAGCTTCATTTTCTTTATTTAGTATTTTCCCTATTGCAAGATGCATTTCTTTATATGAATAATCATTGTATTTTATTGGTATTGTAGGTGCGATTTTTTGATATTTTTTTATTTTAGTATTTACATCATAAGTCAAAATTAGGTCTGGCTTCAATTTTGCAACACCTTCAACATCTTCTGAACCTACACGTTTAGCACCTTTTTCATTGATATATTTTGATTTTGGAAAATCATTATTAACACCCACAGGTGTAACGCCTAAATCTTTAAAATTACCGAAATTTGAAGTTAAAATTACTATCCTTTTTGGGTGCTTTGGTATTTTAATACTCTTTCCTGATTGCGTTTTAAACGTCTTTGTTTCTTTATTCGAGTCTTTATTTTGACCACAAGCAGACAAAATAATTAATAAACTTAAAAATAAAACAATTAATCTTTTCATCGTATCATCCCTTTTAGTATATTCTTTCAATATCATTTTATTATGCAGTAATTGATATTGATTATCAATAAGATGTCTGATTTTTCATTTAAATTTATTTATTGTTTAAGTTGTTCATTAACTTTGTTTAATTCACTTACTAGACTGTTATGATTTTTCAAACCAAAAAAAGAGCCATAAATGGCTCTTTTTTTTAATATGTCTATGTTTTTATGGCATCAAAGATTCTAATTCCATTAACATAGCTGGTACTTCATTTAAATTATGACCTATTTCTATAATTATATATACAAGAAGCAATACCTAAACCAACAAGTAAAATAGTCATCAAATAAATAGAATAATTGTCTGTTTGGATATACATCTTAAAAAATATGAAATGTAGCGCTGCTACTATGAAATACACAGGTATGAATTTTCTTGACCAAAGTAGTGACTGTTCCACTCAAATTCTCCTTTTCAACTAATAATTTAAACAATTAGTATAAACATTTAGCTCTGTATAGCTGCTAGACAATAAGCCTGTAACAATGCTTGTGTTGCCTTTATAGAATCGATATGTGTCCGTTCTAATGCATGAGAGGATTCAATGCCTGCACCAAATAAACCGTGCTTGATATCAGCACCCGCTTTTAATGCTGCAGAAGCATCAGAACTATAATATGGATAAATATCTACCTTGTACGGTATTTGCTTTATCTTACATAATTCAACCAATTGCTCTCGTAACCCTTTATGATATGGACCAGATGCGTCTTTTGCACAAATAGAAACTGTGTATTCATCCGATGCTTGTCCATCTCCTAATGCTCCCATATCAAATGCTATAAATTCACTTATTTTTGGAGATATAGACGCATTAGCACCATAACCAATTTCTTCATTATTTGATATATAGAATTGAATCGTATGTGGTAAAGTTAAATTTTCATTTTTTATAGTCTTTAAAAATTCAATAATCATGGCTACGCTTGCTTTGTCATCTAAATGGCGTGATTTAATAAAACCTGATGATGTAATCTGTGTTCTTGGATCAAAACTTATAAAATCGCCTACCTCTATACCTAAACTTTGAGTTTCTTCTTTGGTTGAGACTTTTTCATCTATTCTTACTTCCATATGTTCAATATCTCTCGAGATATCGTCATTATTGCGATATACATGTACACTTGTTTCATGTAAACAAATGGTTCCTGTATAGATTTGTCCTGACGAAATTTCAATTTCACAATATTCCCCTTCTATTGCGTTATAACTAAACCCACCGATTAAATCTAGTGATAAACGACCATCCTCCTTAATTTCTTTGACCATAGCGCCAAGCGTATCCACATGTGCTGTAACACATTTTTGCGCTTCATCATTTTCACCTTTTGCTGTGATTAATAGCGCTCCTTTGTTAGTCACTTCTGTTGGGTAGCCTAATTGTTCTGCTTCACCTTTTACGTATTGAATGGCTTTTTCTGCGTACCCTGACGGACTATTTATTGCCGTCAATGCTTGGATTGTATTAAAAATTGATTCTGACATCTAATCCCCCTCCAAATATATTATATATATAGTCTAACGTTTAAATTTTAAAAATAATACCATTAATACTATATCCCTTTTAAAATACATAGTTGAATTTAAAAATTTATGTTACATTGCATACAACAACATTTTTACATATTATTTTGAAATGCTAAATAATATGTATTAAATAATCATTATGCTTTAGGGGTGTATAAAACTTTATGAAAAATGACAAACTTTTAAAATTGGAAGTTAGATTAAGATATACGATATCTATAATCTTTTTTATTTTATATGTATTAAATATCTTTCTGACTTCAAGCTCAACAAAATATAACGTTTTCACTAGTATGATTGCAGTAAGTTTTTTATTAATTTTAGGTTTATTAAGCCTTCTCAAATTCTTCGGCTCAGCATCAAATAAACTTAAACGAAAAATAATGACTCATGTTTATATTTATGTTTATACAAATATCCTATTGATGATTATAATACTATATTTTGATTTGCCTCATTTACTTGGAAATATTGGCACTATTTTTTTAGTTGTTTTAGTTAATTTTATTTTTATATCTGTATTAGAAAAAAGGTTAAATATAAATTCTAAATCTAAAAATATACAATAACATTTTAAAACCATATGCTAAATTGATGTTGCCAAACATACTTAAATTTTAATTATAAAGCTACTATCCTTTACATAGAGATGATGATAGTAGCTTTATTTTACTTTTAGAAACAGCTTTATGATTGCTTTTGTTATATGTACAGCTTGTTCGTTGTTAATAGCCTCTTTTTAAATCCACTTGATTTTCAAGTATTTCACCATGCTCTATATTTTTCAAAGTATGATAAAAACATGTGACAGCTTCATTCAAATCGGTTAATGCAGAAATATGAGGTGTGATAGTGATATTATTTCTTTGCCATAATTCAGAGTTTTTGTGTAATGGTTCTGACTCAAAAACATCTAATACCGCATGTCTGACGTTACCTTTGTTTAAAGCTGATTTTAAACTTTCTTGATCCACCACTTGTCCCCTACCAACATTGATAAAATAAGCTTGATCAAATGCTTCAAACATAGTTTGATTGAATAATTTTTCTGTTTTTGTTGTTAGTGGCAAAGTACTGATAATATAATCTGCTTGCTGAACTAATGTCTTAGCTTTATGGATAGGAAGCACTTTTTTAAAATAGGCTTTTGCTTTCCCACTATTAGAAATACCGTAGACAGTCATACCTAATAATGAAAATATCTTAGCAATGGTTTGTCCAGTTTCTCCAGTACCAAAAATAGTTATAGTTTGATCTCGCAATGCTTGTGGTGATTGTTTGAGCCAAATGTTTTCATCTTGCTGTTCTTCAAATAACTTATGATGTTGTAAATCAGCTAATATATAGCTCAAACAATATTCGCTCATTTTTTCTCCAAAATCACTAATTGTTCTTGTGAGTAAAGTTTGCGATGCTTGCCAGCCGTCTATAGCTAAATAGTTATTGATGCCTGCATTAAACGTATGCACCCATTTCACCTGTGATGGTTTAAATTGCTCACATGGCTCAAATCCCACATAAGCATCTGCCCAATCTAAATCTTCATTTGTAATTGATTCAACTGACTTAAAACTTAATTGGTAATTCTTTAAATCCTTTAAATATTTTTGGAAAATTGATTTATAGTCACCGGCTATTAAAATATGATTTATTTCCAATGCCTTCTCTCCTAATCCATGCTATGTTTATTTTAGTAAGCATAATATGTTTACTTTAGCATACCTTCTATAAAGTTATTCACTTTTACTTCTACTTTTAATTCATATTGCGAAATTGTATACGCTACTATACAATGTTACTATTCTGAAAATTTTGATAGAGGTGGTTTGTTAAATGAAACAAATTCTTTTCGTTGGCTTAGGCCTTATTGGCGGAAGCTTAGCGAGTAACTTAAGATATTATCATGATGATATCGAAATAACCGCCTTTGATGCGGATACTTCACAATTAGATAAAGCATTGTCTATTGGTATCATAGATTATCAATCAACTGACTATAAAACTAGTGTTGAAAATGCTGACATTATTATTTATGCAACACCGGTACAGCAGACTGTTAAATACTTACAAGATTTACCAAACTATCAACTAAAAAAACATGTAATTATTACAGATACTGGAAGTACAAAGTCAACGATTCAACAATATGAGCAGTTTCTTTTAAATCATGATATTCATTTGGTTGGCGGCCATCCTATGGCAGGAAGCCATAAATCTGGAGTATTAAATGCAAAAAAACATTTATTTGAAAATGCTTTTTATATTTTAGTTCATAATGAAACTGATAATGATGCTGCTTTTGAGGAAATACAGCACTTATTACAAACAACGAGTGCTAAATTTATTTCTACAACAGCGGAAGAACATGATTTTGTCACTGGTATTGTGAGTCACGTCCCTCATATCATTGCTTCAAGTCTCGTTCATTTGAATGCGCAACATGTCGAAGATTCTTCACTTGTTAAGACGCTTGCAGCTGGTGGTTTTAGAGATATTACTAGAATCGCAAGTAGTAATCCTATTATGTGGCGTGATATTACTATTGAAAATAAAAATACAATATTGCGCATTTTAAAAGAATGGAAAAATCAAATGTCTGATGTCATTAATATAATCGAACACAATAATCCTGATGAACTTTATGATTTTTTCAACGATGCTAAAGTTTATCGTGATCAGTTACCCCTTAAACAACAAGGTGCACTATCTGTGGAGTATGATCTATATGTAGACATTCCGGATAAACCGGGTATGATAAGCAAAGTTACAAACATCCTAAGTTTACATAATATTTCTATAAGCAACTTGAGAATATTAGAAGTTCGTGAAGATATTTATGGTGCACTTCGAGTTAGTTTTAAAAACCCACAAGATCGCAAAGATGGTGCAGATGCGCTTAGTGATTTTGATACTTATTTTGATTAATATATGAAATTTTATGAGTGGGACAACAAAATCATTTTTGGTAAATTTGATTTTCGTTGTCCCACTTGTTTAATGGATGAAGCAGTATTTTTTAGATTTACCTGAGCTACCTTCCATGTATAAGCCCAGTAGAATGCTATTTGGGACTTCACATTTTATGGCCAGCCATAAGACCTAATCTCCCGTGTTTTGTTCCTGCTTCAGTGTAAGAAGCAGCTTTAGATACAATACCTCGTCCAAATTTGCGATGCAATGCATCAATCGTTTTAGCTAATTTTTCATTTCTCTTTCTTTCATATTCATCTATAAACAAATTCAATTGTCTATCTGTCTCTTCTATAAACTGTGTTAATGAAATACTTACTGTACGAATCAATGCGGTACGATCACATAATTTATCAGCAAAATATTCGACAACTTTAAAAATACTGTCTTCTAAATTCGTCGGTTCTTCTAATGTATACTGTTTATTTATGCCACCCTCATCACTATAACCAAATGAAAAATGAATTGTTCTTGCCAATTGATTTCGCCCTCTAACACGACTCGCCACATCTTCAATTAATTCTCGCATCACTACTTTAGATTCTTCATAACGATAATCACGCATCAGTATCTGACTCTTACAAATAGATGGATTCATTACTCTATATTTATCTCTCACTCTACTTTGATCGATACCATTCGCATGTAAATGTAAATCCACACCTATAACACCTAAATCTCTTTTTAAGTATTGGTGAGGATAATGTGCTAAATCGCCTATCGTAAAAATACCTCTTTTATTCAATTTCGCTTCAATTTTTCTACTAATTCCCCAAAATTCTCTTAATGGTTGGATTGGCCAAAGTTTTTTCGGAACATCTTGATAACGCCATTCTGCAATTAGACTTTTAGTATGCTTTGCTTCTACATCCATGGCAATCTTACTCAATAACATATTAGATCCTATACCTATAGAACAATTGATGCCTGTTTCTTCTTTGATTTCAAATTGCAATTTTTGACAAAAAGATTGAACCGTACTACTAAACCTATGATAACTATTGGTCACATCCATAAAAAACTCATCTACACTATACTGATGTAAATCTTCAGGAGCAATATAGCGCAATGCAATTTTTGATATTGCTACAGAAACTTCTAAATACTTTCTCATACTTGGATTAATAATATATATGTCATTTCTATGTGGTATTTCAAATAATCTAGATCCCGTTTTTACACCTAATGCTTTCAAAGGTCCCGTTGCTGCTAACACAACTGAACCTTGTCTTTTAGTATCAGCAACAACAGCTAATTTTTCTTTCATTGGGTCTAATCCTTTTTGTATGCAAGAAACGCTAGCAAAAAAACTTTTTTGATCTATACACAATACATCTCTCTCTTCCACCAGATTATAATCATACATATCTCATGCCTCCCTCAATTAATTTTATTATATACGAACAAATGTTCTATTTCAATAGCGATAAGAACAAATGTTCCAATTTGATATATTTATAATTTTCTCAATTTTCATGCTATAATATCTTTAAATTATTAAAGGAGGAATTACACATGCCAATCGTAAATGTAAAGTTATTAGAAGGACGTTCAGATGAACAACTTAAAAATTTGGTAACTGAGGTTACAAATGCTGTAGAAAAAACAACAGGTGCTAATAAAGAGGCGATACAAATTGTCATAGAAGAAATGAAAGCATCTCACTATGGCGTAGCTGGTGTGAGAAAATCTGATCAATAAAAACAGAATTAATGATCAAAAATGTAATCAAGTTCATTACCTAACCCACCTGATTACAAATGAAAAATTTTCTATATAAAAAAAGCGTACGCTATCCATAGGGTAACGTACGCTTATTATTATTTATGTCGAAACTATCTTAATCTTCTTCAAGGAATTTTTTAACTTCAGCTTTATTTTTGGCTTTATCAATTTCTAAAGCACTACCGTCCATTGGTGTTTGAATATCCTGATAAGTACCTTTAATAGGTAATGTAACAGAGACGACTTTCTTATCACCACGGATACCAAAGTTTAAACCTGATTGTATTAATACAGAATCTGGCATATTCGTATTTAAATAACCTCTTAAAATACCAGCAACTTTTGGTAACTTCGGTAATGTATCCAAACTTGCGAGTTCTTGCTTAAGAGACTGCATTACTTGCTGTTGTCTACGTACACGACCAAAATCGCCTTCTGGATCATGTCTAAATCTAGCATAACCTAATAATTCTTTACCATTCAGACGATGATGTCCTTTTTTCAATGACACGCCAATATTTTTTGACATATCTTTCTCAACATCAATTGGCACACCATTAGGTTCTAGTTCATCTATCATTTTTTCAAATCCAGTAAAATCTAAAATCGCATAATATTCAGGATCAATGCCAAGATTTTTCTTCAATGTTTGTCTTAACAATTCTGGTCCACCGATAGAATATGCAGAATTTATTTTATGCTGTCCGTTTCCAGGAATATCAGCATAAATGTCACGCATCACAGACATCATTTTCATCTTTTTGTGAATATAATCGTATTGCGCTATCATAATAGAATCCGTTCTAGAAATTCCGCCTTGTTCTTTATCCGCACCTAGTACCATAACCGTAATTTTACCATCATTCTTTACGGCACCATTAAATTTATGCTGTTTCAACGTTTTACCATGATCTTTAGCATATTTTATGCCGGAATTATAACCATGTACGGAATAGCCTATGATAATTGCTAAAATAATAATACCAATCAAAATAATAAATGGTAGTTTCCTAAACCGCTTCTTTTTCCCCCTACGCATTGGCGGAGGATTAGTATTGCCTTGTGTGTTCTTACTACTTCTTAGTTTGTCTTCATTCATTAGTATCAACCTTATATCTTCAAAATTGCACTTCTATGTACTATAATTAACATATATTAAAGTTATATTAAAAAGTGTATAAAAATCAAGTAATATCTTAATATATGGTACTAAGGTCTAATACGGAAAGGATGTTAAGCATGAATATAAACAAAGCCTACTTCGCAGGAGGTTGCTTTTGGTGTATGGTTAAACCCTTCGACACATTTGAAGGTATTGAAAGCGTAACCTCTGGCTATATGGGAGGACATGTGGATAATCCTTCATATGAGCAAGTTAAGACAGGCAACACTGGACATTTGGAAACTGTTGAAATCGAATATGATGTAGCACTGTTTTCATACAATAAATTATTAGAAATTTTCTTTTCAGTAATAGACCCATCAGATGAAGGCGGACAATTTCAAGATAGAGGTGCACAGTACAAAACTGCTATCTTCTATACCAATGAAGACCAAAAAAATGTTGCCGAAGAATATATTGAACAACTCAAAGAAACAATCGATAAAGATAAAGCTATTGCAACACAAGTATTACCTGCTGCTACATTTTATGAAGCAGAGCCAGAACATCAAGATTTTTATAAAAAAAATCCAGAACGTTACGCCAAAGAACAACAAGACCGTCAAAATTATAAGCAACAGACAGATAAATAAACAAAAAGCCGGAAACAGTACGATGATCACTGTATCCGGCTTTTTCTCATAAATCCTATTTTTGTTTTTTCATTTCTAAAGGTATCTTATTTTTTTCTTGAACTTTTTTACCATTAAATAAATCCATAACTGTTTTAATACTTTCTTCTCCCATTAAATTGGGTTGTTGTGCGACTGTTGCAAATAGTTTGTTGTTTTCAACAGATTTTATTGCATCTTCATTACCATCAAATCCAATAACTTTAATATCTTTATTACCAACCGCTTCAACAGCCCCTAAAGCCATTTCGTCATTTTGTGCAAATATTGCTTTAATATCAGGATGCGCTTGAATCATATTTTGCGTTACATTTAGACCTTCTGTTCTATTAAATTTGGCACTTTGTTTTGATACGACATCTAACTCATCATCAGCAACGTTGTGGAATCCCTTACCACGCTCACGAGTTGCACTAGCACCTGGTATGCCTTCAAGCTCTACTACTTTTGTACCTTTACCAAATTTATCAACAATGAGCTTGCCGCCCATTTCTCCACCTTTAACATTATCTGAAGCAATAAACGAAGCAACTTTTCCTTTAGCAACCTCTCTATCTAATGTGATAACAGGAATATTTTGATCATTCGCAATTTGAACACTACCCGAAATAGCATCTGAGTCAGTTGGATTCACGATAAGATAATCTACATTTTGCTGTATTAAATCATCAATATCATTAGATTGCTTTGCTGCATCGTCTTGAGCATCTGCAAATTTAACCTTAATACCTTGTTTCTTCGCCTCAGCTGATATACCATCTTTAATTTTCACAAAAAATGGATTATTCAATGTAGAAATACTTACACCAACCACAATATCTGATTTTTTCTTGTCTGATTTACCACTATCTTGCTTTTCTAGAGGAGACTCTAAAGAACAACCAGCTAACAACAGTATCATTGCCATCATACTTAAAAATAATTTTTTCATGATAAACCTCCTACTTTATTTATTCTTTCTATCAATGAGTACTGCAATAATAATGACAACTCCTTTAACTACTTGTTGGTAAAATGAAGAAACCCCTAATAAATTTAGTCCATTATTCAACACACCTATAATTAATACACCTATTAATGTGCCAAGTATACGTCCCTTACCACCTGTTAAAGATGTACCACCCAATACAACAGCAGCGATTGCATCCAATTCATATGACATACCTGCAGTTGGCTGCGCTGAGTTTAAACGAGATGTGAGAATCGCACCAGCCATTGCAGACATTAAACCAGCTAAACTATAAATCATGATTTTTAATTTATTCACTTTAATACCAGAGATAAAAGCTGCCTTTTCATTACCACCCATAGCATAAGTTTGTCTACCAAATATTGTTTTATGTAAAATGATATACAAAATAATGAAAGTAATAAACATTGTCACTGCTGGAACTGGAATACCTAAAAAATAACCTCGTCCAAATAATTGAAAGGCATAGCTGCCATTTAAATTAGTAATTGGATTGCCATCTGTAATAACCAGTGTCAAACCTCTAAAGACAGTCATTGTAGCCAAAGTCGCTATAAATGGCGCCATCTTACCAAGCGTAATTAAAAGCCCGTTAATAGCACCTAAAATCGCACCTAAAATACAGCCTACTAATAGCGCAATCATAGAATCTACACCTGAGACCATTAAAATAGCTATAAGCGCACTGGATAACGCTAGTGTAGAACCAACAGATAAGTCTATGCCGCCCGTTAAAATTACAAATGTCATACCAAATGCAATTAATCCATTTATAGAAACTTGTCTCAATAAGTTAAACAGATTAGATGGTTCTAAAAATGCACTATTTAATACACTAATGATAATGACTAATAATATTAAACCAATAAATGGAATAATTTTTTCTAAATATGAAAATGATAAGCTAGATTGTTTCATTGATATTCCCTCCTGTAGCTAATGTCATAATACGTTCCTCAGTTAGATCTTTTTTATTTAAAACACCTGCAATATTACCTTCATGTACAACGGCAACTCTATCACTCATTCCTATCACTTCTGGTAATTCTGATGAAATCATAATGATAGACATACCACGTTCTGTCAGTTCATTCATTAATTGATAAATTTCACGTTTTGCGCCAACGTCAATTCCCCTAGTTGGTTCGTCTAAAATCAAAACGTGTGGTGCAGTAGCAATCCATTTAGCCAAAACAACCTTTTGTTGATTTCCTCCAGATAAATCCATACAACTATCATCTTTTCCACCTTTGATATTCAAACGCTGAATCATCTGTTCTGTATAATTGTTCATCGCTGTTGGTGTTAAAAAACCACCCTTTGAAAAACTTTTCAATGCAGGTAATGAAATATTTTCTATAATAGAATCTTGTAGAACTAAACCTTCTTCTTTTCTATTTTCAGTAATAAACGCTAACCCGTGCTTTATGGCCGTCTTAGGATTATTCATGTGAATGGTTTTACCATTAAGTGTTACTTGCATTTGTCCTTTGTCTAGGCCAAATAACACGCGCATGATTTCAGATCTACCAGCACCCATAAGTCCACTGAATCCAAAAATCTCACCCTTGTGTAACTCAAAATGTACATCATTTAAGTCATATACCGTAGAACTTAACTGATTAACTGACAGCACTAATTCATCTTGCTTATAATTTCTTTCTGGATACTGGTTATCCAAATCTCTACCAATCATGGCTTTTACAATTTTTGCATTAGAGGTCTCTTGCGTGTTCGAAGTTAATATAGACCGGCCGTCTCTCATCACTGTAATACGGTCTGCAATATTAAAAATTTCTTCCATTCTATGTGAAATATAAATAAATGAAACACCTTTAGATTTTAATTTATTAATTTGTGTGAATAACACTTCAATCTCACTAGTCGTTAAAGCTGCCGTTGGTTCGTCCATAATAATGACTTTAGAATCTTGCATTAATGCTTTACTAATTTCTAACATTTGTTGCATACCTACTGATAACGTCCCAGCCATTTGATTCAAATCAAGCTGTATATTTAAATTGTTAAATATTTCCAACGCTTGTTTTCTCATCACTTTATGATTAATTATCCCTAAAAACTTCGTTGGTTCTTTACCTAAAAATAGGTTTTCTAAAACCGTTAAATTAGGCCAAATATTTAATTCTTGTTGAATAAATGACACACCATGTTGCTCAGCGTCTTTTGTATTTTTAAATTGAAGTGGTTTACCATCTTCTAAAATTTGTCCACCATTTGCTTCATAAACGCCGGTTAAAATTTTCATTAACGTACTTTTGCCGGCACCATTCTCCCCCATCAATGCATGAACTTCGGCATCCGCAATATCAAAATCCACACCTCTAAGAACATCATTCTGACCAAAAGATTTATAAATATTCTTCATTTCAATCATCCATTGATCCCTCCTTTAAAATAAAACGTCACTAGCTAATATGACATTCGCATAAGGTTTCGCTTCACCCGTACGAATGATAGCTTTTACATGCTTACTATGTTGCTTTAATAATTCATGGGATTCAGTAGTAAATTTAATTTCTTCTTCTTTTAAAACGTTATAAAGTGATTCATTTTCAGTTTTCATTTCACTTGCTAAAGTCATTTTTTCGATGGCCATATGCGATTTCACAATATGAAATACATCTAAGAATGATGGTTTACCAAAATCCAATGCTAAATCTATTTTTTTAACACCGTTTGGAATTGGAAGACCACAATCAGCAATCATAATTTCATCTGTATGACCTAAATCACTAAGTAATTTTGAAATATCGCTATTTAATATCCCTGTTTTATACATAAAATTTACCTCCTTATATGTAACCCGTTACATAATGTCATTTAATTACGTGTACTTCCTCTATGTTTAACTGTAAGTGCCAATTGCTTATGGTTGTTTGTTAAATTATCCGTATTCAAACCTAATAGTTGGGAAACGGCAATTTCACCTAAATGATATGCTGATTGATCTATAGTAGTAATTTGTGGATAGGTCATTTCTGAAAATGGAATATTATCATATCCAATAATTTGTATTTCTGCTGGAACTTTAAAATGATATCTTTGTACAATGCCTAAAACGTTTATCGCTAATAAATCATTACTACAAATAATACTGTCGATGCTAAGTTCCTTAATTAAGTCAATAAATTTTTTATCATTATCTAATAACGTTGCTTCTAACATTTTATAATCAATACGCTGTTGATCTAATATGTACTTAATACCTTGGACGCGTTGATGAAATGCATCGATTAATAAATTTTCATGTACGATTAAAACGTTTTTACCCTTACCTTTTCGTACTACCTCTGCCTGAAGTTGACCACCTTTAAAGTGATTCGTTGAAATCCCATTATGCTCATTATTAATACGATCTATAAAAACAAATGGAATGTGATGATCAGTCAGTGTGTTCTCGATAATATTTTCATTAAATGCTGTAGATATCATGCCTGTACAATTGTGTGATACGAATGTTGCTAAGTAGCCTTGTGCTTTTTTTATATCATTATCACTATTACCAATAAGTACTTGGTAACCATGTGCTAAAGCAACATCTTCAACGCCACGAGCGATAAGTGTAAAAAAAGGATTACTCATATCCGGCAGTAATAAACCTATTAGTTTAGACTTTCTTTTATATAATGTGCGTGCTGCTTCATTTGGTTGGTAGTTTAATTCGGCAATTGCTTCTTCTATATGAAGTCGTGTTTTTGCCTTAACATAACCATTGTTATTAATTGCCCTTGAGACAGTTGCTACAGAACATCCTGCTAAAGTCGCTACATCTTTAATCGTTGCCATGTTTCACCTCTTTTATGTAACCGTTTTCATATTAACATAAGATTTTACTATTTAATAGTCTATTTTCATAAACTTGTTATTTAATTATTTTTTCACACTATAATTATAATGCTTAAAATTGTTATTATTGATATAACATAAATAATTAGGATAGCTATTTAGCTACAATAAAAATCATTTCGAATAGATAACATTAGATCCAAAGTGTAATAATACCTTTAATATTTAAAAAGAATATATAAAGATAATATGTTAAAAAGAAAAGAAATAATATGGTAATACCTTGTTGAAAGCGTTTTCTATTGGTG
This sequence comes from Staphylococcus saprophyticus subsp. saprophyticus ATCC 15305 = NCTC 7292, assembly GCF_000010125.1. Classification (NCBI taxonomy): domain Bacteria; kingdom Bacillati; phylum Bacillota; class Bacilli; order Caryophanales; family Staphylococcaceae; genus Staphylococcus; species Staphylococcus saprophyticus. The sequence continues at coordinate 1,439,984 of NC_007350.1, forward strand.
ATATATTATGGTTATACCTTAAGTAACAAGGTAATGTTAAATTCATAGTTAGAGTCAAAATGATATTTAGAAATTTTATAGTTAGTTTATTAATGTAATTAATAACTTCTCCAATAATTAATTACACAAAAACCATTAAGCACTATTAACTCCTAGAAACACCCCACATGCTGAGCACATGTGGGGTGTTTTGTCATTCATATTATTTATGTTTTCTAATGACACGCATTACTTTTATCATACTAAGCCATAAGGAATGACGTTTTCTATAAACAAGAAACCTTGGTTCCCAATTTGGATTAAATTTCTCTTTATATTTTCTCAAACCTTGAAATCTATATAAACCATTAAAATGTTCGAAAACACGGCCTGCAATACGTTCTCCATAAAATGAATAAGGTAATTGACCTACATTCGATAACGTAGCCATTCCCATATTAAAATGTTGATAATTTTGTTTTTGTGACCATAACAACATATTTAAATATAAACCATCCATTAATGGCAATGTGCAATCTGGTTTCCAACGTATGAGATCAACAGAAATCGTTCCTTTATAATAAGTTGGCATCAACGTACAAAATGCAATAATAAGTCCATCACTGTCTTTTATAATTGCAATGGGTGCTTTTGATAAGTACGATTCATTGAAACTACCTACTGAAAAATGCATTTCTTTTTTATCGGCGAGCCATTCATCACTAATTGTTTTCAAATCCGTAATTAAAGCTTGCGTAAATGGAGGTTCTATAACTTCAAAAGTATATTTTAAATCATCTAACTTATTTAAAGTTGCCCGTAAACCACGTTTTTTCTTACCAGAAATCTTAAATTCATTCAAATCGATAACCGCTTCTTCACCTAATTTAAAGAATTGATTACCGAAACTGTGATAAAGAGACATATTTCTATCCGTTACTTGATAAAAAATAATATCATAGCCAAGATACTCTGCTTCTTGATAGAAAGACTCTAGTAAACTATAGAAAGATTGGGGATTACCTATAGGATCTCCAAGTACAATGTATGCATTGCGTTGATAACGATACATTATAAAGGCATCTTCATTTTCATTAATAAAAAATTTTTTATCGCCACTATACATGAGATGACTTAAATAATTACCACCGTATTGTTTTACAATAGACGCACATATTTTAGTATCTTCTCGTGTATTAGATATTCTATAACGATATTCAAACCACCAAACAATCAGACCAACAATAACCGCTACCAATAAGATAGTAAACCAGAAATAATATCTCAAAATAGAGGTGTCTATCTCAATGTGATAAATGTCTAATGTATAAAACGTACTCGCAATAACAATATGATTAATATAAAGTACGAGCGCACCCATTATAAAACTTAAGCATAATTTTAAATATCTAAATGGACGTTTTATAACTCGTGCTCTTCTGTAAAAAATGAACAATAAAATTAACATTACAACAAGCCAACTAAGTAATATAAATGAAGCATACGTATAGGCTGTTACAATAAAAATTAATATAATAGAAATAATCGAAAATAAGATGGCACGTTTAGATAAGCGATATACACCTACCACATTTAAAAGTAATAATAAGCATGCACATGTGTGAACCGATACGATAATGTAATAGATATAGTGATTCGGATCATATAGGCCATCGTAGATAATAGTTAGATTATTCAAGAAAAATAATAGACTCGTAAACATTAATAAAATAGCAATTGAAAACGAGGGTGCACGTGCAATAATATCCTTTTGGTAAGATGATAATAATGATGTCATATCTCTCACCGGAACAAGTATTCTTGCATCTTCCCAGTAGCGTTTAGCTGTACCACGAAATTCAAATGTAGATAAAATTAAAGCAACGAGCACAGGAAATAGATAATACGCAAAACGATAAAGTAATAACCCTAAAACTATAGATTCTTCATCTATATTCAAATGCTTAAGCCCAAGTAATACTACTAAATCAAATGTACCAAATCCACCAGGTATAAAACTGATAAGTCCTGATAAAGCTGCAATGATAAATATGCCCATAAATATTGAGATTGGTACATGAACGCCTACCATTGTTAAAGCCATATATAAAACGAGTGCCGCAACAAGCCATTCAATACTTGATACAATCGTACAATAAACACCTAATAACTTTTGATTTTCTTGTACTGGTCGTAAAATCGTAAAAATTACAAACACCGGTAAGAACAAGGCTACAACATACATTAGCCATTTAATCCATGGGTATGGTGTAAATAGATGTGATACATCAAATACATGGATGACTACTAAAATGGATAATAAACTTAACCCTGTTAACATAGAAATCAATACAATAGAAATCGTGTGCAGTAACGCTCTTTTATCATCGGTGGCATTTTTGTAAAATAAAAAACGCACGCTTGCGCCAATAAAACCACCAAAACCTACGACAGCATTAAGCGCATTGACAATATACCCAACACGTATCGTTTTTAATAAAGAAATCTTTAAATTTAATGATTTCGCTAATATGACATCATACATCGAAAGTACAATAATCGATGCCCCGCCAATTACAAATAAGGCGACTAACCATACACGATTAATTTTTCCAAACGACTGAATCGTTTCTTTAATATTAATATGCGACAATTCCTTATATAAAGTAAACACTACGATACTAAATAAGGCGACCGCAAACACAACTTTTAAAATAGAAAATAATCTACTTCTCATTTCTTTAGACATGTTTTCACTTCACTTTTTAATAATCTAAGCTCAATAAAAAATATAGCACAATAATAATATATAAGAAATAAAATTTTAATAATAACTTCTAACATAATTGTTAGGCCCGTAAAAATGAAAAATCGTTTCTTTAAACAAGTGAGACTTTACATTTTTAAATCCGTTAGCTATTTCCTAAATGAAAAAGAGTCCGAGACACCTATTTTTGTCCCAGACTCATTTATCAATCTCTTACATGTATGATGAATAATGAAGTATTCAGTTGTAAATTCTAGCGTATTTGTTCATCGTTTGTAATTTCATATTCACCTGCATCATCGCCATAATATTTATTATATCTGCGTTTATACATTGAATATAAATGTGAGACTAACACTTTTAATATAGCGTAGGCTGGAATACCTAAGATGACACCAACAACACCTAAAAGATTACCTGCACTCAATAAGATAAAGATAATTGTGAGTGGGTGAATCTTCAGCGTTTTACCCATAATATTAGGCGATATGAAGTGACCTTCTATAAATTGAACTGCAGTCCATACTATGATTAATTTCAAGAGCATAATTGGAGAAGTAATTAAAGCAATAATGATAGCTGGAGAAATTGCAATTGTAGGCCCTAAATATGGTACAACACTCGTCACAGCAGCTATAGATGCTAAAATTAAACTATAATCTAATCCGATAATACTATAACCAATAAATAGTAAAATACCGATACAAAATGAAACAATAATCTGTCCTTGGATATAAGATCCAACTTGTACACTCATTTTGTCTAATAAATCATGATAATCTTTTCTGAATTTTGGTGGCATTAATTTCGTAGAATATTCTTTGAAATGATGGCTATCTTTTAACATAAAGAATAAGACAAATGGTGTTGTGGCAATGACTACCCCTACATTTACAATAGCTTCAGCAAAGTTTTTCACTTTTGAACCGAAACCATTAAAATAATCAGAAACCATTGATGGTAGCTTGTTAGCTAAAGCATCTAATTGTTCTTGTATTTGTCCATAAAAGTTAGAAATCAAGGAATTTCTAGTAAGATTATCAATAAATTGATTCACTTTATCTACATAATGCGGAAAATTATTACCGAAACTTTTAAATTGAGTACCAATGACTGGTATCAATAAATTAATTGCTAACGCGATAACCCCAATAATAACTAGGAATAAAATAATAACGCCCCAAAGACGTGATATATTATAGCGTTCCATCAAATTGACTAATGGATTGAATAAATAGTATAGAATGATGGATACAATAATCGGTGCTACAATCGTATTAAATACAATGATAAATGGTTTAAATATATAGGATACTTGATCAAATATAAATATCGCAATACCAATGAGTATCAGCATGATTAAGGCGAATAATAAATCTTTGCCTCCCATAAATTTCATGAAGCGGGTCTCTGGAAAACTAAGTCTCAATTTTTCTTTTTTATTTTTTGTTTCTTGTCTAACATTGTCTTCATTCGACATATATAACTCACCATACCTTAACTTAATTCTTAAAAATTATAATCATATAATCTACCAGATAAAAAATACTGTACAAAATTATATCATAGAATGCTTTAATCGTCTTAATTACTAATCCTCATCATATCACATTATTAACATTTCACATATCTATTTTTATAACATATATGTACCCTAATTCATACGTCTTAATAATTCTAGTTTAAATATATCCCCAATAATATAAAACCGTTGTCATACCCTTTTTCGCATAAAAAAGCCTGAAACATTTATCATCAATGCTTCAGACTTTATTTTATAATATGCTCATGAATTATAATTAGGTGTGTGTTTGCTTTGAGTAACTTTCTTTTTGTCTACATCTGTGGTTTGCGTTGCTTTTTTCTTTGGAATTGGAACAATATAGTTACCATAGGGGATTTTACCTATTAGATAAACAATCAATACAGATACTGCTACTGTTAATATAAATACGCCCATAAATTTACTTTGTGGCACGATATCTTCAATTATAGGCAAACGTTTTACGAATTGAATTGCAACGTAATGCACTAAATAAATTCCCATAGAATAATTACCAATTAAGGTTAAGGTTTTTAAAATGGTGTGATTCTTTTTAACATGTTCATATAAATAATTTAGAAACACAATGAAAAATGGAATATAAATCATATTCGACACAGTAATTGAACTTTGTAAATGATCCAAATCAATACTCAATAGGAAATCGATAAATAATATACCTATAATAGTAGATAATATGGCTTTGTGCTTAAAGATGAGGATTCTAATTTCATTGTAAAATTTAGCATATACAATACCTAACATAAAGAATGATATCCAATTCATAATGAATAATTTATCATTCACAAAACGTTCGACACCACCGCCACCTAATGAAACTGGCCCCATTCTAATCCAAATGATATTAGCGATTGTCGCTAATATATACACTATAATAATAGGCCAACCTTTTTTGAATTTCTGTAATAACGGAAATAAAAAGTAAAACTGAATAACAGTCAAAATAAAATACAAGTGGAAATTTGCTTTTCCATACACAAAGTAATTCAATAATTTCCCATCATCTTCAAGATTATGTAAATAAAAGGCTCTATATAATAAGTAAAATACTGTCCAAATGATATAAGGAATAAATATTTTACTAAAACGTGATTTAACAAAATAATCTAAATTAAACCCTTTATTCACTACTGAGATTGTTAATAAAAACGCACTTATTACAGCAAATATAGGCGTTCCTAACCTTGCTATTTGGTTAACGTAACCTAAGCCATCTGATGTAAATGTCCCTCTTGACAAGGCTATACTATTAACTGTATGTATCGCCACAACTAACATAGCGGCAACAGATCTTATTATCGGTACCTCATCATAATACTTCATACACGTACGTCCCCCTAAATTCAAATCAGACAGAACACCAAGTATAAGATGATTCAATATACTTGTAAATAGAATTTACAATCAAATTATAAATCTTAATAATTACATTACACACAATTAACAAACATTAATCATCTTCTTTTAGTTTTACACCAATTAATATGTTATTTTTCATTAATCATCTTTATTTATTCATTTTATAATCGTATAATATAATTACACATATAATACACAACTTAAAATAGGAGCATTTCATTGAAAAAGACAATAGTCATTATATTAATTCTTCTAATCGGTTTAGCTGGTTACAGTTATACCAAAAGTTCAAAAAAGCAAATGACAGATCCACTGATATTTGCTAAAGCTGAGATAGGTAACACATTTTATTCTAAAAATAATGATACTACTTATAAATCAGTTCAAAAATATACAAATAACCATTCATCTAAAACAGGTATAACATCAACAAATAACAAAACTTTTAGAATAGCATTTTCCTATTTACTAATTGAAAATACAAAGACACATGACCTTTATTTAGGATATTTTGGTGACGTTATAAATGAAACACCAGTACCTATAAAATATACTGGTGATGTAAAAATCATATTAGATAAAAAACAAAATTAAATATGCCAAAATCAACCACTCTAGTAGATGAGTTAGACTCAGGTACTAAGAAACGTGGCTATGCATTCACTAAATTAGATTCACAAAAACAACCAAAACAAATAGAAATTGTACTAAATAAACCTATAAATACATATGACCAACAATATTATGGCAAAAACATTCATATCAGTCTTCACGCCAGCGCTAACTAATAAATAACTAAATTGTTATATCCTATGACGCCTATCATTTATGGATATGATTCACAAATACAAAAAACAAACCAGATGGCAAATATAGCATCTGGTTTGTTTTTATTATACATTCAATTATCAATCCACTTTATATATGACTTTCTGTTTAACTACTATCTTGTTAAGATTTATGGTTTTCCATAAAGTGGTAGACATGTAGCGTTAAATAGATAACCTCTGCCTCATACACTTTTATTTTCAATTCTTGTTGTAAAAGTCGCATGATTTTCAATGCAATATTAAAACATAATGGATATTGTTCTTTGAGTAGTGCTTCAAAAGCATTGGTTTTCTTTAATGATTCACCATTTCGTAATCGTTTAATTAAGAATTGAATATGTCTTATAAAACGTTGATATTGAATAGTATCCTTATCTATCGTTTGTTTCAAATCATTTTCTAAAATAAAAACACTCTTATTAATCAGTTCGTTGATTAAATCCATCTCACGCATGGACAATGATTCAGTATTCGAAGCAATATGTAATGCAATAAAACCAATTTCATCTTCAGGAAAGTGAACCTCCAATACGTGATTTAAACGTTCAATTACTTTTTCAGCTATTTTGTATTCTTTGCTATACAACTGTTTAGTTTCTACAATAAAAGGATTATTAATCAACTGATTTTGCTTCAACCGCTTATAAGCAAAAATAATATGATCGGTTAATGAAATGACTAATTTTTGGTTATCTACCTTCATTTCCGAATTCGTAATAATATTAACTGCTTCTATCACTGCTTGAATTAAAGTATCATTTGCTAGCTCCATTAATGTTTTATAATGGTCTTGCTGTGATTTTTGATCCAATATGTATATTTTTTCTATCGTTTGATTCTCTTGTAAAATCATGCCACTTTTTTTATTAAACCCAATGCCTTTTGCAATTAATACATATTCCGCTTGTGCTTTTGTACAAATAATCACATTATTATTGAGAACCTTAGTTATTAAGAAATCATTCACATCAATCATCCTTATCTTTATCTTACTCAATATTATATAGTGACTAATTATAAAATGAAAGAATTATTCTATTTTAATTAATAAATATACCTTACGAGTTAATTAAAAAAACAAAAAACGCCTCTAAGATGTCACTTTATCGTGACAATCTTAAAAGACGCTTTAAGCTTTGATATTTATGAACTAATTATCAATTTGATTATTTTTTCATGCCCCAACTTTCAATACCAAATAAATTGATTTCCAATTCTTCTGGTTTGAAAACTGGTTTTTTGCCAGCTTTACGTTGACGTTGGTAATCGTTCATAACAGCAAATGCAATGTTTGAAAGACCTATGATTGCTACCAAGTTGACAATCGCCATCAATCCCATAAATACATCTGCAGTACTCCAAACAGTTTCTGTCTTAATTACTGCACCAACAAACACTAAAACGACAACTAAACATCTAAAGATAAATAATATCGTTCTATTTTTTGATAAGAACTCAATATTAGATTGGCCGTAGTAATAATTACCAACTACTGAAGAAAATGCAAAGAGTGTAATGGCAATCGTTAAGAATATACCACCAGCACTACCAAGATGCTCATTTAAAGCTGATTGCGTTACGGCAACACCTTGTGATGCATTTTCACCAAACTCTAAACCGCTATAAAGCAATATCATAATAGCCGTTGCTGTACAAACTAGCATCGTGTCAAAGAATACACCGAGTGCTTGAATTAAACCTTGTTTAACAGGGTGTGGTGGTGCTGCTGTCGCTGCTGCGTTAGGCGCAGAACCCATACCAGCTTCATTAGAAAATAGACCACGTTTTACACCTTGTAGTATGGCAGCACCAACTGCACCACCTGTTACTTGTTCAAATCCAAATGCACTTTTAATAATTGTAGAAATCATTGGAATAATTTGATCATAGTTCATGATAAGAATCACTAGAACTAAACCGATATAAATAATAGCCATAACAGGTACAATAACTGAAGATAAATTGGCGATACTACGTACACCACCAAATATAATGATAGCAGTAAGTACCGCTAAAATAATGCCTGTTATTATAGGATCTACATTATATTGTGTTTTCAATGATTCAGCAATTGTATTAGATTGAACTGTATTAAATACAAAAGCAAAAGTAACCGTAATTAATACAGCAAACACGATACCTAACCATTTTTGATTTAAACCTTTAGTTATGTAATAAGCTGGTCCACCGCGGTAACCGCCTTCTTCATCAGGCACTTTGTATACTTGTGCTAAAGTTGCTTCAATAAACGCACTCGCTGCACCTATAAATGCAATAACCCACATCCAAAAGACTGCACCAGGACCACCAAGTACTATAGCTGTAGCAACACCCGCTATATTACCAGTACCAACCCTAGAACCAGCACTTATCGCAAATGCTTGGAATGGAGAAATACCTTTTTTACCGTTATCTAATGTTTCAGGTTTTTCACCAATAGCACGAAACATTTCTGGAATCCATCTTAATTGCACAAATTTAGAGCCGATAGTAAAGAATATACCTGCTGTTATTAAAAGTCCAATTAGATATTGTGACCAGATTAAATCATTCCCGACTTGAACAAAAGCTTTGAACCAATCTGGAATTAAACTATCAAAATCTTTCAATTTAATCCCTCTCATCTATGTAATATTTAATTTCAAATTAGAGCAAGAGATTTATAGACAGTCTTATAAGGAATTGTAACATTTCATTACATGCCACTTATAAAATGATGAAAAAGTACGCCCTAGTCATACGCCTAATACGATACTTTTCACACTGCTATAAACCTCTTTTTTAATAATTTATTGCACCTAACTGGTATTTTATCACTATATAGTTGTATTTACTAATAATTTTTAAAAAATTACCCCTAATTAACTTCTAAGTCAATAATTTCACCAAATTCACTTGTATCTACAATAAAGCTGCCATTTGTATATTGTTCAGACAAATGAATATCTTTAATGGCGCCAGATTCTTGTTGTTTATCAGAATAAATTGTGTAAGTCGTGTGCTCAGGTTGAATTACGTCAGCCGCTACAATACGATGCGGTGACTTTTTCAATTCTTTCAGTAATGTAATTCCACGTTGTGCACGTTTGGCTGTTTGTAGTACTTTGAAACCAATACGTTTTAGTGATCCTCGTTGTGTTGCCATTAAAATTGAGTTGTTTGCACTAATGACCTGTGTTAACACGGCGAAGTCTTCATCTTTTAGATTAATTGATTTAACGCCAGCTGCTCTCAATCCTGTATCAGAGAGTTCATCACTACTATAGGTTAATGACATACCTTTATTTGTAATAACAGTAATTAATTGAGTAGAGTCTATGCGCATGACATTAATAATTTCGTCATCATCTTTCACTTTCATTGCAACGAGAGGTTTATTGAATCGTGATGTTTTAAACATAGAAACATTACTGCGTTTAATCATTCCATGACGCGTAGCTAAAATATAAAATGCGTCTGGTTTAAAATCACTTTCGCAATACGCATCGATGATAAATTCACCTTCATCAAGTGGCACAATTTGAGAAACATGTTGACCTAATTCTTTCCATTTAATTTCAGCTAATTTATGTACTGGAATAAATAGATAACGCCCTTTATTAGTAAAGACCAATGCAGTATCAAGTGTATTGACTTCTTGATGTTTCATAAGTACATCACCGTCTTTTACACCAATTTCATTTACGCCACTGGCATTATAACTACGTAATGAAGTGCGTTTTATATAACCGTGTTTTGTAACACTCATAATAACCGTTTCACTAGGAATCATAACTTCTTTATCAATTTTAATTTCAGAAATCTCTGCTTCTATTGAAGACAAACGCCCTTGTTTAAAACGATTGCGAATTTCTGTTAATTCTTCTTTTATTACATTTAAAAGTGCACTATGATCATCTAAAATATTTTTTAAACGTCCAATTAGTGATTTTAATTCATCGTGCTCTTCTTGTAGTTGCACAATATCTGTGTTCGTTAAACGATATAATTGTAGTGTTACGATCGCTTCGGCCTGTGCCTCTGTAAAATCAAATTCAGCGACTAAGTTGTCTTTAGCATCTTTTTTATTCTTAGAAGCTCTAATTAACTTGATAACTTCATCTAAAATAGATAATGCTTTCATAAGACCTTCAACAATATGCATTCTGCTTTCAGCATGATCTAATTCATAACGTGTACGTTTAGTCACAACATCAATTTGATGATTTAAATAACTATCAATAAATTGACGAATCCCCATTAATACTGGTCTACCTTCACTAATAGCAACCATATTAAAGTTATAAGCAACTTGTAAATCTGTATTTTTGTATAAGTAATTTAATACAGCTTCACTATTTACGTCCTTTTTCAATTCAATGGCAATACGTAATCCAGTACGGTCTGTCTCATCTCTTACCTCAACAATACCATCCACTTTTTTATCAGCACGTAATTCATCCATCTTTTTAACAAGTGAACTCTTATTCACTTCATATGGGACTTCAGTAACAATTAATTGCTTTCTGCCATTTCTTAATTCTTCATCTTCGACTTTTGAACGAACAATAATTTTACCTTTACCAGTTTCATAAGCTTTTTTTATACCATCTATACCTTGTATAATGCCACCTGTTGGGAAATCTGGTCCTTTAACATACTTCATCAACTGAGCTACTGTGATATCAGGATTATCGATAAATTTAAGTGTAGCCTGAATCACCTCACCCAAATTATGTGGTGGAATATCTGTTGCATAACCAGCAGAAATACCCGTACTTCCGTTAATTAATAAATTAGGTAACCTTGCTGGTAATACCATCGGTTCCAAAGTAGTATCATCATAGTTTGGCATGAATGGTACTGTTTCTTTATTAATATCTCTTAAAAGTTCTTCAGAAATACGACTTAACTTAGCTTCTGTATAACGCATTGCTGCAGCCGGGTCATTGTCGATACTACCGTTATTCCCTTGCATTTCTATGAGCACATGACACAGCTTCCATCCCTGACTGAGTCTTACCATAGCATCATACACAGATGAGTCGCCATGAGGGTGATACTGTCCAATTACGTCACCGACTGTTTTAGCACTTTTACGGAAATTTTTATCATATGTGTTACCACTAGAATACATAGCATACAAAATACGTCTTTGAACAGGTTTGAGCCCATCACGAACGTCTGGCAATGCACGCTCTTGAATGATGTATTTACTATATCTACCAAAACGATCGCCAATAACATCTTCTAGCGATAAATCTTGAATTATTTCACTCAATTGATTTCCTCCTCATTAGGATGTTCCTGTTCTAAAATTTGGATTTCATTATTGTCTAATATACTTTGTTCTTCTTGTAATCCAAATTCAACATGGTTTTCTATCCATTCACGTCTAGGCGCAACTTTGTCACCCATTAATGTTGTTACACGTTTAGAAGAACGTAATTCATCTTCAACTTGAACTCTGATGAGTGTTCTTGTATCTGGGTTCATTGTCGTTTCCCATAATTGATCAGCGTTCATTTCACCTAAACCTTTATAACGTTGTAATGAGAAACCTTTGCCTAATTTTTTTTGTAATTTTTCTAATTCTTCATCAGTCCATGCGTATTCGATTTTTCTTGAGGCGCCTTTCCCTTTTTCTAATTTATAGAGGGGGGGTAAGGCAATAAATACCCTTCCAGCTTCTACAAGTGGTTTCATATATTTAAAGAAAAATGTTAATAACAGTACTTGTATATGTGCACCATCCGTATCCGCATCAGTCATAATAATTATTCTGTTATAATTACTATCTTCAATTTTAAATTCATTACCAACACCAGCACCAATAGTATGAATAATCGTATTAATTTCTTCATTTTTAAATATGTCATCTAGACGTGCTTTTTCTGTGTTAATGACTTTACCTCTTAAAGGCAGAATAGCCTGGTATTTACGATCTCTACCTAATTTTGCTGAACCACCTGCTGAGTCACCCTCAACAAGATAAAGTTCTTTCTTCTCAGTATTTTTACTTTGAGCTGGTGTTAATTTACCTGAAAGTAAAGTATCTTTACGTTTATTTTTCTTACCGGAACGTGCATCTTCACGAGCTTTACGCGCAGCTTCTCTAGCTTGTTGTGCTTTCAGCGCTTTTTTAACAAGTGATTTTGATAACTGACCTTTTTCTTCTAAATAATATGGAAGTTTGTCTGCTACTACAGAATCCACTGCACTTCTAGCTTCTGGTGTACCCAATTTAGACTTTGTTTGTCCTTCAAATTGAAGTAACTCTTCCGGAATACGGATGGAAATAATAGCTGTTAACCCTTCTCTAATATCATTTCCATCTAAATTTTTATCTTTTTCTTTTAGTTCATTAATACGGCGTGCATAATCATTAAATACACGTGTCATTGCAGATTTGAAGCCAACTTCATGTGTACCCCCGTCTTTTGTACGCACATTATTAACGAAGCTCAAAATACCTTCTGAATATTGATCATTGTATTGGAATGCAACTTCAACTTCGATATTATTAGCTTCACCAGAAAAGTCGGCTACATCATGTAAAACTTCTTTGCCTTCATTAACATAAGCAACGAATTCTTTAATACCATCTTCATAGTGAAAAACATCTTCACGTTCTTTTCCAGCTCTTAAGTCTTTCAATGTTATTTTAAGACGCTTTAGTAAAAAAGCTGACTCCTGAAGTCGCTCACTTAAAACATCATAATTAAAAGATGTTGCTGATTTAAATATCTCTGGATCTGGTTTAAATGTCACCTTAGTTCCAGTCTTTTTAGTCTTCCCGTGTTTAACCAAACCAGTTGTTGGTTTACCACCTTGTGCAAAACTTTGAGTATAGATATTGCCATCTCTGTATATTTCTACTTCTAACCATTCACTTAATGCATTAACAACGGAGGCACCAACACCATGTAATCCACCTGATGTTTTATATCCGCCTTGTCCAAATTTTCCACCAGCATGAAGTATTGTGAAAATGACTTGTACTGTAGGTTTTCCAGATGTATGTATACCTGTTGGCATCCCACGACCATTATCTTCAATTGTAATGCTTTCATCTTTATTAATTGTAACTTGGATTTCGCTACCAAAACCATTTAATACTTCATCGACGGAATTATCGACAACTTCATATACTAGATGATGTAATCCACGTTTATCGGTAGAACCAATATACATCCCAGGTCTTTTTCTTACGGCCTCTAATCCCTCAAGTACCTGAATGGAATCATCCGAATAATTATTTTTCTTATTCATTGCCAATCGTTTCGCCCTCCTACAAACGTACGTTCGTTTTTAAAACTATACATTAGTTATTCTTATATAAATCTTGATAAAATGCAAGTATCAAATGAATTTTCAATTGAGAAATAATACCCATTTTAAATTTTCATTCGTATTATCCTATGCTTATATGGTAAAATAATTTTAATGTCATTAAAGGATGTGGATTATATATGATGATTGTAATCATGTTAATACTAAGTTACCTTATCGGTGCTTTCCCAAGTGGCTATGTAATAGGTAAACTATTTTTCAAAAAAGATATCCGTCAATTCGGAAGTGGTAACACTGGGGCAACAAACAGCTTTAGAGTATTAGGAAAACCTGCTGGATTTCTTGTAACTTTCCTAGATATATTTAAAGGGTTCATTGTAGTGTTCTTTCCACTATGGTTACCTGTCCAAGCTGAAGGCCCAATAACTACATTTTTCACAAATGGACTTATTGTTGGTGCTTTTGCAATTTTAGGCCATGTATATCCAGTTTATCTTGGATTCAAAGGAGGAAAAGCCGTTGCAACAAGTGCTGGTGTCATACTAGGTGTCAATCCTGTCTTATTATTAATATTAGCAGCAATTTTCTTTGGAATATTATATTTAACAAAATATGTATCGTTATCAAGTATCATTGCATCTATTTGTTGCGTCATTGGTGCATTATTAATTCGAGACTATATCCTATTTATTGTTAGTATTGGTGTCGGTGTATTGCTCATTATTAGACATCGAACTAATATTGTAAGGATATTTAAGGGTGAAGAACCTAAAATTAAATGGATGTAACTATTACAATAGTCGTTCTACAAAATAATATGTTGTAAACAAAATTTGAGCTGGGGCGTTAATGCCTCCAGCTTTTTTATATCACATATTGAATCGTAAGATTTAAACACAGCTTTATGATCATTAATTCTATTATACTACTTATATGTATCATTATCATGCGTTATATATATTTCTCCGCATTGTAGAATGATTTGACATAACTAATTGAAAAATTATGTTATACTACTTTTAATATTACTGAAAGTGGGTAATATATAAAAATACTAATTCAATTTAGTTGCCAATAGTCATAAGTTAAGTACTTGTGAACCGAAAGGAGACTTTTATTATGGAAATAGAACTTTCAAATAATGCCGTGTCTTGGTTTAAAGAAGAACTTGAATTACCTGAAGGTGACAAAGTCTTACAATTCTTTGTACGTTATGGTGGCGAATTCCAATTAAAACAAGGATTCAGTCCTGCATTTAGCGTTGACAAAAAAGAGGATGTTGAAATTGGTTATGAAAATCATTACGACGGTTTAGATGTCGTAATTGCTGAAAAAGATTTATGGTATTTTGAAGACCATAATTTATTTATTGACGTAAATGATGGCATTGATGAAATTTCATATGCTACAAAATAACCTATATAATAAAAAGCGCCTGGCTCAAGTGTCAGACGCTTTTTATTATATATAGATATAGATATTAACCACTTCGTTTTATAAGCCGTTTATGACCTCTAAGCACTCTCCAGCCTTGTTTCTTTTATCAACTTCACTATAAGTTGCATGCCACTCAGGGAAATATTTATCTAATCTAATTGGTTTGAAATCTTCTTTTTTTATACAAGTCAATGCCGTTGAACCTGTTGTTGCAAGTTCCCCTGCTTCATTATAGATTTCATATTTATATATGGATCGCAAACGTGAATATCTTTCAACCCATGTTTTTATTGTTACTTTTTCCGGATAAAAGATCGATTTAATATACTTGATATCTAAATCGATTACTGGCGAAATAATACCACTATCTTCCATATCCTTATAACTAAAACCTAGTTTAGAAATATAATCTGTTCTTGCTACTTCAAACCACGTAGGATAATTACCATGATAGATTACACCCATTTGATCAGTTTCTGAATAACGTGCTTCAATTTGTGTCATACTGTAAATCATTTTTGCATCCTCTTTTCAATATTTCTACTGATACATATCATACCTTAAATATTAACATAAAAAAGATGGACTAGCATATGGCCAGTCCATCAGTAAACTTATTATACAGGTTTGTTTTTTTATTGTTGTCCAGCTAGCTTATTTCTTAATACAAGTTGTAAGATACCACCATGACGATAGTAATCCATTTCTACATTTGAGTCGAAACGAGCAATAGCTTTAAATTCAATTACCTCACCATTGTCTTTTTTAGCTTGTACTTTAACTAAGTCGTGTGGCTTAACATTTTCATCAATGTCTACAGAGATAACTTCAGTACCATCGATACCTAAACTATCAGCTGATTCGCCCTCTTGGAATTGTAGCGGCAATACGCCCATCATTACTAAGTTTGAACGGTGAATACGTTCGTAACTCTGCGCAATAACTGTTTTAACGCCTAATAAGTTTGTACCTTTGGCTGCCCAGTCACGTGAAGAACCCATACCGTAGTCGTTACCTGCTAATACAACTAATCCAGTACCGTTTTCTTTATATTTCATAGCTGCATCAAATATAGACATTTGTTCACCTGTAGGCCAGTAAGTAGTATAGCCACCTTCAGTACCAGGTGCAAGTTGGTTTTTAATACGAATATTCGCAAATGTACCACGCACCATAACTTCATGGTTACCACGACGAGAACCATATGAGTTAAATTGACGAATTGGCACGCCATGTTCAATTAAATATTTACCTGCTGGTGTATCTTTACCAATCGCACCTGCTGGAGAAATATGGTCTGTCGTTACAGAATCACCAAATTTACCCATTACTCGTAAATTATTTAATGAATCAATTGTTCCTGGTTCTTTAGATAAACCTTGGAAAAATGAAGGATTTTGGATATAAGTTGATTCTGGATCAAAATCATATAAAGGTTGATCCGTTACATCAATTTCATTCCACATTTCGTTATTGTTATATACAGTTTCGTACTCTTCTTTAAATAAATCTGGTGTAACAACAGTATCAACTGTGTCTGAAACTTCTTTGATTGATGGCCAAATATCTTTTAGATATACATCTTCGCCATCTTTACCTTTACCAAGTGGTTCATTTTGTAAGTCAATATCTACTGTACCAGCTAAAGCATAAGCAACCACTAATTGTGGTGATGCTAAATAGTTAGCTTTAACTAATGGATGAATACGACCTTCAAAGTTACGGTTACCTGATAAAACAGAAGTAACAAGTAAATCTTCTTCAGCAATCGCTTTTTCAATTTCTTCTAATAATGGACCAGAGTTACCGATACATGTTGTACAACCATAACCAACAAGGTTGAATCCTAAGTCATCAAGATATTCATTTAAACCAGAATCTCTTAAATAACCAGTAACAACTTTTGAACCTGGAGCTAATGATGTTTTAACATATTCAGGTACTTTAAGACCTTTTTCAACTGCTTTTTTAGCAACAAGTCCAGCACCTAACATAACATATGGGTTAGATGTATTCGTACATGAAGTAATCGCAGCGATCGCTAAATCACCCGTCTTCATAGTTGTTGAAGTGCCATCTTTAAATTCAATTGTTGCAGTTTTATCAAATTCACTCTTATCAAAACCATGACCTTGGTTACCCGCTGGTGCAGTTACTGATTTTTCGAATTCTTTTTTCATGTCACTCAAGAAGATTAAATCTTGTGGACGTTTAGGACCTGATAATGAAGCTTCAACAGTAGCTAAATCAAGTTCTACAACATCTGTGTACTCAGGATCTTCTTTTTCTACAGTAAAGAACATGCTATTTTCTTCTAAATATGTTTTAACTAAGTCAATTTGTTCTTCAGAACGACCTGTTAAACGCATATATTTTAATGCTTCTTCATCTACTGGGAAGAAACCACAAGTAGCACCGTATTCAGGAGCCATATTAGCAATTGTTGCACGGTCAGCTAATGGTAAATGTTGTACACCTGGACCGAAGAACTCAACAAATTTGCCTACAACGCCTTTTTTACGTAACTCTTGTGTTACACGTAATGCTAAGTCCGTTGCAGTAGCACCTTGTGGTAAAGCATTTGATAGTCTAACACCAATAACTTCAGGAATTGGGAAGTATGAAGGTTGACCTAACATACCAGCTTCGGCTTCAATACCACCGACACCCCAACCTAATACGCCAAGACCGTTAATCATTGTCGTATGTGAATCGGTACCAACTAATGTATCTGGGAATGCAACAGTTTCACCATCAACTTCACGTGCATGTACAACGTTAGCTAGGTACTCTAAGTTAACTTGGTGTACGATACCCGTTGCTGGTGGAACAGCACTATAATTATTAAATGCTTTAGTTGCCCAATTTAAGAACTGGTAACGTTCATAGTTTCTTTCAAACTCTAATTTCATATTTCGTTCTAGCGCTTCTGGATTAGCATAGCTATCTACTTGTACTGAGTGGTCGATAACTAAATCAACAGGCACTTCTGGATTGATCTTATTTAAGTCGCCACCTACATCATTCATGGCTTTACGTAATGAAGCTAAGTCTACGACAGCAGGTACACCTGTGAAATCTTGTAGAATTACACGTGAAGGTTTGAAAGGAACTTCTCCTTCTGCACCTTCAGTAAAATCAGATAACGCTTTGATGTGTTCATCTGTAATTACAAAACCATCTTCTTGTCTTAAAACAGATTCTAGTAATACTCTAATTGAATATGGCAGTTTCGCTACTTTAGTTAAACCTTGTTCTTCTAAAGTGTTTAAATCATAATACGTGTATGATTTCCCATTTAAGTCAAACGATTTTTTCGCTTGCTGTTTAATATTAGAAGCCATATAAATCCCCCTTGAATTTTTTTAATATATGCCGTTAGTTAAATTGTATAATTATATGTAGTTTAAAACAACTAGATAGAGCCAGAAACATGGCTAAATTAGATTTGATTTTTCAATCAGTATACATAAGCAAAACTTATTGCTAAATGCAGGTGTAATAAGTTATTATTATCAGTTGAGAATCATTATCAGCTAATTTCATTATCCTACAAAAAAACTGAGAACCCAATTGGATTCTCAGTTTTTGACTATTAATCAATATTATTTTTCTGCTTTTTCTGCATCTCTTAATGGTGTACGTTTTTCAATAATATCATCTTCATAATCTTCTTGTTGATGTTGTACATAATCTTGCAATCTATGTTTATTTGGTGTCAAAGTAAGTCCTAAGAACTTACGCTCTTGGTTCGCATCTTTGTAGAATGAAATCATCATCATGATCACTACAAAGGAGAACGGTAAGGCACTTATAATGGCGGCACTTTGAATCGCATTCAATGCTTCAGCACCATTACCTCCACCAGCAAATAATAATACGAATGCAATTAATGATTGTGCGATACCCCATGTAACTTTAATCATAATAGAAGGCTCTAATGAACCATTTGTCGTTTGCATACCTAATACAAATGTTGCTGAGTCAGCAGAGGTAATAAAGAATGATGCGATTAATACTAATGCAATAATAGATAGTATAATACCTAGTGGAATTTCATTGAACACACCAAAGAGTTGTGTTTCAGCAGTCATATCGAATAATTCTGGATTTTTCTTACCAGTTTCAATTCCAAGTACACCGAATACACTGAACCAAACGAAACTTACTAACGCTGGTACTAAAAGTACCCCAGCAATAAATTCACGAATAGAACGTCCTTTAGATACACGTGCAATGAAAATACCTACGAATGGGCTCCAACTTAACCACCAACCCCAATAGTAAAGTGTCCAACTAGACATCCATTCACGTTTTTGAGGGTTTAAAGCTGCAGTGTCAAACGTATTTAATAAGAATGAGTTCAACAAAGTACCTGTAGAACTTGTCATCATATTTAAAATCAATACTGTCGGTCCAATGATTAAAACAGCAATCATTAAAATTGCACCTAAACTAATATTTAAATTACTTAAATATTGGATGCCTTTACTTAAACCAGACCAAGCACTCATAATAAATAGAATAGTTACAACTACAATAATAATTGCTTGTACCCAAACATTATTTGGTATGCCAAATAAATAGTGAAGCCCACCATTGATTTGCAATGCGCCCATACCTAGTGATACGGCAACACCTACTACTGTAGCGAATACAGCAAGCACATCAATGATTGTCCCAATTGGGCCTTCAACTTTATTTCCTAAGATAGGACGTAATGTTCTAGAAATTAATCCAGGTTCCCCTTTTCTAAATTGGGCATAAGCGAGCGCTAATGCAACTACGCCATAAATTGCCCATGCATGGAATCCCCAATGGAAAAACGTTGAACGTAAGGCCTCGGTATAAGCTGCTGCAGTTTTCGGATCCGCATTTGGCGGCGCTGCAAAGTCAGCCATTGGTTCTGCTGCACCATAGAATACAAGCCCAATACCCATACCAGCACTGAACAACATAGCAAACCATGAAATTGTATTAAATTCAGGTTTGTCGTTCGGTTTACCTAACTTCAATTTACCAATCGGGCTAAAGATTAGGAAAATACAGAAGAATACAATAAACGTTGTAAGAATTAAGTAATACCATCCTAGTTTATCAGTAATCCATAGTTTAATTGTATTCGTAACATGATCAAATTGTTCCGGTAACACTGCGCCGATAATAACAACAATCGCTACGATAATCGCACTATAGATAAAAACTGGAGATAATTTCTTACCATTAGGTTGGTTACTAGAAGAATTCATAATTAATTACTCCCTTTCTTATCATATTAAATTTTCGAATCTAAATTAGAATGATTAGAATTTCTAAACACTACTATTTTATGTAATAGCTACGTATTACAATAACAAAACAATGAGTTAATATCAAATTTCATTAAATAAACTATTTTCTAAACTTTACATATAATGTATAATAAGTTTTAAATTTAATTAAGAGGAGTTAATTATATGTTAAAGGAATTCAAAGAGTTTGCACTTAAAGGTAATGTTTTAGATTTAGCAGTTGCTGTAGTTATGGGCGCAGCATTTAATAAAATTGTTACTGCTTTAGTTTCATACATTATCATGCCATTAATTGGTTTAATTTTCGGTACTGTTGACTTTGCTGAAAGCTGGTCATTTATGGGTATTAAATATGGTATGTTCGTTCAATCAATTATTGATTTCATCATCATTGCATTCGCTTTATTCATTTTCGTTAAAATTGCTAATACGTTAATGAAGAAAGAAGAGGAAGAAGAAATCGAAGAAAACACTGTATTATTAACGGAAATCCGCGACTTATTACGTGAAAAAAATTAATTCGATTTAATTAGCATAAAGCGAAAAAATTAAGCTTTTTTAAAATTTTCATAGTTCGCTCTAGTTTAAATCAAAAAAGCCAAGACATTTCAAAATGTCTTGGCTTTTTTCTTATTTAAATATATTTTTTTATACTCTATTGTTTTTTAAAATGTGTTGTACTTTGATACTGTTCTGTGGTTACTTCCAATATAAGCGGTATTCTTTGCTTGAGTTCACTTACGTGAGAAATAATCCCAACCATGCGACCCGTTGATTTTAAACTTAGCAATGTATCTAGTGCAGTTTCTAGTGTTTCCTGATCTAAAGTACCAAATCCTTCATCTACAAACATTGAATCAAGTGAAATCCCACCTGATTCTTGTTGCACAATTTCACTTAATCCCAATGCTAATGCTAATGATGCCTGAAATGTTTCTCCACCAGATAACGATGTAATGTGGCGTGATTGATTTGAATGTGCATCGAACACATCTATTTCTAGTCCACTATAGCCTTGAGATATTTGAGCTCGTCTCGTTAATTGGTATCTCTGTCCCGTCATAATTGCTAAGCGCTGATTAGCTTGAGTAAGAATACGCTCCAAGTAATATATTAATACATAATTTTCCAACGTTAATTTTTGTTCATTTTTCCCTGCTAAAATTTCTGCTAATTGAAATACTTCTTGTTGAGATTGCAATTCACTATTTAACTCATCTATAATTTTATTTATTTCAGTTATTTTTTTAGAATTAAACTCCATTTTATAGTCATGTTGACTTAATTCAGTTGAAGCTGTTTCATATACTTGTTGCATTTCTTCAAATCGTTCTTTTAGTTGTTGTGTATCATCTAGCTTCTTATTATTTGTTTCAGCTTTTAGTTGCGCTATATATAATTCGTAAGATTGTTTCTCTTTTTTGAAAGTTTCAATTTCTTTTTCTAAATTTTGCTTTTCTGATGCTTGTGCTGTTACTTTTTCAACTTGTTCTATTGATGTAAAACCAATACGTTGCATTTCCTCATTGATTTTCATATCAGTCTCATTGATTTCAGTTTCTATTTCAGCAAGGTTATTTTTTAAATAAGTTACACTATTTTTTTCTATTGCTAAAGTACTCTTATAATTTTGTATTTTTTGTTCAATTTCATTTAGCGTTTGATCAAATTGGCGTATTTGATTATAAGCATCTTCAAATTTTGTTAAAAATTCATCAACCCGTTTATAACCTGTTGTATTTTCAAAATCGTTTATCGCAGTTTCATTTTCTTTTAATATGTGTTCTTTTTTTTGAATATTCATCTGTAAATCGTGTGAACTTTTTTCATATTGTTGTAATTGGTCTTTTAATTTTTCTATTTCATTATTTTCTTCATCTATTTTTTTCTTTTCTTGATATTTCTTCTCAACTTCATCTTCTAGAGCTTCATAATTTATATTTTCCAATGAAGCTATAGTATATTTTGATAATTGCTCCTCAATGTGTGACAATTCACTTTCACATTTAATAATATCTCCTTTTACAGTAGCTATTTTTTCTTCTAATAGCGTGAGCTGTTGATGTCTTTCCATTATTTCATCAAAATCCACGTGACTCGATAATGTATGAATTTCATTACCACAGATTGGGCAAGTTTCACCAGTATGTAGAGCTGCTTGTACTGTTGCAATTACATCTTGTTTGTTGTTTAAATCTAATTTAGATTTATCAATATTATTATATTCCTCATTGAGTTGCACACGCTTTTGACTTAAATCTTTAAGATTACGTTGCTTTTGCATTTTTCTTTTCTCTAATGCATCATACTCAATTTTATCTTTTTCATTTTGCTTCAATTGTTTAATATCATTATTAAGGTTGTATATTGCTTCCGTAATTTGTTCTATCTTTCGATAATCAGGCTGACGTTGATTTAATTTAGCTGTAGTATCTTTGATTTCCTCATTTTTTTGAGTTAAATGCGCTTCTAAATCTGTAAATGCTGTTTTCGTGAACTGATAATTGTTGTAGGCATCTTTATATTTATTTGCTTTTTCAAAAAACAATTGCGTCTGTTCAATAAAACGCCTTAGTTCCTCAATATCATCTTGCTTCTCTTTAAGGTTATCCGCTTCAAGGTTACTTTGTTTTATCTTATCCTCCAAATCAAAGATACTTTTAGATTTTTCTTCAATACTTTGCGCTACTTTACCTTTTTTGGAAATTGTATTTTCTTTTACTTCTAATAAATTCGTAATGGGTCTTACTTCGTTGATTTCTGTTACACGCTTAACTTTTTCTTGGATTTCGTTTTCATTAACTAATAATGCTTCATATTTTTGTTGATTTTCATTGAGCTTATTTAAAGCATCCTCTAATTTAATATTATTATTTAAAGCATTTTCTGTACTGTTGACTTTATTTTTTAATATTTCTTTTTTCTGTTCAAAGTCATCTCGTATTATTTGTGCTTTCATTTTAAAATCTGGTAATACCTTAATGATATTGTTCGTTTGTCTAGCACTTATTACTTTATGCTCGCATAATGTTTCATCATCAAAAGTTTCCAATTCTTTCCAATGATTTTCTAAATCGTTGTACCTTTTTTCTATTTGCTCTCTTACTTCTTTTACATCATCAGATAATTTTTTTTGAATTTCTTCAAATCTCTGACTGTTAAACAGTGTTCTTAATATATCTTGTTTTTCCACACTTTTCGAGAGTAAAAATCGTTTAAATTCACCCTGTGGTAATATAAACAGTTGTCGAAATTGTTCAGCATTCACACCTAGTAGCGCTTTGATAAATTGATTACCACTATTAATTTTACTTTCTCTAAGTGCATAATCATCTTGTTCATATTGATAAACTGCTAGTTGCCCTAGTGTTTTATTTTTATTACCTTCCTTTATAAATGCACCTTGTCTTTGAATTTTAAAATATTGATTTCTTAATTTAAATTCAAATTCGACAACCATTGGTTTTTTACTTTCAGCAAAATGACTCCTTAAATCGCTTTCTTTTCTATCTTTTGTGGAAGCTTCACCAAATAATGCAAACACAATAGCATCAAATATCATCGTCTTGCCTGAACCAGTTTTTCCACTGATTAAAAAGAGTTGGTTATTTTCTACATTATTAAAATCAATTGTTTCATTTAAAAAGGGACCGAAATTAGTTAAATTCAGTTTAATGGGTCTCATTTATTTAGAACCCTCCTCAAGTAATGCTGTCATAATTTTTTCTATTTTTTTACTTTGATTCGTAGTTAAATGTTCACCCGTTATACTATTATAAAAATTATCAATTATTGTTTCATCATCTAATTTTTGAATTTCAATATTTTCATGGTGTATAGATGTATTAAAATCAAACGTCTGATTGGTTAACGCTAAAGTATTAGGATAAATTTGCTTCAAATGCATCATAGGATCACTCACATGTGACATATGCTTTAATTTAAAATGTAAATAATTTTCTTTATGTTTTACTTCTAACTTTTCTTGTATTGCATCTTCATAATTACCTTCAATCACTTCTAATTGTCTTAGAGGCTTTAATGGTATAAATTTGTCTGTTATTTTTTGATTTTTAATTTCTACTATTTTATAACCTTTTGGTTGTTTCGTTTCTGAAAATGAATATTGTAACAATGAACCACTGTAATTTATAAAATTAGATTCAATACTGAAAGGATGATGTAAATGTCCAAGCATAACTCTATCAAACTGATTAAATAGATTCTCATCAACTGACTCAACTGTACCTATAGTCAACGGCCTTTCAGATTCAGAGCGAATTCCACCTTGTACTGTTAAATGACCAACAAAAATATTCACTTTATTCTCATCTATGACTTCATGCATATATGCCAACACTCTGTTTAAAGCCTGTTGGTGTGTTTCTATAGCTTTGTCATCAAAGAAATATTGCATTTCATTTATAGTGGCAAAAGGCATTGTGTAAAAATCAACGTTCCCAATCGTTACTGGTTTATTCATATCATTAAGGTCAGTACGTATGTACATATGTGATTTTTCAAACCATTTTGAGCCATAATTTAATCTTTCCTTACTATCATGGTTACCATTAATCATAATTAAAGGAATACTCATTTCTAAATTTAATATATCAATTGTCTGTTCAAGTAATTGAATCGCATCTTTATTTGGATAACTTGTGTCATATAGATCACCCGCAATGACAATAACGTCGGGTTGTTCTAATTTCATTGCCTCAATAAATTTATCTAGTATATACGCTTGGTCTTCTAGTAACGACTTCCCATTTAATATTCGCCCTAAATGCCAATCCGCAGTATGTATGATTTTCATTATATCGCCCTCTCTTAGAACGTTTGTTCGTATTAATAGTTTATTATATTTTTCATAACGCTTCAAGTATAATAAAAGAGCCGTTTACCTTTATAGATAAACGGCAATAATTTATTGAATTAAATTACTTTTAACTTTTTTGAATTTATATAACATTGCTATTCTCCAAGGTACAATCATGCAAAATGCTAATAAGAAAAACATACCTGCAATTTCCCCTGGATCAATTTGGTTACTTATAAATATTTTGATTACTGTGCGAATTAACAACAATGATATAAGAATAATTGGAAACGCTTTTGAACGTTTCATGTAAATTTCACTACCCTGTGTTTCGAATTTAGATGTCCAAATTAATATGGTAGAAAATAATAACCCCATAATGATACATTCTAAAATCTCAGTTCCAGTTAATCTAAAATAAGGTACCACGTACATCAATGCACCTGTTGCCATAAAAAATGGAGGTAGTATAATTTTCTTTTCATTTACGGGAAATTGTTGTGCTTTCATTCTGACTATAATGACACCAATACCCATTAAAAATGCGAAAACTATTGAAAATACTAAATACAACATGCTTACACCTTCTTTGTGTTTCTACAAGATGATATTTTACCTTGGATAGTATATCACTTAATAAATTAATAATCAGTATTTATAGCCTAATTTATTATTTAATCTTCAAAATTTAAGGCTTAATGTTCATATCATGTCTTTTAGTTATGTAGAAAACGACATAGTCAAATGCTTATTCACAATATACACAAAATAAAACCAGCTTATATTTAAGCTGATTTTACTACATGTGTATTTTTATATTGCATTTATTTGTGTACATGCGGACAATGCATCGTTTAAAGTGTATCTAAGATAATTCATATCATGTAATTGCATCGCGTTATGATATTTCTTAAATGCTTCGTCGGTCGGAAAGTTAATATGCATATTTGCTAGTCGATCAAGTACTTCTTTATCTTCCATGGCATAAGCATCCTT
The DNA here is from genome assembly GCF_000010125.1 of Staphylococcus saprophyticus subsp. saprophyticus ATCC 15305 = NCTC 7292. NCBI lineage: Bacteria > Bacillati > Bacillota > Bacilli > Caryophanales > Staphylococcaceae > Staphylococcus > Staphylococcus saprophyticus. The sequence continues at coordinate 1,466,298 of NC_007350.1, forward strand.
CACTTATTACTACCTCCCTTATATTCATATTATAACAAATTACAATCTATAATCAATTATTTTTCTGAATATTCGAATTTTTATTGTTATACTCTCCTACACTAATTACGTATTCATTCTATAAATTACCTATAAGAATATATTGTAAATTGATTATTGTATTCTTATTTTTCAAAAAGAATGTTATATAACTTATTTTTAAAATTCTCAATATCCTCATTCATATATTCATCTTATAACTTTTGACTTACACTATCTGTTGGGTAGTGAATTTTATCTTTTTCATCAGTTACAGCTGTGAAGTAACCTTTGCAACTTGAATCGAATTTGGGAATTGAGTGTTACCATCGAGCAACCACTTCCTTTGATTTTTTGATGCACTTTCATAACCTTTATTATCTACATTTGTAGTATTAAGAAAAGGTATATTTTCATCATCTGAAATTATTATTTTCAAAAACATTCCAAATGCTTTTAATTCATAATTTTGTACCCGAATAATGAAAAAGAAGTTATGAAATACTAAACAATGTATTTATAAATGCGATTTAAAAATTCATAGTCATTTTGCCACTGTGTTGCCAGAGCAAAAAATAAGGGCTGAAAGTTACTTTTTACAAGTAGCTCCCAGCCCTTTAATGATGTTCTATTTAGATTTTTTCAATTGATCTTGTTGATTTTTATTCATCATTGTCATCATTTGATTTATTTTCTTTTGAGAAGGTTTTTGACCCATTTGCATCATCATCATTCGTAGCATTTCTTCATTGATTGGTGGGTTCTTTTTAAGATAATCCATCATATATTTTCTTGCAAGGAAAAATCCACCTACTAAACCTAAAATTAATGCTAACACGATTAATACGATTGCTAACCAAGTTGCCATTGTTTCACCCACTTTCCTATCCTAATGAATTTTACTAAAATTAGTGCTCATTTTCAAGAGCAACTCTATTTATATATATTATCGATTCATGTATTATATCAATTTCAAAATCAATTTGTAAATATAAGCTTATTTTAATTATAAAATAAAAAATGGTATGAGAACTTAAGTTCTCATACCAACAAAATCAATTTTCACTACACTAATTAAAATGTTTGAATTTGATTTAATACATTTTCTTTAGTAAAGCCATATTTTTCAACAACTAAGTCTCCAGGAGCACTAGCACCAAATCCGTCGATACCAATTACTTTACCTTCTGTACCTACATATTTGTGCCAACCAAGTGGTGATGCCATTTCAATAGCAACACGTTTAGTAATTGATGATGGTAATACAGATTCTTTATATTCATCAGGTTGTTGGTCAAAAGCGTTCCAGTTTGGCATAGAAACAACACGTACACCTTTACCTTGAGCTTCTAAATCTTTAGCAGCTTCTATAGCTAAGTTAACTTCAGAACCAGTAGCTAATAGTAAGAATTCTGGTGCTTTATCTGATTCAAATACTACATAAGCACCTTTACGAACACCTTCTTCTACAGTTTCTTTAGAAAGATCCATAGTTGTAAGATTTTGACGTGTTAATACTAATGAAGTTGGTGTGCCTTCTGATTCTAAAGCAACTTCCCAAGCAACACGTGTTTCGTTACCATCTGCTGGACGAATAACGTTCATATTTGGAATTGCACGTAAACCAGCTAATTGTTCGATTGGTTCATGAGTTGGACCATCTTCACCAACAGCGATTGAGTCATGTGTAAAGATAAATGTTGAATTTAGACCCATAATTGATGATAAGCGTAATGCTGGTTTTAAGTAGTCGCTAAATACAAAGAATGTTGCGCCATATGGATGTAATCCGCCATGAGCAGCCATACCATTTACAGCGGCACCCATTGCAAATTCACGTACACCAAACCAAATATTTTTACCTTCTGGTGTTTCTTTATCGAAATCAGGTGCATCTTTAACATTTGATTTATTTGAACCAGCTAAATCTGCTGATCCACCAAAGAATGAAGGCACTGTTTTACTTAATGCTTGAATCACTTCACCTGAGTCTGCACGTGACGCGCCACTGTGTCCAGCTTCAAAATGAGGTAATGCTTCACTATAATTGACAGGCAATTTACCACTGATTGCTAATTTAAATTCTTCTGCAAGCTCAGGATAATCTTTACTGTAAGTTTCTACAAGTTTATTCCATGCTTCTTCTTTTTCATTTGCACGTTTTAACATGCTTTGTTGGAAGATTTCATAAACTTCTTCTGGTACATTAAAGCGTTTTTCTGGATCTAAACCATAGTTTTCTAACGCTAATTTTCTTTCATCTTCTCCAAGTGGCGCACCGTGCACACCGTGAGAACCTTCTTTATTAGGCGCACCGAAACCGATTACAGTTTTAATTTCTATAATTGTTGGAACATCTTGTGATTTAGCTTCTTCAATAGCTTTATCAATTGCATCTAAATCATTGCCATCTTTAACTAAAATGTGTTTCCAACCGTAAGCTTCGAAACGACCTTTTACATCTTCAGAGAATGCTTTATCTAAATCTCCATCTAACGAGATATCATTTGAATCATATAAAACGATTAATTTATCTAATTGATTATGACCTGCTAAAGAAGCTGCTTCATGAGAAATACCTTCCATTAAGTCACCGTCAGAAGCAAGAACATATGTGTAATGATCAACAACGTTAGCATTTTCTTTATTAAATTTACCAGCTAAGTGTTTTTCAGCCATCGCCATACCTACAGACATAGCAAAACCTTGTCCAAGTGGACCAGTTGTTACTTCAATTCCATCTGTATGTTTAAATTCTGGGTGTCCTGGTGTTTTAGAACCCCATTGTCTAAATTGTTTTAACTCTTCTAATTCTAAACTACCTGAAACATGTAATAAACTATATAATAAAGCAGAACCATGTCCAGCAGATAATACAAAGCGATCTCTATCAAAGAAATCTTTTGATTGGGGGTTAAAATTTAAATGGCGTGTCCATAGTGTATATGCCATTGGAGCAGCACCCATTGGTAATCCAGGGTGTCCTGAATTGGCTTGTTCAACAGCATCGATACTCAATGCTCTAATCGTATCAACCGCTAATTGATCTTTTTCTTTATTCATCTAAATGACTTCCTTTCTTCTAACAAGATTCTATATCATTATACCTTATTTAATATCTATTTAACAAAATATTGATTTTCTATTTATCTTCTTTCTCTTTCGCATCTAAAATTTTCTTCACTTTATCCGGAGTGACATCATTACCTTCAGGATCAATGACTCTTGTACTTTCAATTTGTTGTTTAAAGTTTTTTCTAAAAGATTCTAGATAAGCTTTTCGCAATTTCGATTGTTCTTTAGCTTCATTTTCTGTAAGTCCTTGTTCCTTTTTCTTTTTTGCTAATTCATTAATTCTTTTTATATCTACACCATCTTTTTGAGACATTATAAACCTCCGTTATTATTAATATAAAAAATATAACAAAAAAGTGAACGAAACTAAATTGTTTCGCTCACCTTAACCCAACCTTATTATCATCATTAATCATTGTCTTTTATATATATTTTAATACATTGATGCCATTACGGGTTGTGAATCTTGTTCGCTTTTCTGCTCCAATTTAGTATTGTTTTGTTCGCTATTGTTAGATTGTTGCGTCATTTGGTGATCTGTCATTTCGTACGTCTGTTCTGAATTAGCGTTGTTATAAGCACTTAATATAAAAATTGCGCAAAGAACCATAGTTGCAATTAACACCATTGTATAAGCTTTTATTTGAGATTTATATATTTTTATCATTTATAGTCACTCCTAGAACGTTTGTTTGTATAGTTACTTTATCAGAACATTTGTTCTATGTCAACACCGAAACGAACAAACGTTTGTAAAACGGATATACACATGCTATAATTAGGTTAAATTAGATTAGGGAGTGCCTATTATGAGAGAGTTAACTAAACGACAAAATGAGATTTTTGAATATATAAAACAAACTGTTCACGCTAAAGGATACCCACCAAGTGTTAGAGAAATCGGTGAAGCTGTTGGTCTCGCATCTAGCTCAACAGTTCATGGTCATTTATCTAGATTAGAAGAAAAAGGTTATATTAGAAGAGATCCTACTAAACCACGTGCCATTGAAATAGTAACTGAACAATTAGGTGAACCTATTAATATGGAAGAAACAATTCATGTTCCTGTAATTGGCAAAGTAACAGCAGGTATACCAATAACTGCTGTTGAAAATGTTGAAGAGTACTTCCCTTTACCAGAACATTTCACATCTACACACAATAGTGATATTTTTATTTTAAATGTAGTTGGAAATAGTATGATTGAAGCAGGTATTCTTGATGGAGACAAAGTCATTGTTAGAAGCCAAACAATTGCCGAAAATGGTGATATTATTGTCGCTATGACTGAAGAAAATGAAGCTACAGTCAAACGCTTCTTTAAGGAAAAAGCACATTACCGTCTACAACCAGAAAATAGTTCAATGGACCCTATTTATTTAGATCAAGTTACTGTCTTAGGAAAAGTGGTCGGATTATTTAGAGAAATGTAATTGGTAATTTAGAGCAATTTAAGACACTCTCAAAAAAATAAGCGAATGCGCAATTGCGCATTCGCCTATTTTTTTCTATTCTTTTCTAAAACTTCTTTAACTTTTTCAAGTATATCTTCTGTTTTATCTTTTTTATTTGTTGTCATAACTTATCCATCCTCACAAATCATAGATACCCGTATACAACTATAATAAAACATTAGCCTGTATAATTTTCTGTCCAGTAAGGTTGCCTATTTTTATTAAAATCGACACCCACACCAAGAGTATTAAATTCTTTTTTAAGTATATTTTTTCTATGACCTAATGAATTCATTAAACCTTGGTGTGCATAAATACTACTTGCTTGACCATATGCTAAATTTTCTCCTGCTGCATTGAAATCATGACCATCTGCCTCCAATCTATCAAAAGGAGATTCTCCTGATAAATTGTTATGATCAAAATAGTTATTATCAGCCATATCTTTACTGTGTTTTCTGGCAGTATCTGAAATACTAGATGAATAGCTTAATGTATTTAAATTATGTTGAACCCTTTCAGCATTTACTAAATCAAAGTTTTGTAGTTCGAAACTTTGGGCTAAATTATCAGAAGGTGCACCATATTGTTGTTGTAAACGATTTTCCATTTTGTCACTAACCTGTAAAAGCGCAGTTAAGTTATTGTTCTCATGTTTATCATAAAATGCCGTTGTATAAATGCTGTCTTTATGAAAATTATCATACTCATCGTCTTGAACATCAAATTTTACGTTACCTTTTTGTTTATCTTTAATTGGTTCGCCAAGTCTATCTCGCACAATTTGTTTAGGTGTACCGTATTTAATTTTCGATTTAGAAGAAATTAGATTTTGATTACTATAAAGTGCATTCACTCTATCATCAATATAACTTACCATTACAAATGCTCTATAATCATCAGAATAATACGTATGCCACTGTGTGCCATATTCATTTGATGTCACTCGTTTAGCTTTGCCAAGTTTGTTATCGACGTCCTGTTTTGACATATTCATTTGAATATTATTCACAGCAAAATCTTGTTTATTAGGTACTTTCAGTTCATCGTTCGTTGCTGTTTCGCTTGAAGTCCAACTATCAACACTCGATTTGAGTTGCTGCTGTAACGATGTCATAGGTGCCGTTTCTTTGATAGGGACGACTAAAACAATGATCAAAAAAATGACTATATATAATAAAAGTCTTCTGATTTTAAACACCTACTATAAATTTTGGTCTCTATCACCATTAAAAATTGAGTTTCTTACGATAACGTAATCTACTTTTCTTAATGAATTTAAGTCTTTGCCACCTGCATATGAAATTGAACTTTGTAAATCTTGTTGCATTTCAGTTAAAGTATTAAAAAGTGAGCCTTTATGTTCAACAAACATTTTTTTACCTTCAACGTTTTTATGTTCACCTTTTTGGAATTCAGATGCGCTACCAAAATATTCTTTATACATTTTGCCATCTAATTCCACTGTTTCACCTGGTGATTCTTCATGTGCAGCAAATAATGATCCTACCATAACCATTGATGCACCAAAACGAATTGATTTTGCAATATCACCATGTGTTCTAATACCACCATCTGCTATTATTGGTTTACGCGCTGCTTTACTACAATGATTTAAAGCAGATAATTGCCAACCACCTGTACCAAATCCAGTTTTAATTTTAGTAATACATACTCTACCTGGTCCAATACCTACTTTTGTTGCATCAGCGCCTGCATTTTCTAATTCACGTACGCCTTCTGGTGTACCTACATTTCCAGCAATTACAAATACTTCTGGAATATGTTTTTTAATATGTTTAATCATATTGATAACTGAATCAGAATGTCCATGAGCGATATCAATCGTAATATACTCAGGAATCACGTTTTCAGCAGCTAATGATTCAACAAAACCAAATTCGCGTTCTTTAACACCAACTGAAATTGAAGCAAATAAACCTTTTTCTTGCATCTTTTTAATAAAAGGAATACGACCTTCTTCATCAAATCTATGCATAATATAGAAATAATCATTCTCAGCGAACCATTCCGCTAATGTTTCATTCATTACTGTTTGCATATTTGCCGGTACTACAGGTAGTTTAAAACTTCTAGGTCCAAATTGAATTGTTGTATCACATTCCGAACGACTGTTTACAATACATTTATTTGGTACAAGTTGTATATCTTCATAATCAAAAATTTTCATTTTAACAAACCCCTAACATTTTTAATAAAACTTTTATATAATGGTAAGATTTTCATGATGTTAATGAGCATTATCATTGAAATAATTGATAATTTTATCATTTTTCCGAACAATAACTTTTTTATTTATCTTTTCCAATAGATAATATACATTGTTTTATATCAAATGTAAACTGACTTTAGTCGTAAATTACCAACTAGATTTTTTCACTCCTGGAATTTGCCCTTTATGTGCATAATCTCTTAATGCAATGCGTGACATACCAAATTTACGATAAACACCTCTAGGTCTGCCAGTTACTTTACATCTTCTTGTTAATCTCGTAGGAGAACTATCTCTTGGCAATTTTCTTAAAGCTTCATAATCGCCCTTATCTTTTAGTTCTTTTCTCAATTCGTAATACTGTGCAACCAACTTTTCTCTTTTCTGCTCTTTTGCTATTTTAGATTTTTTTGCCACCTATTTTCCTCTCCCTTTTACAAATCGTAATTATTACGTTTTATATCATAACATATTTTTCTATCTATTCAATCTTTAATCTTTAATTAATTTTTAGTGGATATGTATTTTAATGTAATTCTTCAAATTGCACATTATTAAAATGTTGAAAGATTAAATTTTATATGGTAATATTATAAAACGTAATAATTACTATTTAGAAAGAGGTGTTAACTTTGCGCGTAAATATTACATTAGCATGTACTGAATGTGGCGATCGTAATTATATTTCTACAAAAAACAAACGTAATCATCCTGAACGTATTGAACTTAAAAAGTTTTGTCCAAGATTAAATAAATATACGTTACATCGTGAAACTAAGTAGTACATTTCATTACTTATCTTTTAAATACGACATTTAAAAATTGGAATTTGTAATATATGTTGTTTTTTTAATGATGAATTTACAATTTAAGTGCAACACATAAAAAAGAGCCCTAAAATCATCAATCTAGTAAAATAAAGTTTGCGAAGACAAAATTTTACTGGAGATGATGATTATGGACTCATATAAACACCTTACCATAGAAGAACGCGAAAGAATATTCTTTCTTAAGGCTAAAGGATATTCTTTAAGAAAAATCGCTAAAGATATTTGCAGAAGCCCATCAACTGTTTCTCGTGAATTAGCTAGAAACGCTTCCTCCGGAAGCTACAACCCTACATATGCTCATAATAATTACAAGTGCAATAAGAAAAAATGCGGACGTAAATTATTATTAAAATCAAAGATTTTATTTGATAAAGTAAAATTTTTATTTCTTAATCAACAGTGGTCACCTGAACAAATTGCAAACCGATTGAAAAGTGAAGGGTTTCACCTGGCTATTAGTTATAATACTATTTACCGTGCTATTTATTTAGGCCTATTTGATCCGCCTAAATTAAGTCACGGTAACCGTGGATGTATTAGATTGTTAAGGCATAGAGGTAAGACTAGACACACTAAAAGTCATCAAGAAAATAGAGGTAGAATTAGAATAAGTTATTCAATACATGATCGACCTCAAATCATTAATGATAGAGAACGAATCGGAGATTGGGAAGCCGATACTGTTATGGGAAAAACTGGAAAATCTTGTCTTGTTACATTAGTAGATCGTAAAACCGGCTATTTACTTTGTGGTAAAGTACCTAAAAAGAAATCTGAGTTTGTGAAACAGAAAATCGTAGATTTACTTGGCACCTTACCAAACAATAAACGATTATCTATTACACCAGATAGAGGTAAAGAGTTTTCTAAACATCCAGAAATTACGTCAGAGTTAGATAACATTCCATTTTATTTTCCTGATCCTCATTCCCCTTGGCAACGTGGAACTAATGAAAATACAAATGGATTGATTAGAGAATATATAGCCAAAGGTATTGATATTGATAACATTACAGAAGAACAAATAGAACACTATGTTTATAAGTTGAATACACGTCCTCGTAAACGATTTGATTGGAAAACACCAGCAGAGCTTTTCAATGATAAGGTGTTGCACTTAATTTGACAATTGAAGATATAAATAACCATGGAATCACATCGTTATTCCATGGTTATTTATTGTTCTAATCATACAATTTTCTCTCTAATCTTGCCAGAGATGTAATCCACGATACCGACCATAATTACTAAGCCGATTAATATAATTCCGACACGATCCCATGAACGTGTCTGCAAGGCAAAGATTAATGGTGTACCGATACCTCCTGCACCGATTAAGCCTAAGATGGACGCCGAACGCAAGTTCAACTCAAAACGGTAAAGAATTAATGACATGAAAGTCGGCAAGATTTGCGGGATGACCGCAAATACTAATGTTTTAATTTTATTTGCGCCGCATGCTTTAAGCGATTCGGTTGCACTTAAATCGATATTTTCAATATCCTCTGCGAAGAGTTTTCCAAGCATCCCTACTGAATGAATACCGAGTGCCAACACGCCTGAAAATGATCCTGGTCCTACTGCTTTGATAAAGATTAAAGCCATTACGATTTCAGGAAAGACTCTGATAATACTTAAGATAAATTTGCTTGTGCCTGTGACTGGGCGGAGTTTGACAATATTCTTTGCGCCTAAGAACGCTAAAGGAATACAGATAATCGCAGCTAATATTGTTCCGACTACTGCAATCGCAAAGGTTTCTAACAAACCATGAAGCAAGTCTTCTCCGCCTTTTTGATAGACAAAGCCCCAATCCGGATGAGTTAGTCCTTGTAATATCGAACCGAGAATTTGACGGGATTTGTCTTTGATTTCTAAAGCAGGCATACCGGCAAAAGCCCAAATCAAAAGTGCCGCAACCACTAGTGCTGTTAAGGTATATTTGATTTTCTTCTGCTTATTGCTGTAGTTGTTCAATAACTCTGTTTTACTCATTGTCGTCATGTGAGTTGCTCCCTCACTTTCGAACTGATGAAGTCAATAATGACTACAATCAATAGTGTAAATAAGATAATCACTGCTGTTTTATCGTATTGGAACAGGCCGAGTGTTTGGTCATAAAAGAGACCGATACCGCCGGCACCGACTAAACCAAGTACCGCAGCTGCACGAATATTAATTTCAAAGGCGAATAATACATAAGACACATAAGAAGCGAGTGCCTGCGGAACGACACCGAACAAAATCCATTTGGTTTTATTCGCCCCTACTGCCGTCATGGCTTCTAAAGGGCCTGGATCAATCGCTTCTAAAACTTCATATAATAACTTTGCGACGATACTGATAGTTAATACAATTACCGCGAGCACCCCTGGAATTTGGCCAATCCCAAAAACCGCAACGAAAATAGCCGCAAGTAATAAATCCGGTATCGTACGCACAATGTTCAGCACGAAACGTGCCGGCATTGCTATCCATTTCGTACGTGAGATATTCTTGGCACATAATAATGCAATGGGTACTGCAATAATAGAACCGATAAATGTACCTACGATTGCCATACGAATCGTATCTAACATTGGATTCAATATCTGAGATAAATAACTTAAATCCGGCGGAAACATATCTGTAAATAAGACACCGATTTGAGGCAAGCCGTATAATAAATCACCGATACTAAATCCCGTATAAGTCAAACTCCATATTACTAAGAAAAGTACAAGGACTGCACTGAAAGTCGTCTTAAACGATTTCTTGTTATTTAACATCGACGCATAATCTTTCGCATGATCCATGCTAATTCACTCCTAACTTCTCTTCGTCTTGAATAGAACGGCCGTAAATTTCATTAAAGGCTTCATCTGTTGCACGCTCAACAGGGCCATCAAAGACCAATTGACCATCGCGCAAACCAATAATACGTGTGCCGTATTCACGTGCTAAATCTACAAAGTGCAAGTTGATAATAATTGTGATACCTAATTCTTGATTAATACGCTTCAAATCATCCATCACTTGTTTAGTTGTTAAGGGATCTAATGAAGCAACAGGCTCATCTGCTAAAATAATCGCAGGTTCTTGGCATAAAGCTCTTGCAATAGAAATACGCTGTTGCTGACCGCCGGATAATTCATCAGAACGTGATTTATACTTATCTAAAATATTGACGCGGTCTAAAGCTTCTAATGCTTTGATTTTGTCTTCCTTCGGAAATAGACCGAGAACCATTTTCCAAGTCGGATGATAGCCGACACGTCCGCTGAGTACATTACGCATCACCGAAGAACGTTTGACTAAGTTGAAATTTTGGAAAATCATACCGATATTTCTGCGCATTTCAAGCAGTTGATTGCCGCTGGCTTTAGTCATCGATTTGCCGTCAATCAGAATTTCCCCTTCTGTAATATCATGCAGCCGATTGATAGAACGCAGTAATGTCGATTTTCCTGAACCTGACAAGCCGACAATGACTGCGAAATCACCCTTTTCAATATTTAAATTAATACGGTCTAAACCGACATGACCGTTACTATAAACTTTGCGTACATCTTTAAATTCAATTTGACTCATACTCATTTCCTTTCCTTCTCGCTTTAATACAAAGCGAGCGTATTCAACGGACTCAATGTGCTCTTGCAACCCTCACTGCGTTGAAATACGCTCATTAAAATGGTGTGATGGAGAACATCTGTTTGCTTTGTGCTTACTTCATTTCTTTGACTTTTTTATCGTATTCTCTAACGATATCGAAGTTTTCATCTTTGCTGTCTACGTAGTTTTCATGAGAGTAAACTTCACTGATGACTTTGTGTCCCTCTTTTGTTTTCGCAATATCTTTAAAGGCTTTTTTCAGTTTGTCGCGGAATTTTGAATCCATATCGCTGCGCACTGAGATTGTGTCGTTTGGAATCGGTTTAGTTAATTTTAAAATTTTAGTTTCATCAAAGACTTTAGGTTCGTCTTTTTTCACGATTTTACGTGCATCGTTGAATACAGCTGCCGCATCTACATCGCCGTTCATTAATGAAATGACTGCTTGGTCATGACCTTTCATGTTCACAACTTTCATGTCTTTTAAGACATTTACGCCTTCTTTGTCTAATTCAACAAGCGGGAAAGTATACCCTGCAGTTGAAGTCACATCTTGCAGCGCGATTTTTTTGCCTTTTAAATCTTTAACACTTTTAATACCTGAATCTTTTTTAACAAGAATTTCTGATTTATAGTCCTTTGTAAGTTCTTTTGAATCTGAACCGTCCTTATTCACTCCGAAACGTTGTGCTTGAAGCAATACATCCGCCGCTTTTTGATCGTGCGCTAATGTATAAGCTGTCGGAGGTAAGAAACCAACATCTACTTTTTTAGATTTCATCGCTTCAACAATTGTGTTGTAGTTCGTTGAAACTGAAACTTTCACTGGGATATCTAACTCTTTAGATAATAATTTTTCTAACGGTTTTGCTTTCGCTTCCAACTTATCTGCGTTTTGAGAAGGGACAAATTGAACTGTTAATTCTTTAGGTTTGTAATCCCCGCTGCCTCCCTCTTTATCACTTTCTTTCTTATTGTCTAAAGAACTGCCGTTGCCGCAAGCGGATACGAATAAAATAACTGCCATCATTAAAGCGAAGAGTGACTTTAACGCATGTTTCTTTCTCATTCAACATTCCTCCATATGTATTGTGATGTGTTACACATTTATTATATGAGTGAATTAAAGTGAAAAACAACACAATATTTGTGTAGATTGAGTAAATAATTTATGCAATGTTGATTATCTTTAAATTATTTGAAACTTTAGTTAAGTTATCGTAAATCTTAAATTTATCGAATGTAACTTTCTAGAATTACGAATATAATGAAAGGACAAGTAAATAAAAATAAATACATAACCATTTTAGGAGGAACATTCAATTGAAAGTAATCCATCGTTACGTCGCAAGTTCTGTTTTGATCGCATCTACACTACTCAGTGCATCACCTGATACATACGCACAAAGTACCACTGATGCACCGACTATCGGAGAAGCTGAAAAAGGCAAAGTACTTATGGATAATTCACATGCCCAAACCGCAGGTGCGGCAGATTGGGTCTTAGACGGCGGCTTTTCTGATTATGCCAACCAAATCGCAAAGCAAGGTTATCAAGTGAAAGAATTACGCGGACAGGCAAGTATCACGCCTGAAAAGTTAAAAGACACAAAGATTCTAGTCATTCCTGAAGCGAATACACCTTTCAAATCTTCTGAACAACAAGCTATGGTTGATTTTGCAAAACAAGGCGGCAGTATTATTTTCATTTCTGATCACTACAACGCAGACCGCAACTTGAACCGAATTGATTCATCTGAAGCCATGAACGGCTATCGCCGCGGTGCATACAACGATATGACCAAAGATATGTCGCAAGATGAAAAGCAGTCAGAGGCTATGCAAGGCGTAAACAGTTCTGATTGGTTAGCTGAAAACTTTGGTGTACGCTTTAGATACAATGGTTTAAATAATCTTACAACGAAAAATATGGTAACAGGCAAAGATGCGATGGGCATCACAGATAATGTCAACAGTGTGTCTATGCATGCAGGTTCAACGTTAGCCATTACTGACCCTGATAAAGCAAAAGGCATTATTTATACACCTGAAGGTTTATCTTCAGAACAAAAATGGTCGCATGCGGTAGATCAAGGTGTCTATGCCGGAGGCGGTAAAGCTGAAGGACCTTATGTCGCGGTGTCTAAAGTCGGCAAAGGCAAAGCGGCATTCATCGGCGATTCATCTTTAGTTGAAGACAGTACACCTAAATATAAACGAGAAGACAGCGGAGATACAAAGAAAACTTATGACGGCTTTAAAGAAGCAGATAATCAGCAATTGCTCTCTAACTTAACAACATGGCTCGGCAAACAAGAAGATGCCGAAACGATAACAGCGCTCGGTGTTTCAAAAGACCAAGCCACACCATTGAAAGATTTCGAACAGCCAAAGCAATCAACAGAACCGCAAAAAGAACCTTGGTCAGAACCTAAAGCAGGCTATAAATGGTACGATCCATCAACTTTTGCGGCTGGCAGCTATGGAGGCTCACAATCTGAAACTCCAAAAGAAGAGCAGCCTTCATCACCAGATGAGGATACAAGCAGTACATCTATCAATACGAATGGCATTGCATTCGATGTGCCTGAACAACTTCAAGCAGGACAAACATTTACTATCAAAATCCAATTTAAAGGTCAGCCTGCCAACCAAACTTTAAACGATTTGCGTGCCGGTATTTATGCAGATGGCGGACGCCAGCTTGCGACATTCGGCACACAATCATCACCAGGGTATAGTGCAGCACAATCTGTTCAAACAGACAGTGACGGCAATGCGACACTGTCCTTGAAAGGTCAAACAATATCTGATGCTTCAGGGTCTGCACACTTGCGTTTAAAACAAGGTTCGCATAACCTGAAAACACAATCTATAACGATTAACTGATACGCACATAGGGGGATTTTACATTGACACAACTTGCATTCTATATCGTCAGCGATGTACACGGCTATCTCTTTCCAACTGACTATCAAGACAAGACACAACGATTACCGATGGGGCTCTTGCATACCAAAGCCATCATAGAAGAAGATAGTGCACAGTACAAAAACACGATTCGTATAGATAATGGCGACTTTCTTCAAGGATCGCCTATCGGACATTATCTTGCGAAAGAAAGAGAATCTGCAGAACAGCTGGCGGCGATTTATAATCAATTCGTTTTTGACTTAGGTGTAATCGGAAATCATGAGTTTAATTTCGGCTTAAATTATCTCAAAGACACACTAGCAGATTTAGATTATCCAGTCTTATCTGCGAACATTTTAGAAAACGGCGAACCCTTCACTGGTCATGGTGTCACGTATTTACAAAGAGAGGGATTAACGATTGGCGTGATTGGTTTAACTACACAATATATCCCGCATTGGGAGAAAGCAGAATACATTGAAGGTCTGACATTTGAAAGTGCTGAAAGCACATTGGCACAGTGGCTGCCTGAAGTCAGAGCCAAATCTGATATTGTAGCAGTATGTTACCACGGCGGGTTTGAAAGAGATTTAGAAAGCGGTGCGCCTACGGAAGCCTTAACTGGAGAAAATGAAGGTTATGCATTACTCGACCGCTTCCACACCGACATCGACCTCTTAATCACCGGCCACCAGCATCGTGAAATCGCACAAGTCATTCACGGTGTCCCAGTCATCCAGCCTGGTTCTAAAGGCAATACTGTCGGCAAAATTGTCTTAGACTACCATGATCAAGGTGTGCATCATGCGACTGCACAGCTTTTAACTGATGATAATCCTGATAAAGCTGTACTGACAGATGAGCTTCAGCAATTCAGCGATTATATTGAACAATGGCTAGATGCCCCAATCACTTTATTATCTGAAGATATGGTCGTTGAAGATCAATTTAAAGCATGCACTGCACCGCATCCATACCTTAACTTCTTGAATTACATCTTAATGGAAGCAAGCAATGCTCCGATTGCGGCATCTGCCTTATTTGATTTATCACGCGGCTTTAAAGGCGAAGTCACAATGCGGGATGTCTTAAACAACTATCCGTTCCCTAATACATTCAATGTACTGAAACTCAGCGGACAAGATATTAAAGATGCTTTGGAACAAACAGCTGAATACTTTGAAGTACAAGACCAAGAAGTCATTGTGAACCCTGAATATGTTGAACCCAAGCCTCAGCATTACAATTATGATATTTGGTCAGGTATTGCCTATACTATCAAAGCAGGCAATCCTAAAGGCGAACGTATTACACGTTTGACCCATCAAGGACAGCCGATTGCTATGCATCAAACTTATGAAGTCGTACTGAATAATTACCGTGCTGTCGGCGGCGGCAACTATCCAATGTTCAGTGAAGATAAAATCATCAAATCGATTCCGACTGAAGGTGCACAGCTGATTATTGATTACTTGCAAGCACATCCTGAATTGGATATTCCGAATGTGACAGATTTCAAAGTTGAAGTATAGATTACATTAAAGACAAACACAGCCCCGCATTCAATACGGAGGCTGTGTTTCATTCTTATATCAAAATTTTTATGCTGCTTCTGATAAACTGTCGACTAATTCTTTCACTGCTTTTGCATAGTTGTATTTTTCTTCTAAGAGTTTGTATGAAAGTTCATTCACACTTTTATCGACATGCGGTACTTGTGAGTCTTTGTCATAGATTTTGTTAGCTTTGTCCGCAAGCTGGTTGTATTTATCTGCAGAAACTTCTTTCGTTTCGCCGTCTTTATGATATTTTCCATACTTCACAGCGTCGAACTTAGGCATATCTTCTGCTTTTAGATCAAACCCTTGTCCTTGAAGCATCGCATAGCCTTTAGCTACTGTATCCACTTCATTCGTTGAACGATCAATCGTGCTCTTTAAGTGATCATACGCTTTTTCATTTAAAATTTTCTTCGCTTTGCTTTTCTCTAAGTTGCTCATTTGTGTTCCTAATGCCACATATGAATTGGTAAATTCATTCAATGCATGTTTTGCAAATGATTCTTTATCTAAGCCTTCTGCTTTTGAAATTTTGTGCAAGTTATCATAAGACTGTGTATAGATATCTGTGATGTTGCTGACATTTTGGTAGATCTTCTTGTTATCTTTATTATCTAATGCATCTTTGTTGAAGTCTTCTTTATACTTTTTAAAGTCTGATTTGATTTGTTTATTCGCTTTGTCTGTAGCACTGATGATTTTCTTATGGTCCTCAGGGTTATCTGTACCTGCTTTATCTACTTTGTCTACATTTTTTGCGAGTTTATCAATGTATAGGTTGGTTTGCTTTTTAAACTCTTTCTCTTTGTCCTCTTGGCTTTGACATCCGGCTAAAATAATAAATAATGCGGACGTAAATTATTATTAAAATCAAAGATTTTATTTGATAAAGTAAAATTTTTATTTCTTAATCAACAGTGGTCACCTGAACAAATTGCAAACCGATTGAAAAGTGAAGGGTTTCACCTGGCTATTAGTTATAATACTATTTACCGTGCTATTTATTTAGGCCTATTTGATCCGCCTAAATTAAGTCACGGTAACCGTGGATGTATTAGATTGTTAAGGCATAGAGGTAAGACTAGACACACTAAAAGTCATCAAGAAAATAGAGGTAGAATTAGAATAAGTTATTCAATACATGATCGACCTCAAATCATTAATGATAGAGAACGAATCGGAGATTGGGAAGCCGATACTGTTATGGGAAAAACTGGAAAATCTTGTCTTGTTACATTAGTAGATCGTAAAACCGGCTATTTACTTTGTGGTAAAGTACCTAAAAAGAAATCTGAGTTTGTGAAACAGAAAATCGTAGATTTACTTGGCACCTTACCAAACAATAAACGATTATCTATTACACCAGATAGAGGTAAAGAGTTTTCTAAACATCCAGAAATTACGTCAGAGTTAGATAACATTCCATTTTATTTTCCTGATCCTCATTCCCCTTGGCAACGTGGAACTAATGAAAATACAAATGGATTGATTAGAGAATATATAGCCAAAGGTATTGATATTGATAACATTACAGAAGAACAAATAGAACACTATGTTTATAAGTTGAATACACGTCCTCGTAAACGATTTGATTGGAAAACACCAGCAGAGCTTTTCAATGATAAGGTGTTGCACTTAATTTGACAATTGAAGATTTAAAAAGCAGCATATTAGTCTAATGTTCTGAGTTTTGAACAATAGAGTCTGGGACAAAAATAGATGTCTCAGACTCTTTTTCGTTTAGGCAGTAGATGACTGAATAGAAAATGTAAAGTCCCACTGCTTTAAAGAACTACTACTTCTATTTATGAAAATTAGTAGTTCTTATGCATAAAAATGCTAGTAGACTTATACATGCGCTTCAGCTCTGAAAACTTTTCAATCCTAGTCATCCTACTTTTGTTAATAAAATTAAGCCTCACCTCAAAAAAGCCAGCGAAATAAATTTCGTTGGCTTTAAATATGATGTTTATTCAACTTGTGCTTATTTTATTATTAAATTGTGTTAAATTAGTCTTTAACTTCAAGATCAACATCATTAATGTCAATGCCTAATGCTTTAGCTACACCTTTACCATATTCACTATCCGCTTTATAACAATGACGAATATGACGGTGTTGTACTTCTAATGTTGTACCTTGCATTTCATTCGCTGTATTTTCAAAAATACGCTCTTGCTGTTCTTTAGATTGTAATCTGAATAAACGTCCTGGCTGTTCGAAGTAGTTATCGTCATCTTCACGGAAATCATATTCGTAAGCTTCGCCTTCTACTTTTAATCCAGGTTTTTTAAATTCAGGTTGATCTTCAAATGCACCTTCACTGTTTGGATAATAGTGCGTACTACCACCTTGATTGTTATCCAGAATTCTCATTTGACCATCTCTACTAAATGGACAGATATTTTCAATCCCTACACCTTTAGGTTGGTTTACTGGAATTTGCCAATGGTTCACACCTAATCTATAACGTTGTGCATCACCATATGAGAATAAACGTCCTTGTAACATTCTATCTGGAGAGAAGTCAATACCAGGTACAATGTTAGTTGGTGCAAATGCTGCTTGTTCTACATCTTGGAAATAGTTATCTGGATTGCGATTAAGTTCCCATTCTCCAACTTCGATTAGTGGATAGTCGCCTTTATACCATACTTTAGTTAAGTCAAAAGGATTATCTTTATGATTTCTTGCTTGTTCTTCAGTCATTACTTGGATATACGTTTTCCATTTTGGATAATCTTTATTTTCAATTGCTTCGAATAAATCTCTTTGTGAAGATTCTCTATCTTCTGCAATTGTTCGTGCCGCTTCATCCGGTTGTAAGTTTTCAATACCTTGTTGTGTTCTATGATGGAATTTAACCCAAACACGTTCACCTTTATCATTGTACATTGAGTACGTATGTGAACCAAAGCCATGCATATTTCTAAAGCCTTTTGGAATACCACGATCTGTCATCAAGATTGTTACTTGATGTAAAGCTTCTGGTAATGATGTCCAAAAGTCCCAATTGTTTTGAGCACTACGCATATTTGTTCTAGGATCTCGTTTAATTGCGTGGTTTAAACTTGCGAATAATTTCGGATCTCTAAAGAAGAATACTGGTGTGTTATTACCAACTAAGTCCCAGTTACCTTCATCCGTATAGAATTTCAATGCAAAACCACGAATATCACGTTCTGCATCAGCTGCACCACGTTCACCAGCTACTGTTGAAAAACGTGCGAACATTTCTGTTTGTTTACCTACTTCAGAGAAAATACTTGCTGAAGTATATTGTGTAATATCATTTGTTACCGTAAAAGTACCAAAAGCACCTGAACCCTTAGCGTGCATACGGCGCTCCGGAATCACTTCTCTATCGAAGTGTGCCATTTGTTCTAAAAAGTACCAATCTTGCATTAATAACGGTCCTCTTGGACCCGCTGTCATACTGTTCTCTCTATCTGAGACTGGCGCACCGAAAAGGCTTGTCAATTTTTTATTATTGCTCATTTTACTTCCCCCTTACTTCATCTAGATAATAATAATTATTATCTAGTATTTATTTTAATGTATCCTCCACGTAAAAGCAAACATTGGCTCACTAATTTTAATGACAATTTTCGCAATATTTAAACATTTTGTAATTATTACTCACAAAAAGCATTGCTTGTATTCAGTAAAAGCATTAAAATGTATTGTATATATAAAATTTCAATCGAATATAGGAGACTTTTTATGGCACAAAACAATATGAATCGCGGTCTAAATTCTCGTCATATTTCAATGATTGCAATTGGTGGTGCCATTGGTACTGGACTTTTTGTTGCAACTGGGAATGTCATTTCTCAAGCAGGACCTGGTGGCGCTATATTAGCTTATTTAATTATTGGAATTATGTTGTATTTCTTAATGTCATCAATCGGGGAGCTAGCAACTTTCTATCCTGTTTCTGGATCGTTTAGTTCTTATTCTACAAGGTTTGTAGATAAATCATTAGGATTTACCATGGGGTGGCTATATTGGGCAATATGGCTACTTGTAACGAGCGTTGATATTATTATTTCTTCAAGTGTACTTTATTACTGGGATACTTTTCAATTTTTCAGTCCTGTCACATGGAGCATTATATTCTTATGCTTACTGTTCTTATTAAATATATTTTCTGTTAAAGCATTCGGTGAAACAGAATTTTGGTTATCTCTCATCAAAGTTGTAACCATCATCGTGTTTATTCTCATTGGTGTATTAACGATTGTAGGAATATTAGGTGGGAAAACTTATGGATTATCGAATTACACAACTGGTGAGGCACCATTTGTTGGTGGTATTTCAGGTTTTCTAGGCGTCCTCTTGGTAGCAGGCTTTTCAGTTGGAGGTACGGAAGTCGTTGCTGTTACTGCAGGCGAATCTTCTAACCCTGATCGCTCAATGCCAAAAGCTATCAGACAAGTTTTCTGGAGAATTTTACTCTTTTATGTATTATCAATCGCAGTTATATCAGCAATTATCCCTTATACAGACCCAATGTTATTGAATAAAAACGAATCGGTTTCTCAAAGCCCTTTTACCATTGTGTTTGATCGTGTTGGCATTGCATTTGCAGCTTCAGTAATAAATGCAGTTATTTTAACTTCTTTATTATCAGCAGCTAATTCTGGGATTTATACTACAAGTAGAATGTTATTCTCTATGGCAGAAGATAGACAAGCACCTAAGTTCTTATCTAAATTAAACAAGACTACAAAATTACCAATGACTGCATTAATTGCTACATTTGTAATTGTATTGTTCATCATAATACTAGCGCAATTCAAATCAGATATAGTGTTCTCGTTATTAAATATTATAGGATCACTCGTTATTGTGATTTGGGCGTCTAGTATCTTATCACAAATTAGGTTACGCTCTGCTATTAAGAAACAAAATAAAGATCCAAATGAAGTGTTGCCTTACAAAGCACCGTTTTATCCATTTGGACCAATTATTGTCATTATAGCGTTATTATTCTTATTTGTTGGTAACTCGTTAGATGCTGCTTTATCTGGAGATTTTGCCGCACTATTTAGAAATTTAGCACCTATGATTATTTTATTTGTAATTTATATCGTTCACAAATTTATTAAGAAAACTAAAATCGTCAAACTCAGTGAGATGGATTTGAAGAGACACGATTATAATTAAAATTAAAACATCGGAATAAACTGTTATGTGTTTATTCCGATGTTTTTTAATTTGCTAACAATTTAATTATAGAAGTAAGGATATTTTCACTGGTCAAGAAGTGTAGTATAATAACATATAATAATGACTTAACCTAGAGGTGGAAACTATGGTTGGACAAACGAATTTATTTGATGACATATTAGAGACTGAAGAACGTTTCGTTATAGTTGTGCAATCACTTGAGGAAAAGCATCAACGCTTAATCAAACGCACACTAAGAGAATACAGTAGTTTAGAGCATTCACAAATGGAAAGCCTCTTTGAACATTTAAAAGACCTATTTTTAGAAGAAACATTTGAGGAGGATCAGTCCGCATTTTCAATCACTGTTTATACAAACCTAGATTATGCTGCAGACCATGTCTATGCACATGTAAAACGACATCGAGGTAAAAATGAATGGACACATACTGCAAAATAAATACATCTATTAAAAAAGAGGTTAGGACTTTTATTTAAAGTTCTAACCTCTTTTTTAATAACTACTACAAATCGTAATTTCAGTGCGCATACAAACAAATAATTACAAAAACGATATTAATACATTAAACGCTTTAACTTTTATAAAATCTGTCTCAATGTATGTGGAATGCCATTGTCACTATTGCTCAATGTAATTTCATCAGCAACTGCTTTCACCTGGTCATTGGCATTGCCCATAGCAACAGCATGACCGACCACTTGCAGCATAGAAATATCGTTTGAACTATCTCCGAATGCAACTACTTCAGATAATGCAATATCTAATTTTTTAGATAAATCTGTTACTGCATTACCTTTAGAAACACCCTGTGCCATAAATTCTAAGAAATACGGCTTACTTGTTGTCACATCTATATCTTCATTAAAGTGACCAGCTAAGTCAGTGTTAAGTTTTGAGATAGTTGATACATAATCTACACCCATTACTTTAGGCACGTCATCCTGGATGAAATCCTTTAAATCATTTACATGTTCCATAGGTAACCCAGTTAATTCCGATTCTATATTCATATATTCATGTTCACCTTCGTAAACAATATGACCATCTTCATATGTTAAAATGAATAAATTATTTTTGCGACAATAATCCACAATTAAATCGAAATTTTCCTTAGTTACCGTTCGACTTTTTTCTACACTTTCAGTATTCACATTGACAGTTTTACCACCATTATAGCTAATTACATAACTTTGATATGTATCAAATTTTAATTTTTTAGCAGTTGGTAACATGCCTTCAGTAGGTCTACCAGATGCTAATACGACTTTATATCCTTGTTTTTGTATATCTAATAAATAAGATTCTGTCTCTGGACTCATTTGATTTTCATTATTCATCAATGTGTCATCCATGTCCATGACTACCATTTTATACTTACCCATGTTGCTAATCTCCCTTCAACGTCTATATTCTATATTACAACAGATTATTAACGTTGGTACAATACTTTAGTCGTTACACCTGTTTCATTGATTGTAACAAGTTCTGATCTACAATCTTTAAATTCACGCTTTAGTGCACGTACTAATTCGCCGCTTCGTTCAGGTGCTATTAATGTGAGTACTGTTGGGCCGGCACCACTAATTACTGTTGCGTATGCTAGATGTTGTTTCGCAATACCTTTAATTGTTTGAAATTCTGGAATCAAATGTTGTCTATAAGGTTCATGGAAACCGTCTTGTTCCATCATTTTTCCAGCTAATTCATAATTATGTTGAATTAATGCACTAATCATCGTATTACTAATTGCACTATTTTGAACTGCCTTTTCATGAGAAAATGTATCAGGTAATGCGTTTCTTGCATCAATTGTTTTTAATTTATAACTTGGTATCGTTATAATAATATCAACTTTAGGTGTATCAATGTAGGAGACATCTGTAACTTTTGTATCACCGTTATAATAACCAAGCACAAGACCACCATAAATTGTTGGCGCTACATTATCTGGATGCCCTTCAAAATCCGTCGCAAGTTGTAATAGTTCATATTTAGATAGTTCAATATCTCCAAAGTAGTTAGCGATATACAATGCACCCACTAAAGCCGAAGCAGATGAACCTAATCCTCTTGCTAAAGGAATTTCACTTCTCATTTCTACATTTAAATTTGGCAATTCAACTTCATATGTTTCAGCAACTTTTTGTGCGATTTGGTAAATGTAGTGGCTCTCATCATTAGGCAGTTCATCTACATTAGGTCCAATATGATTAAAAGACCATTGATCTTCATCGTTCACAGTAACGTCTAAATATAAGAATTTATTTAAAGCCATTCCTATAGAATCAAATCCGACACCTAAGTTAGCTGTAGATGCCGGAATTTTTAAATGTAACGCTTCTTTCATGCTATAGTGCCCCTTTGATGTAATCTAAAATACTCTGTCTATCATTTGGTAATGGTTTAATTGGATTATCTAATAGTGAAATGGCTGTATCAGGGTCTTTCAGTCCATTACCTGTTAGAACTGCAACAACTTTTTTGCCTTGAGGCAATTTACCAGCGCGATGTAATTTTATCAATCCTGCAATTGATGCATTACTTGCTGGTTCACTAAATACACCTTCATTGCGAGCCATTAATTGGTATGCTTCTAAAATTTCTTCATCTGTCACACTATCAATATAACCATTTGATTCTTCTAGTGCATTCGTCGCTTTATCCCAACTTGCTGGATTACCAATTCTAATTGCTGTTGCCACTGTATCAGGATTTTTAACAACTTTATTTTGAACGATAGGAGAGGCACCTTCTGCTTGAAAACCATACATGTTAGGCAATTGAGTGCCATTTTTATCACTATATTCTTTAAAACCTTTCCAATATGCAGAAATATTTCCTGCATTACCAACCGGTATAGAGAGTATATCAGGCGCCGAACCACCCAATTGTTGAATAACTTCAAATGCGCCAGTTTTTTGACCTTCAAGTCGATAAGGATTGACTGAATTAACTAATGCGATTTCTCCATTTTTTGCAACTTCTTGCACGATTTCTAATGCTTCATCAAAATTACCTTCGATTGAAACAATTTCTGCGCCATACATAACAGCTTGTGATAATTTACCTAGTGCAATCTTACCTTCAGGAATTACTACGATTGCTTTTAAGCCAGCTCGAGCAGCGTATGCAGCTGCAGATGCTGACGTATTACCTGTCGATGCACAGATTACGATTTTTTTCCCTTCTTCTTTGGCTTTGGCCATCGCCATAACCATACCTCTGTCTTTAAAAGAGCCTGTAGGATTCGCACCTTCATATTTCACATGGAGTTCAATGCCTAATTTTTCAGACATCCGTTCACAATATATGAGTGGCGTATGTCCTTCATTTAATGTTAGTGATGGTGTTGCTTCATTTACAGGTAAATATGTTTTAAATTCTTCAACTAAACCTTGCCAGTTTTTCATAGTTATTAAACTCCTTCTACTGGATAAATTTTCTTAACGATATATCCAGATTCTGTGATGGATGCTTCAGGATTTTCATCTATACCAACAATTACAACACCAACCGTATGAGCATCTCGCTCAGTTACGGCCAATGATTTATGAAACGGTAATTGACCTTTAAGTAACGTTTCAACTTTATTTACTTCTTCACCATCAGTTTGAACTACAACATAATAACTTTCTTTCTCTTTAAGTGAAACAGTTTCTGATTCATCCATCAGTTCTTTGGTTTTTTCAGTTTTTAATTCAAAGTGAGGCGGTAATGTATGCAAGTTAGTTTCAAAATTCAATGTGACATTTAATAAATCACTGACTACAGCACTACCAGTTGCTAAACTGCCTGCACCTTTTCCGTAAAACATTGTTTCTCCAACAGCATCGCCAATAACATAAATTGCATTAAATTCATCTTCTACCGCTGCAAGTTGGTGCGCTTTATTAATGAACGTCGGTGCAACTGAAGCTTGTACCTGTCCATTTTCATATGTTCCTTTACCGATTAATTTAATTTTGTAACCTAATTGATCTGCAACTTGAATGTCTTCAGATTCAACATCACTGATACCACGTCTATCGACATCATTTAAATTAATAACCTGGTTAAATGATAAATAAGAAGTAATGACCACTTTTCTTGCCGCATCAATACCTTCTACATCATCTGTAGGATCTGCTTCTGCAAAACCTAATGCTTTAGCCTCGTCTAAGGCAGCTTCAAAACTTGTTTGCTCTTTAGTCATTTTACTTAAAATAAAATTAGACGTACCATTCAGTATGCCCATAAATTTGCTAATGTTGTTTGCATTCAACCCATTATTTATAGCATTTACAATAGGAATACCACCTGCAACACTTGCTTCATATTTCAACGCAACATCATTTTCTTGCGCTAAATCTTCTAATACATTTAAATGGACTGCTAATAAGTCTTTATTTGCTGTTACGACGTGTTTCTTCTGACTTAATGCACGTTTTAGCCAATCCACAGTTGGTTCAATACCACCCATAACTTCTACAATGATATCAATTGAATCATCATTTAATATTTCATCAATATCTTCTGTTAAATGATAACTCGACACATTTATTGGTCTTTGTCTTGATTTATCTCTAACTAAAATGTGTCGAATATTGATATCTTTATTCATTGTTTCTTTAATTTGTTCTCTATTCTCTTCTATAATTTTAACTACACCAGAACCTACAGTTCCTAAACCAAGTAAGGCTACGTTTAATTCTCTCATAACTTCATTCCTCCGTTGTTCTTCTTAAAAATACAATTGTACAGTTGAAAAATACTTGAATATGGTATAGTATAAATTCATTCATTATTTTTGTAAAGGTTCAATATTTAATCGTATATCTATCGTATCACTCCCGTGATAAAAACTAAACAAAATTTTCTGATTTTTTAGAAAGGTTGGTATTTACAATGAAAGTAGCTAAATTTGGAGGAAGTTCTGTTTCTAATGCAGAACAGATTAAAAAAGTATTAAATATCGTAAATTCAGATGTTGATCGGAAAATTATCATCGTATCAGCACCGGGTAAACGTCACAGCGAAGATGTAAAAACAACGGACTTACTAATTCGTTTGTATGAAAAAGTGATTGATAGATTAGATTACACGTCTAAAAAGAAAGAAATCATTCAAAGATACGCAGATATCATAGATGAATTAAACATGGATTATCATTTACTAACTTCAATTGATGAAACATTAGAGTCATACATTGCTATATTAAAAGATAAACCTTCTCGTTTATTAGACGCATTACTATCCTGTGGAGAAGATTTTAATGCGCAACTCATTGCAGAATATAACAATAGCCAAGGTATTCCTACAAGATATGTATCTCCTGGTGAGGCAGGCATTCAAGTTACTGATTTACCACAAAATGCACAAATCTTAGAGCAATCTTATAATACGCTATATAAATTACGTGAATATAATGAAAAACTCATAATTCCTGGATTCTTTGGGGTTTCACGACAAAATTATATTGTTACATTTCCAAGAGGTGGCTCTGACATCACAGGTGCTATAGTAGCTAGAGGTGTACGGGCAGACTTATATGAAAATTTCACTGATGTCTCTGGTATTTTTAGAGCAAATCCTACGATTGTTAAAAATCCTGAAGTCATCGATGAAATTACCTATCGAGAAATGCGTGAACTTTCTTATGCTGGATTTGGAGTGTTTCACGATGAAGCTTTACAACCTTTACACAAAGATAGAATTCCAGTTGTCATAAAAAATACAAATAGACCTGATGATATTGGTACATATATTCGCCATGATAGAGAAATAAATTCTAATAACATTGTCAGTGGTATTAGTTGTGATAAAGGGTTTACAGTTTTAAACATTAAAAAATATTTAATGAATAGACAAGTTGGTTTTACAAGAAAAATATTAGCTGTCTTAGAGGATTATGGTATTTCATTTGATCATATGCCATCAGGTATAGATAATATTAGTATTATTATGCGCTCCAAAGAAATCCAAAATAGAGAAGAACAAGTCTTAAATGACATTCGAAAAAATTGCGATGTTGATGAGTTAAGTGTGGAACATGATTTAGCTATCTTAATGATTGTTGGTGAAGGTATGCATAGAATTGTCGGTACTGCAAATACAATTACGCACGCGTTAGCTGAATCGAATATCAATTTAAAAATGATGAATCAAGGGGCATCAGAGATATCAATCATGTTTGGTATACATGTCTCTGATGCCGATAAAGCAGTCAAATCCACTTATGAATATTGTTATAATGGCATATGTTTAAAATCTTAAGTAGCTTTTATTATCGTTATATAAATCAAAAGATACTTAAAGTAGTTTTAATGATATGATTGAAGTCATACAAATTCAAACTCGCTTTAAATAATATTTCATAAATCAAGCCAAACAAAAATCCTTCAAATTCATTGTATCTGTTGGTTAAACTTTCCAATGATTTGAAGGATTTTATATGGCTTTTTTCTCTGATATAAGCACTTGATTAATTCTTTCATCGCCCACTACTAAACGTAGTATTACAAATTGATAATAACTCAATGAATCTATAACAATTCTATAATTTGGTAATTGATGATAATCAATAGGATCTAATAATTCATACATTAAAACGATTTCTGGCTTAATATAGTCTACATCCCATTTAATAGAGTGAAAATAAATATTTTTTTCTGGCAATCGAATATTATGATTCCATCTAAACATCCATTCTTCATCTTCAACATCATAGACAATGATAGTCATAATTAATTTTTCACCATCAAATATTTCTGCATGTGTAATATTTTCGAAATTTAATTCGTCATAATTAGATGATGCGTGATTGGTATCGTGGAGCACCTTACGATTGTCATTAGGAATATATTTTAAGACCTCACCTAAAAATTTTCTTTCAACGCTGATATCAACTTTACCATTCAGGTTAAATTCGTCACGTAAAAATAGTTGTTTGGCAACTTCACCATTAAATTTAAATAAGTTAGGTACATTTTCATTTAAAGATTTTACAATGTCTTTAACTTTTTCATTATTTTCATTATCCAAAAGTGCACCTCCTATAAAAGTAAGCGTTTCCAATAATACATATTATATAATTTGTATGCGCATTTTTCAATGCATTAAGCGCAAAAATGTGAAATAAAGCACAAATAATTTTAAAAATCACCAATTTCTATGTATTGCCCATTTGAATCTCCAATAATAGGATCTGGTCTATTCATTAGGAGCACACTATGAGTACAGTTCTTTATCGTATTTTGTATTTCTGCTATTGCAGGTACGGTTTGATATAACTTATCTTCATTCATAAAAGGTGCTGAAACAAAATAAAAGCGAATTTGGTATTTTGAAAAGGTTTCTAATACACCTTTGCCTAGTATCACATGACTAGCACTATCAACCATACCATTTGGAATGATTATATTAAAATCTGTATATTTTGATACATACCTTATAATATCTGTAGAATAACTTATTACTGATATTTTTATATTTGCTTTATATAGTTCATCTATCATTTTATAAGCAAACGGATGATTATCAAATGCAATAATATCGTCCCACTGGATCGTTTCTATGATATGTTCAAAATATTGTTTTATATTGCTCAACTTGCTATTCACCTTCTTCATTGAAAGATATTGTGCGTAATTCATTATAACTGTTTAATGACTTGAATTATACAAATTCCACAACAGTTTTAAAGAACCAATAAAATTAATTTAGTAATATTACATCAAAATATTGCTTTTGTAAGTAATGGTCTTTCTATTGTAATAGCACTAATATACTAATTTAAAATTATAGAATTTGTGCTAAACTAAATAAAAGCGTAAAATAAGATATAATAAAAAATTAAATAAGATTAGGATGATACATATGTTTTTCCCGTTAATATTAATTGTAATTATAATACTATTAATTGTTATTGTAATAATTGACCATCGAGTAATGCAAAATAAACTTGAAACTGAAACGTATTCAAAAGATCAATTAGTTACAAAAATAAGTACAGTAACTCGAGAAAATACACAATTAAAAAATCAAATGCTGAATATAGATGGAAACAATGATACGCACCATCATGGTTTAAGAAAAGCGAAGCAAGATTTAAATAGTATCTTAAATCAATATAAAAACGAAGGTGTCATTCAACATTTTGATATTATAGCTACTGGTAACTTAGCTGTAAAACATCCCCTTTTTGAGTACGCTAGAACTTTCGATTATGTTGTAATTACAGAAAAAGGCATTTTTAATATCAATGTTAAAAATTGGAAGCAAAAAACATTTTATCATTTCACTGCAGATACAACAAACAGCAATGAATCTAAAGTGAATGATAATATAGCCCAAACTGTAGGACGTTATATTGCTAATCAATTTCATAGTCAGTTTCAATCAACACGTTCGACAACGTATACATTCATTGAACGTATTAAAAATAATTCTGTAACCTATGATTTTTATAATTATGATCCTTTTGAACAATCATCTATCAATACACAGGCTTTAGAGGCTAAGATATATGAGAAACTCAATCAACAAATCAAGAATATTGGACTTGTTTATTTCACTGATGGTAGCGTAAATATTATTGACGGCCCGTCTACAAGAGGTGATTACGTTGAAACAGTCTCATCTAAATCTTCCTTACAACAAATTATTGGAGATACTGTTCAATCAACAGATCAGGCATTGACTAAAGAGCAATATGATAAATTAGTAGCACGTTTTTATTAAATTAATATACTATATAGGAAAGAAGAGTCTGGGACAAAAATAGATGTCTCAGACTCTTCAAACTTTAGCTAAAGCCTCCGTCTTTGTGGGCAGTTTTTTGTGCACGCTTTCCGTGGACACAGCCTTAGCCTGTAGTCTTCGGCCAGTGCTTTTCCACAGGAGTCGGCCCAAATTACTGCCAATACGTTATGAAAAATATAATATTATAAAGCCGAGACATTAATATACGTCTCGGCTTTTTTTTCACATTATAAATTCAAAGTTTAACTCCAAATATTTAATTTTTTCTCTTTAGCAATGTCTTCAGACTTTTCAAAGGCTTCTCTATATTTTCCATTTGGAGAATAATATTTTTCTCTAGCTAAGCCTTGTTTGACTAATTGCTCATTATACATTGTCTTATCATCAAGCCAAACATAAGCTAATGTTCTACCGTATCGGTCTTCTTTTTCTTTATCGTACTCTAAATACACGTCTTTATTTGTTAAATGCTTTTTAGTATAATCAGAAGCCTCTTTCCCATAAGGTTGTACCGGCGTATTGGGTTTAACTGTTTCGGGCGTATCAACGCCAATCAGTCTAACTTTCAATTGCTCATTATTGTCATTTTCAGCAACGAATGTATCTCCATCTACAACACGTGACACATGAACTTTTTCAGAATCATGTGGTCCTGTTGACGTATCTGCACCATTATTTTGAAATGGTCCTGTTTGATTAATATATTGAAAAGCTAATACACCTAACACTACTACGATAACGACTAAACTAGTCATTTTTTTCTTAGATTTCACTGTTGCACCCACTTCTTTTAAATATTCCAAATTATCATATAGAAAAAGCAAACTATCGTCAAGACCACATTATACACTAACTCATAAATTAGCTGATGTTTTAAATAACATGATATTGTTTATCTATGTAAATAACTCGTGCTATAATAATCTTGAATAGGAGTGAACAAATTGAGCATTTTCAAAGAAAACATGATAACGATTATTGCAGTTGTCATTGCCGTCATCGTAGGTCTAATCTTACAAAACCAATTTCAACTACCGCTAATGGTTTCTGCCGTTGTAGCAGTTTTATTAGGCATATTAATCGGATTTATCATTTTCATTATCCAATCTATCGCATCCAAAAATAAACGTAAATAATAAAAACTGCCGTTATAGACTTATCGGCAGTTTTATTATTTAATTTGAACCATACAACATATTTAGCAAGTGCTAAATCATTTAAATCCATCCTTTATTTCTAGCAATATTCCATGCTTCAAATCGATTTTCGGCATCAAGTTTATCAATAATCGTAGATGTATAATTTCTAATTGTTCCATAAGATAAAAAGAGATGCTTGGAAATCTCTTTACTCGTATGGCCCTCACCTATCTCTCTTAAAACCAATTGTTCTTTAGGTGTTAATGGATTTTTTTCTTTAAATAGCGACGTCATCAGTGCTTCACTATATTCTTTTTCGTTATTCAATACTTTATAAATCGTTGTGACTAATTCATCTATAGAGCGTTCTTTCAATACATAAGCATCTACATCGTTTGCTACCGCTGATTCAAAATAACCGGGTCTCTTGAATGTTGTAACTATAATTACTTTCACATCAAGTTGTTGTTCTTTAATATTTCTCAATATTTCTAAACCTGTCATGCCAGGCATTTCAATATCTAAGATAGCAACCTGTGGTTGTCTTACTTTAATTAATTCATACGCTTCTTTTCCGTTACCTGAACTTCCAACTACTTCTAACTGTTCATTTAAATTAATAAGCTGAACCATTGCTTCTCTTAACATCGTTTGATCTTCTGCTAGTATGATATTTATCATCATGCGTCACCTCGAGATATTTTAATGGATATACATAAGCCATGATTCGATTGTATTTCAATCGATCCATTCATAAGGGCTACACGTTCTTTAATACTCTTCAAATCATGCTCTTTTAAATCATCCATACCAATCCCATTGTCAATAATAGTCAATGTAATATCATTTTGTGTCTCTGTTAATGAACCAGTTACCGATGTTGCATGAGCATGTTTCAACACATTATTAATTGCCTCTCTCAAAATCATCGCCAAAATAGCTTGTTTAGCTGGACTAATACCTTTTGCTAGTTCGGCATTAAAAAATTCAAAATTTAAATTTGCATTTTTTAACAACGTTTCCATCGAAGCTACTTCTTCTTCAAATGACTGTATTTTCAAATCATTGACGATACTGCGAACTTTATTTAATGATTCCTTAGATATATTGTTAACTTCAATCATTTGTAATTTTGCTTTTTCTGAATCGCTATCAATCAGTTTGATTGCTAGTTCTGATTTTATGCTTGAACTTGCAAAAACATGACCTAACGTATCATGTAAGTCTTGTCCAATGCGATTTCGTTCTTGTTCGGCAATGAGTACATTGATATGCTTATTCTTTTCTTCCAGTGCATTTTTCATTTTTATTGTTTCACTCTGTTTGAAGTTTCCAACCGTTATAAGTAATATAGCGATATGCATGACTGCTATAAAGCCTAAACTTAGCGGATCTGCGACATAAATTAAAATAAAATTAATAAGCATGACAACAATGAAAATTAAAAAGGCTATAGATTTCATTTTCACTTTCAATACATATGGTAAAATAAATGAACTAAAGAAAAAGAATAAACTCGTCGCTGGCCCGACACTATAAACTAAATAAGTGATACCAATATAATGTAAAATTAGAAAAGTATATATCATTTTCGTTGATAACACTTCCGTAAATATGGCCAAAGCAGTATATGAAATTGTAAAAATAATAAATATAATAACATACATCCAATATGGCCCTTTTAAGTCAAATGTAAACAATGGTATCACTGCAAATATGAGATATACTAAACTCGATAAATCAATTACATTGACTTTCAATCTTTTAATCATATATCCACGTCTCTTCTCTTTTGAATAATAAGTGCAACTACTAAAAAGAGTATACTATAACCAACTAAAACAAAAAGTGATAAATAGTCTAGCGTCCCTCCTTTACCAATTTCATAAGCGACTTGCTTCAAATGGTAAGTCGGTGTGACATAAGCAATCTTGCGCATCCATTCAGGAAATTGACTTACAGGAAACCATAGACCGCCAAGAATAGCTAAACTTAAATACAAAATATTACCAATACTACTTGCTTTTTGAATTTCATTGATTTGTGATATCAATACCCCAACAGATAAAAAAGTACTCGCCCCAATCCATAATATTAAACCGGAAAGTAACCAATCTGAAGTTGACATTTCAACACCTTTCATAAAGTGTGCGACAATAAAAATAAGTAAGATGGCTAAAATAAATTGGAACATCATTTTAAAGACTTTAGCCATATAATATTGATGTGACTGTAGTGGTGTACGCATTAAATTTTTATACCAACCTGTCGTCTTTTCATTAATTAAATCTATCGGGAATTGCATTAAACAAAAACTCGATAAACTAAATGCCGTCATACTATACATATATTCTTTATAAAATGGTTTTTTCGCTTCTTCAGGCAAATCCAGTATAGATGTAAATAATAAATATAAAGCAAGTGGTACCAGTATAGATAGCACCAAATACACTTTCTTTCTAAATAATAATTGAATTTCTGTCTTTAAGTAATAAGTTAACATACTACTTCACCTCTTCTTTATTAAATACGGTTTCTAACAGACTTGCTTTATTGATCTCTATTTCATTCAAATCGACATGTATCGAAATGAGATATTCAATGATCATTTGTACATCTGTCGTAGTTATCCGTATTTTATGATTCTCTAATGTATATTCGAAGTGCTTACTAGATAAATTCGTTTCAACTTTGTCTTGGTATTTGCTTGGTAAACTAATGATTGATGTATGTTGACGTGTTCTTATCGTTTCCGGATTGTCATTTAAAATCACACGTCCTTTTTCCAAAACAATTACTCGGTCAGCCATACGCTCTACTTCTTCTATATAATGGGAGGTGTAAAATATCGTTACCCCGTCGTCCTTCAGCTTCGTTACAACTTCCCAAAAATGGCCACGCATTTGTACATCCATGGCACTCGTCGGTTCATCTAAAAATATACATTGGGGTTTACCTATAAGTGCGAGTGCAAAATCAAGAATCCGCTTTTGCCCACCCGATAATTTATTAGCATATTGATTTAATTGACTTTCATTAAAAAGTGTAATTTCACTAAACTCTTTTAAAGTAATGGCATCCGTATATAAATGAGCAAACAGTTGGTAAAGTTCCTTTACTTTTATTAAATCTGGAAAATTTGTTTTTTGAAACATAATCCCTAAATTCTTAGAATCCAATAATTGTGCCGTATCTAGTATTTCGGCTTTATTTGCATGTCGATCACCTATAATCATGTCTATAAGCGTAGATTTACCAGCGCAATTCGGTCCTATTAATGCAGTACAATGACCTTCATTTATATCAAACGTCACATCATCAACTACTTTTACTCGTTTATAAGTTTTAGTTAAATGTTTTATTTTAATCATTTTATACACTCCTTTCATTTCCTACTTTAAGTATGACGAATCTAATAGAAAGACAGTAGTGAATATTGTCATAAATTACATATGACAAATGTCATTAAGTAAAATGAATATTATGAAATTATAAAGTTTACATAATATTATTATAGTTGTTTATATATTAGCTTTGGCACAAAAAAATACTGCGCAGAAAGAAATTAATCTTTCTACGCAGTATTTTCAATTAATGATATGCCATTTAAATATCTTTTGTAAATGTTAAAAATGCATGAAATTCTTGCTCGTTAGCTGAAAATGTACGTTCTTCAACTTCACGTACAGTAGAATTTAATAATTTATAACCAGATATTTCGTCTGTTTTTAAATAGTTATTAATTTCTTTTTCTAAATCATCTAGTGAAAGTGCTTTTAATGTTACTAATTTTACTTCTTGCATGATTCCATCCCCTTATGATAAGTAAATTTTATTAAGTATATTATACTATAGGTTTATATTGCACACAAATTTTAAAGGTAATTAGTCAATCTTCTTCCCATTAATAAGTCAAAGTTGACTGATAAATTCGCTTGTTCTACAATTAAAGTTCACTAAACATGAGTGAGGTGATTATCTTCTTTAAGTCAAAAGAAGTGCGTGCGTTTATTATATACATTTTAGTAAGTCTTACATTAATCGTCTTATATTTAATACCATTTTCGCACGCAATATTTGGTTAAACATTAGTTTCATCACTAATGTTTAAAGATAGAATGGCTCGTTAACTTTTACGAGTGCATTCTATCTTTTTTATTAAATCTGATAAATCTAATATAGCTTGAATAACTCAAATATTTGATCATTTTTTATTATTCTTATTGATACATACAAATTGGTAACACACTGTGTGTATTGGTTAATTACATGCTTTAAAAAAAGCGATACAGTTTTATAATTATTTTATTTTTATGACCATCTATAACTCGCTAAAGGTATAGTTGGTTATTTTTAATGAGTGGGCGCAAAAAAGCAACCCAATCTATTCATAAAGAATAAATGGATTGCTTATATTCCTAGTGTTTAACCCCTTTGTTTAGCACCTAGTAAAGCTTGATGTATTGTTCTCTTTCCCATTCAGAAACTTGAGTTCTGTAGTAATCCCACTCAATTGATTTAGAGTTAATAAATTGGTGATAGATGTGATTACCAAGTGCTTGTTTGATTGGTTCGTTGTCTCTCATTGCTTTAATTGCAGTATATAAAGTTGAAGGTAAATCTTGTATACCAACCGCTTCACGTTCTTCACGGTTCATTTCATAGATATTTTGATTCACTGGTTCTGGTACTTCAAGTTTATTTTTAATACCATCTAAGCCAGCTTGTAATATTGCTGCTAATGCTAAGTAAGGATTGGCAGCCGGGTCTACTGAACGCACCTCAACACGTGTTGATAGTCCACGAGATGATGGCACACGAATTAATGGTGAACGGTTCTTACCACTCCATGCAATATAACACGGTGCTTCATAGCCAGGAACAAGACGTTTATATGAGTTAACTAATGGATTACATACGCCTGTAAATCCACGTGCATTTTTTAAGATACCTGCTACGAAATGGAAAGCATCTTTAGTCATTTGCATATCACCATCTGGATCAAAGAACGCATTCTCTTTACCTTTGAATAATGACATATTAAAATGCATACCGCTTCCGTTAACGCCAAATAATGGTTTTGGCATAAATGTTGCATGTAAGTTATGTTGACGCGCAATTGTTTTAACTACAAGCTTAAATGTTTGAATATTATCACATGCTGTAATTGCATCTGCATATTTGAAATCAATTTCATGTTGTCCAGGTGCAACTTCATGGTGACTCGCTTCAATATCAAAGCCCATATCTTCTAATTCTAATACAATATCACGACGACAATTTTCACCTAAATCCGTTGGTGCAAGGTCAAAGTAACCACCATCATCATTTAATTCTAATGTTGGCTCTCCTTTTTCATCTAATTTGAATAAGAAGAATTCTGGTTCAGGTCCTAAGTTCAATTCAGAAAAACCTAATTCTCTCATATCATTTAAGACACGTTTTAAGTTTGCACGTGGATCCCCTTCAAATGGTGTACCATCTGTTTTGTAAATATCACAAATAAGTCGTGCAACTTTTCCTTGACCAGCAGTCCATGGGAAAATAACCCAAGTATCTAAATCTGGATATAAGTACATATCAGATTCTTCAATACGTACGAACCCTTCAATTGAAGATCCGTCAAACATCATTTCGTTATCTAATACTTTCTCTAATTGACTTACTGGTACTTCAACGTTTTTAATAACGCCTAATATATCTGTAAATTGTAGTCGTAAGTATCTTACATTTTCCTCTTTAGCAAACTTATGAATATCTTCTTTTGTAAATGAACGTTTTGGCATAATATATGTCCCCCGTATTTTTATTTAATAAAACGTGATAAGTCACCACGATTTATTGGAATTGCTTCTCGCTCTGGTTTCTGTGTAGCTTCAACTATCATTTGTTTTCTTGTCTCTTGTTCATCATCAGTAAGGTGATCTTGTTCATCATTAATAATTTGTTTAATACCTTTAATATTGAACCCTTTTTCAATTAACTTCTTAATTTCAAGTAAGCGTTCTAAATCATTTAATGAAAAAAGTCTTTTGTTTCCTTCTGATCGTTGTGGCTTAACGAGTTCATGTGTTTCATAATAACGAATTTGCCTAGCAGACAATTCACTTAATTTTGTTACAACACTCATAGGGAAAACGGGCATACTTCGTCGTAATGTATCATTTGACTTCAATCCGATCACCTCTACTTTTGAACTTGTAATAAATTTAGCATAATAATCAGATTAATTCAAAGATATGTAAGGTTTTCTAACATGAAGTTCTCATCCCTTGATATGACTACTTTCATCTGTTAATTCGTCGCCTTAAATCTATAATTATTAGAAAATTCCTTAAATTTATTCAAAAAAATCCATATGTGGGATTATAAATTAAAATAGCATGTATATACTATCTCTTTTTACAAAACATATATGGAAGTTCATTCAAAAATCAAATCAATTGTTGTGATTTTAGATTTCTCGCTGCTCTTGAGACAGCTAATTTTACGTGTTCATATGTTAATCCGCCTTGAACATAGGCTTCAAATGGCGGTCTAATTGGCCCATCAGCAGAAAGTTCAATAGAAGATCCTTGTACAAATGTCCCTGCCGCCATGATTACATCGTCTTCATATCCTGGCATATAAGCTGGCTCAGGACTGAAATGTGCATTAATGGGAGAGGCTTGTTGTATACTTTGACAAAACTGAATCATTTGTTCTTTATTCTCAAAAGAAACCGTTTGAATTAAATCTGTTCGCGCTTCATCGTATCTTGGACTTGTTCGCATATCCATCTTCTCTAGAAGAAGACTTGTAAATAAAGCCCCTTTCAAACTTTGACTAACAACATGTGGTGCCAAAAAGAACCCTTGATACATTTCTTGTAACGAATTGAGTGATGCACCTGCTTCTTTACCTATACCAGGCGCAGTTAGACGATAACCACAACGTGCAATTAAATCTTTTTTTCCTGCAATATAACCGCCGATTTTTGCTAAACCGCCACCTGGATTTTTAATTAATGAGCCTGCAATTAAATCCGCTCCACATTCAATAGGTTCACGTTCTTCTACAAATTCACCATAGCAATTATCGACAAAAATAATGATTTCTGGATATTGCGCCTTAATTTGTTGTATGGCCTTTTCGATTAAATTTAAATTGATAGAAGGACGTTGGTCATAGCCTTTGGAACGTTGGATAGCGATGACTTTTGTTCGACTATGAATTTGTTGCATTACCGTTTCTATATCTATATCACCATGTTTCAAATCCACTTTATTATATTGGACACCATGTTCTTTAAGACTTTCAATACCATTGCCATTGATACCAATGACCTCTAATAAAGTATCATAAGGATTGCCAGTGATATATAATAACTCATCACCATGTTTCAAAGTACTTTGCAGCGCAATCGTGATTGCATGTGTACCAGAGATGATTTGAGGTCTAACTAAAGCATCTTCTGCTTTAAACGTGTGTGCATAAATTTCTTCAAGATGATCTCTACCAAAATCATCATACCCGTAACCTGTCGTCCCTTGTAAATCACTTTCAGTAGCTTTCACTTCATGAAACGCGTTAAGTACTTTTTCCTGATTAACAAAGGCGGTTTCTTCTATTGCTTTAAAATATGGCGCTAATGTAGCCTCTGTGTCCGCAATCAGTTGTTTCATCTCTTCCATTTTCATAACTTCCTTCTATTCTTTTTTGTATCCTTTAACTTGATAATTAGCATTTATCTCGTCAAATACTAATTCTGATATCAACGTATGTTGTTTTAAAAAGTATAAGCGATCTGCATTTGCACTCGGTACACTTTCTTCATAATAAGTAAGCACTTGTTTAATTTGATTAAATAACAATGATTTTACTTTCTCTATATCTTTTTCATCTTTACTAGAAACAAACACATGAGGTTTGTTTGTAGCTGGTAATGAGCCATCATGCAAATCTTTCTTGTTAAAAATGATGGCCTGAGGTATTTGTCCCATATCTAAATCATTTACAATTTGATTAACGGTATCATATTGCGCGCGATATTCAGGATGACTACTATCGACAACATGTAATAATAAATCTGCATTTTTTGCTTCTTCTAAAGTTGATTTAAAAGCCGCTATAAGTGTTGTTGGTAGTTTTTGAATAAATCCTACTGTATCTGAAATGATGAGATTAAAGCCGTCGTTTATCTGTATCTGTCTCGTTTTGGGATCAAGTGTGGCGAAAAGCAGTTTTTTTTCATAAGTAGATTCCTTTGCTAATGCATTAAACCAAGACGATTTCCCAGCATTAGTATAACCCACCAATGCTACTTGAAATACATGATTTTGTTCTCTTTTATTACGATAGCGTTCACGGTGTTCTACTACCGTTTCTAATTGGTGTTTAATCTCATTCATTCTCGTTCTGATGTGTCTACGGTCCATTTCTAATTTCGTTTCACCAGGACCTCTTGTTCCGATGCCGCCACCTAGTCGAGACAAACTTCGGCCATGACCCTGCAATCTGGGCATAAGATAATCTAATTGCGCTAATTCTACTTGTAGTTTACCTTCTTTACTACGTGCGCGTAGAGCAAATATTTCTAATATAAGCTGCGTTCTATCAATTATTTTGACGTTTAAATTACCATTTAAAGTTTTGGATTGTGCAGTTGTAAGCTCATCATTGGCTACAACAACGTCTATGTCATGAAATTCAACATATGCTTTAATTTCATCCAATTTACCTTTACCAACATAAAATTTATTGTCTACGTTAGTTCTATTTTGGCTAAACTGTGCTTTTACGTTTAATTGGCATGTCTGAGATAAAGACGATAATTCTTCCATTGTTGACTCAAAGTTAAAGTCTTCATCCGTTTGAGCATGTACTCCAACTAATATTGCTGTTTCTAAACTCTGTTCCGTTGTATATGTTTGTTGTTGGGTCATAACATGCACCTCTTTTCAAAGTATTCTTTGCCATTCTATCATAGTGCCAAAATAAAGACTATAAACTTAAATTATGTTAAATTAATAAAAAGAGGTGAAGTATTATGACTATTTACGACATAGAAGTACAAAAACCAAATGGAGATGCTTATAAATTAGATGCTTATAAAAACAAAGTGATGTTAATTGTAAACACGGCTAGTGAATGTGGATTTACACCACAATTTGAAGGGCTACAAGCATTATATGATAAGTATAAAGATCAAGATTTCATCATTTTAGGATTCCCTTGTAATCAATTTGGTGGCCAAGAACCTGGTACAGGTGAGGAAGCTACTCAAAACTGTAAAATCAATTACGGTGTTTCTTTCCCAATGCATGAAAAAATTGATGTTAAAGGTGAACAACAACATCCTCTATTTAAATTTTTAACTGAAGCTCAAAATGGATTTTTCAATGAAAAAATAAAATGGAATTTCACTAAATTTTTAGTGGATAAAAATGGCGATGTGGTTCAACGTTTTTCACCACAGAAAAAACCAAGTCAATTGGAATCAGAAATTGAAGCATTACTATAACTGAAAATACAATTTCATATATGATATTAAAAAGCATTATCGTATCCTTACTTAAACACGGCAATGCTTTTTTTATACAAAAAACCAAGGTTGAAACATTTATTTGTTCCAACCTCGGTTTTACTTAAGTATTTTTCATAATTTTTAAATGTAAATTACCTTTCTTCAGTTGTGGCTGCTTCGTCAATAGTGAAGGTACTTATGGCGTGCTTATAAATAAGGTGTTGTTTTCCTTGAGATAATAAACATACGATGTATTTATCGTAATCTTCAATCGTACCTTTCATTTGAAAACCATTCACTAAAAATACAATTATTTTTGTTTGATCAGCCTTAAATTGTCCTAGGAATTTGTCTTGGATGTTTTCTGTTGTATTCATTTTATGTTCTCCTTTTCTGTATTTGGACTGAAACTTCATCTAACATTAGTGAAAGTGACATTTTCTCTCTATCTAACCACAAGACGTCTAATTTGTTCTTAAACCAAGTCATTTGTCGTTTAGCATAATTTCTAGAATGTTGCTTTAATTTATTAGTTGCCTCATCTAGACTGATTTGTCCGTTAATAACGGGTACAATCTCTTTATAGCCAATGGCTTGCATACTTTGACTTGTTTCATAACCATTTTCAACGAGCTGTTTCACTTCACTTAATAATCCACGTTCCAACATTATATCAACACGTGTATTAATTCTTTGATATAATATGTCACGCGACATTTCTATCCCTAATAATAATGTATCATAATTTTCTGTAAATTGTTGTACTTTCTTACGTGAACTCAAAAGTTTTTTTGTTTTTAAATAATATTGTATAGCACGTCTAACTCTTTTTCGATTATTGGGATGAATATCTTGCGCAGAAATTTCATCAAACGATGCCAAATACTGATGTAATTCATCATTTGATAGTTGATCAAGTTCCGCTAGCTGCGTTTCTACACTTTCGCTATGCGCTTCTGAAATAGTTTCATCTTCGAAGGCATAATCATAAATAAGTGATTGTATGTATAAACCTGTGCCACCTACAATGATTGGCACACGGCCTCTATGAGTAATTTCTTTGATTAATTTTTGTGCTCTGTTTTTGAATTCATAAGCCGAAAAAGGTTCATCGGGTTCTAATATGTCTATCATTTGATGTGGTATGCCAGACATCTCATCAAGTGTTATTTTTGCTGTGCCGATGTCCATATTTTTATAAACTTGCATTGAATCTCCACTGATAATTTCGCCGTTATATTTTTTGGCTAATTCAATACTAAATTCAGTCTTACCTACTGCAGTTGGTCCAACAAGAACAACTATAAAGGGCTTGTCATTTTCCACGTGTATCATCTCTCTTTATTTATTTGCTATTTACTTTTTCTTTTTTAAAATTTGTTTTTCTATCCATTCATACATATGATGCCATGTTTCAACATAGCCTTTTTCAAAAAGTACTTCATGTCTTTTATTTTTATACAGTTGTACTGTGATATGTTTAATACCTGCTTTTTTATATAATCTACCCAGTTTCCTAATCCCTTTACCATAGTCTCCTAGAGGATCATCTTTACCTGAAATTAACAATACAGGAAGATTGGCGTTCATTTGTTTTATATTTTTCATTCGACTTGTTGATACCATTTGTTTCATAACTTGATAAATCAACTGATTTGAGACTAAAAATCCTGTATATGGATCTTTTATAAATTGTTCTACTTCATTCGCATCACTAGAGAGCCAGTCACTTGTCGTTTTTTGGTTATTAATATTTTTATTAAACGATTTATACATTATTTTGTTTAACCAATCTAATCTACGATGTTTTCCTAACACCAATGTAATTATTTTTAGTAATGTACAAATGGAAATGCTCAAAAAGGTTGGGTATTGCGTTGTTCCGGTTAATATCATACCTTGAGCTACATCTGGATATCTTTGAGCGAATATACGTCCCACAATTGATCCCATTGAATGTCCTATAATAATATATGGGATATGTTGATAATGTGAACACACCGTTTCAGCAATTTCATATGCATCTTCCGCAACTTGAGACAGGTCATCAATTTGTCCACGTTCATCTTCATTTATATCTTTGCCATGGCCCCGATGATTATGTCGTAACACATCATAACCTTGTTGATTTAATGATTCCACAAGCTGATCATATCGATCCATATGCTCTGCCATTCCATGAAGTATATGCACGACACCGATAGTTGTTTTTTTAGCTTTATTCAATTTAACTTCTATCATTGTGCCATCTGCAACTGTAATTTTAAATTCATTTTTACTCATGTTATAGGCCTCCCATACTTTACGACTTATATTTTTGTATATTATACAATATACCTTCAAATGAGCATGTTATCAAATAGTACGCAATCAGCTCAGTATGTACAAACATTGTTTTAATAAAAGTATTTTCAAATTTTAATCATGCTTTAAATTACCATTTTTGGTTAAAAAAACAGCTGCCAACCTCGCAAAGTTAGCAGCTATTTCTATTTAAATTATATTATTGAAAAAGTACTTTAAATTATTCTTTTACTGCTGGTTGATGATTACCAGTTTGTGCTTCATCAATTGCAATTTGTAATTCTTTTGTATAAGCTTCTTTTTCAATATTTGTGTATCCTAATAAGCCAGCCATGACATCAATAACTTGTTCTTTATAATTTAAGACGTCATCAATTTTGAAGTATAGTTTACCTGTACGACGAATAAAGAAGTCTGTTGGACGATATACCATTTCGTTTTGGATTGAATAAACTAATTCAGTATAAATGTCTAAAGGCAAACCAGTTTCTTGATATTGTGCTGTTTGTGCAATCTTGAATAGTTCTTCAGCATTTGAACCGTATTTTGAAGCAAAGTGACGTGCAGTTGACTCATCAATTTGATAAGATTTTGCTTCTTCAACTTTTTGTTCAATAAACTTATCGAAGTTCGCACTACCACCAACATCTCCTCCTGAGATAGTTAAGTGTTTCGTCGCACATTTATCAAATTTAAGACCGAATTCTGATTTCAAGCGTTTAGATAGTAAATCCACAATTTCAAGTGCCATATGACGATAACCAGTTAATTTACCACCGGCAATTGTTAATAAACCAGATTTACCTTCCCATACTTCATCTTTACGTGAAATTTCAGATGGATCTTTACCTTCTTCTAAGATTAACGGTCTGACACCTGCCCATGAAGATTCAATATCTTCATCAGCTACATTTACATCTGGGAACATGTAATTAATAGCATCGATGAGATAGTCTCTATCTTCTTGGTTAGCTAATGGTGAAGTTTTATTGTTGTCATAGAACGTATCAGTCGTACCAACATATGCTTTACCTTCACGAGGAATAGCGAAAATCATACGTCCATCTTTTTCAGTATCGAAATAAAC
This sequence comes from Staphylococcus saprophyticus subsp. saprophyticus ATCC 15305 = NCTC 7292, assembly GCF_000010125.1. Taxonomy (NCBI): domain Bacteria; kingdom Bacillati; phylum Bacillota; class Bacilli; order Caryophanales; family Staphylococcaceae; genus Staphylococcus; species Staphylococcus saprophyticus. Next base: position 1,509,939 of record NC_007350.1, read on the forward strand.
TGCTTGACCTAATGGGAATTTAGATTGATCAATAACAATGTGAACACCTTTTGTTAAACGTAATTGTTTATTGTTACGTGCATAGTCTCCACTGCGAACTTCATCTACCCATGGGCCACTTGCATTAATGACTTTTTTAGCTTTGATTGGATACGTTTCATTACTGATTTGATCTTCAACTTGTATACCGTTGACTTTTTCATTTGAATCATAAGTGAAATGTACTGATTTTGTATGATTAATAACTTTCGCACCTTTTTCTTCTGCACGTTTCATAACTTCAATAGTTAGACGCGCATCATCTGTACGATATTCAACATAAGAACCGCCACCTTTTAGACCAGCTTTTTTAACTAATGGTTCTTTTTCTAATGTTTCTTTAGCATTTAACATTGTTTTACGTTCAGCTTTCTTAACACCTGCTAATCTATCATACATTGCTAATCCAATAGAAGTAGTGAATTTGCCCATTGAACCGCCTTTATGCATTGGTAAAAGCATACGTTCTGGTGTAGTAACATGCGGTCCATTTTCATAAACAATCGCACGTTCACGACCAGTTTCAGCTACCACTCCAACTTGAAGTTGTTTTAAGTAACGTAACCCACCATGTACCAATTTCGTAGAACGTGAGCTTGTTCCTTGTGCAAAGTCTTGCATTTCAACAAGTGCAACTTTCATACCTCTTTCACTTGCATCTAAAGCAATACCAGCACCAGTGATACCTCCGCCAATGATAACGACATCAAATTCTTGATCTTTTAAATCTTTTTTTATTTGTTCTCTTTTCAACGTTGATAAACTCATAATAAACAAGCGCCTCCTAAAGTATTAAAAAAAGAGAGATTCATCCCATACATATATAATTGTACGAATTGAATCTCTCATTTCTCATCTCGATATTATTAACTTACCCGTATTGTAGCATATATAACAATATTAAGTCTAATTTTTTACTCATCTTCTAATTTAAATACTTGTGTTGCTTCTACAGCTTTCTTCCAACCTTTATATAATCTTTCTCTATCTTTTTCAATCATATCTGGTTGGAATTCTTTTTCTAAGTTCCAACGATTAGCAATTTCATCTTTACTATCCCAGAAACCTACAGCTAAACCTGCTAAGTACGCTGCACCTAATGCTGTTGTTTCATTAATTTCTGGACGCTCAACACCTAAGTTTAATAAATCAGCTTGGAATTGCATAATAAAATTATTTTTTACTGCGCCACCATCAACACGTAAATTATTTACTTTGATGCCAGAATCTTTTTCCATTGCTTCTAATACATCACGTGTTTGGTAACAAAGTGATTCCAATGTTGCACGGATGAAATGCTCTTTTTCTGTGCCGCGTGTTAATCCAAAGATTGCACCACGTGCATTTGCGTCCCAGTATGGTGTACCAAGACCTACAAATGCAGGCACGACATATACACCCTCTGTTGATTCAACACGTTCAGCATAATTTTCAGATTGTGGCGCTGAATTAATCATTCTTAATCCATCTCTTAGCCATTGAATTGCAGAACCTGAAACAAATATTGAACCTTCTAAAGCATAATTCACTTTACCGTCCAAACCATAAGCAATCGTAGTTAATAAACCACTCTTAGATGAAACAGCTTCTTCACCTGTATTCATCAACATGAATCCACCCGTACCGTAAGTATTTTTTACATCTCCACGGTCGAAACAAGCTTGTCCGAATAATGCTGCTTGTTGGTCGCCAGCAATACCTGAAATAGGTACTTCTTCACCAAAGAAATGGTAATCAATTGTGTGTGCATAAACTTCACTTGATGCTTTGACTTCAGGTAACATTGTATTAGGAATTTCTAAAATATCTAATAATTCTTGATCCCATTCTAAATCATAAATATTATAAATTAATGTACGACTTGCATTTGTATAATCTGTAATATGCGCTTGTCCACCTGATAATTTCCAAACAAGCCATGAATCAATCGTACCAAATAATAAATCACCGTTATCTGCTTTTTCTCTTGCACCTTCCACATTATCTAAAATCCATTTCACTTTTGTACCTGCAAAATAAGGATCTAAAAGCAAACCAGTTTTATTGCGGAATTTATCTTCAAGGCCTTGTTCTTTTAAGTCTTGACAAATACCTTGTGTTTGACGAGATTGCCATACAATTGCATGATATATAGGACGTGACGTATGTTTATCCCACACAACTGTTGTTTCACGTTGGTTTGTGATACCAATACTAGCAATTTGTTCTGCTCCTACATTGCTTTCATTTAATACTTCTGCCATAACAGCTAAAACAGATGTCCAAATTTCATTAGCATCATGTTCTACCCAACCAGATTTTGGAAAGAATTGTTTGAATTCACGTTGTGCGATGCCTTTAATTTTACCTTCTTTATCAAAAAGAATTGCTCTTGAACTTGTTGTTCCTTGGTCAATTGATAAAATATATTTTTCCATAATTAAAATCTCCCTCTTATCTCGTTTATCGTGGCTATATATATGTAACTCTTTTTTACACGTTATTATACACATTGCCATATATTCATTTTTACAAACATTAATCTAAATCAAAAATTGTTATAATATAAAGCCTGCTTATAGTTTAACTTATAAACAGGACTGTTTAAAACTTAATCAATATACAGATTCGATACCTTTTGCACTTTTAGCTTTATTTAACACTATACCAAGCGCAATAGTAACAATTAGTAATACAATCGCTACAACTGACATTGTATCAAACGCGCCTTTATAGAATAATCTATAAATGACTGCACCAATCATTCCTCCAGTAATTGGGCCTAAAACTGGCACAATCGCATAGCTCCAATTAGATTTCCCTTTCCCAGCAATTGGTAATATCGCATGTGCAATACGAGGTCCTAAATCACGCGCAGGATTAATGGCATAGCCAGTTGGTCCACCTAAACTTAAACCAATCGCTACAATTAAACCGCCAACGATTAATGGATTTAATCCATCAGCAATTTTATTCATCCCAATAAATAGTAATCCTAAAGTAAGTGTAGCAGTACCAATGATTTCACTTAAAAAGTTGGCAAAATAATTTTTAATTGCTGGTGCTGTAGAGAATACACCTAATTTTGCGCCTTGATCTTCTGTTTGTTTCCAATGTGCTAAATACATTAACCAAACTAAAACACCACCGAAAATACCGCCGAGCATTTGACAAACGATATAGCCTAGTACCATACTCCAACTTAACGCGCCGTCCATAGCAAACGCTAATGTAACTGCGGGATTTAAATGCGCTCCGGAAATATTTCCAACCGCATATGCACCCATTGAAACTGCAAGCCCCCAACCTAATGCAATAACAATCCAATCTGCACCGTTACCGGCACTTTTTTTCAAATTGACGTTGGCACAAACGCCACCCCCAAATAATACTAGTATTGCTGTTCCCAAAAATTCAGCAAAATACACACTCATAGAGACTCCTCCTAAAAAAAGATAGAGAGATTCCTACAATTATAGCCAGTTGCGAACCACCGGTTTAATTACTGTAGAAATCTCCCATCTCTGTTCTATTTATTAACTTGTATTCATCTTACACCAATTTTGTAAGCGTTGTCAATCTTTTTGTAAAAATCTTGTCACAATTCAAGTGATATTGACAGCATTTTCCTTGATTTTAAATTGTTTTTTATTACAATCTATTTTTGCTTGTAAACCATACGGTAGCATGTGCTTAGGCTCATTATGACCAAAAGACATGTTGTATAATACTGGTATATTCGTGTAATTGTATTGTTTCAATACATCTAATATTTTTTCTTTATAAGCTGTGTAATACACATTATCAAATGGTTTACCTATAATCATTCCATTGCACTGTTTTAATGCATCTTGTTGAATTAATTGGACCAACATCGCTTCAAATGCTTGAGGATCTGGTGTATCTTCAGATGTTTCTAAAAATATAATAGCATCTTCAAAATCTGTCTTATTTGGAAATAAGTCCGTGTTTATTAAACTAGTCAATGTTTCCAAATTCCCACCAATTAAGTGTCCTTGTTGAATACCATATCCTTGAATCAACTCATAACCTTGTTGTTGTATCGTTTGTCTAGCAATCATTTTATTTTCTATATGCCACGCTAATCCAAATGGTCTAATATACTTTGCTGGAAGAATCTCACCTATTATATTAGTATTAAACCAAAATTTCTCTATATCTCGAACCGTATAATCGTCCATAGCAATATTTTCTGCAAAATCTGTCAGTAATGCAGGCCCATAAAAACTGACAACACCCATTTTATAAAACATCATATGAACCGTGGTTGAATCAGAATAGCCCGAAAAAATTTTTGGGTGCTCCCGTAGTGCTTCTAGATTCACAAATGGCAATATTTTAATAGCATCATCACCACCAATACAGCTGATAATACCCTTTATTGTGGGATCTTTAACGGCATTATTAAAATCTTCAGCCCGCGCTTCGGGATGTTGGCTAATATAAGTTCTTCCTTTTAAAGCATTTGGCATTACCTTCACATTTAAACCAAATACATATTTCAATCGATTAATACCTTGATACGTACGCCATAACATGTCAGTTTCACCAGCTAGTCCTGATGATAAAGAAACAATTGCTACCGTATCGCCACGCTTTAATTGTTTTGGTTTAATCATCAAATCACCCCTTAACACAATCTAATAAAATTCCACTAATCATAACATATATATTGAATCCTTTAACAATATCAGAAAAAAAGGCTAGCGCTAACAGAGTATCGCTAATATCTTTGTCAAATAGCAATATTATCTCTGTGTTTGGCTAGCCTAGCTTTTATCTTAAATTTGGTTTAAATAGAATTGATATTTTTCTTCATGATGGTTACCATAAATGGCGATCACTTGTCGTTATATATTTAGCACCATTTTTAACTGCGATATCAACTTCTTCTACCGTATTGATTAATCCACCTGCAATTACAGACGTGTTCGTTTCCTCGTTGATAATTTGTATTGCTTTAGTTGCAACTCCCGGTAATACTTCAACATAGTCTGGTTCTACACGTTTGATTAATTCAATACTTCTACGTAATGCATGACTATCTAATACAAAAACACGGAACACAGTCGTCGTATTCAATGCTTTGGCTTTGTTGATCACTTTAGTCTTAGTAGAGACAATACCTTTAGGATGATAATTTTGAATAATATATTCACAGGCAAATTCATCGTGACTCATGCCCTTAATTAAATCAATATGCATATATGTTTCAATGTGATGCTTATTTAATAAATCCATTATACTTTTAATATGACCAATATGTGTATCGAGCAATACGCATTCTTTATAATCTGTTTGCGTCATTTTTTCTAAATCTTTCATTGATCTAATTGCTGGTAAAATATATGGTTTCATCCACTTACCTCCTAGATAGTTCTTTTGAACAATCTTTCTAATTCGTAGTTTGAGAAATTAATAATAATTGGTCTACCATGTGGACAAGTAAAAGGATCTTCAGTTTCTCTCAATTGGTTGACTAGATCTGCCATTTCATTATTTTTTAAATAGTGATTTGCTTTAATTGATTTTTTGCAACTCATCATTATGGCAGCGTCTTCTCGAATTTTTTTTACATTTACTTTCTTATGCTCTAAAACATATTCAATCATATCTTTTATAATTTCTTCTGCTTCAGCTGTGGGAAACCAAACCGGATAACTATCTACAATATAGTCATTACCCCCAAATGGTTCGAGATGAACGCCTACTTTATCTAACTCTTCTTTGTGCTGATTAATAATCATTAATTCATCAGTTGAAAAGTGGAAAGTTAACGGAATTAACAAATTTTGAATTTCATTCGTCACTTCACCAATTTTCTCTCTAAAATATTCATATTTGATACGTTCTTGTGCCGCATGTTGATCAATCATATACATACCATTTTCATTTTGAGCGATAATGTATGTGCCATGAACTTGTCCGACCACTTCCATATAAGGCACACGACGTGAAGGGTCTTTACTGACACTTCCTTTAATATCAGAATCTGAGTGATTGCTTATATCTGAATCAAAATCAGCTTCATTTATAAATTCAGATTGATTTTCATTTTCTAAATCATATAAAACAGATTTTTGCGTTTGGGTATAGTCATCATCACTATTAGGCGATGTAGAAACTGATGTGTTGTTTTCCTCTTTCAGTATATAATCTGTAGGTTCGTAATGAGTTTGACTGGAATGATATGCTTTGTCGTCATTCTTTTCATCTTCCTCATGGCTATTTACAGGTTGTGAATGATTCTCTTGTTGTTGTTTCTTTTCAAAATCTAATTTCTGTTGCTCAAATTGATCCAACACTTTATTCTTTTTGGTAATTTTATCCATATCATTTTGCGGAATTAAAATACGATCTTTAAAAGCTTCACGTATTTTTTCAACTATTAAATTAAATAATTGATCCTCTTTGGACAGTCTTACTTCTAATTTAGTCGGATGAACGTTGACATCAACTAGAATTGGATCCATCTCAATATTGATATAGCATATTGGGTAACGACCTATCATGAGCAAGGTGTGATAACCTTCTAAAATGGCTTTATTTAACAAGAAATTTTTAATATATCTCCCATTGATAAAAATCGATATATAATGTTTGTTACTACGTGAATGTTCTGGTTTTGCAACAAAACCTTCTAAATGGTAATCGCTCGTGTCACCAGAAATATGCACTAAATCTTTTGCCACTTTCATACCATAAATTTCTGACATTACTTCATTTGTACGGCCCGAACCATTTGTTTTCATAATCGTTTTGCCATCTGATATTAATGAAATACGAATATCTGGATGACTCATTGCCATACGATTAACAATATCTGTAATTTTGCCTAATTCCGTATACAAACTCTTAATATATTTCAAACGCGCTGGCGTATTATAGAATAACGATTCTACTAAGATATCTGTACCACGTTTCGCTTTAGCAGGTTTTTGATCTAATATTTCACCATTTTCCACATAGATCTGTTGTCCTTCTTCATTATCTGTACATGTACTTAATGTAACCTTTGCTACTGAAGAGATACTTGCTAAAGCTTCACCTCGGAAACCGAGTGTACGTATATGGAATAAGTCATCATCTGCATCCAATTTACTCGTAGCATGTCTGTGGAAGACGAGGCCTAAATCGTCTATGTGGATACCTGTGCCATTATCCACAACTCGTATAGATGCTACGCCGGATTGTTCAACTTCTATATTGATTTCAGTCGCTTGGGCATCAATCGCATTTTCTAACAATTCCTTCACTACTGATCCAGGTCGTTCTACAACTTCGCCAGCAGCAATTTTATTCGCTAAGGATGTCTGTAGTTCTTTAATTTTACCCATATGACTTCACCTCTATTTCAATTGTTTTTGTAATTCACTTAGTTTTACTAATGCTTCAATTGGCGTCATATTTGATAAATTTAATGTTTTAATTTCATTTTCTATTTCACTTTGTTTTGCAGGCGAATCAAATAAATCAAAGGCAGCTTGCTCAAATTGTCCATCACTTTTTGCATGTTGTGTTGCAGCTGACTGTTCATTATCAACATAATACGTAGCTTTTATTTCTGTCACTTCATCACTTGAAGCATTTAGATTTTTATCAGTAGGAATATCAACATGATTCATGGTATTCTTATTGTTTGTTTGATTATTCGATTGTTCAAATGCATCCAATATCACTTGCACTCGATTAATCACTTCCACTGGTAAATGCGCTAATTTAGCTACTTGTATACCATAACTATCATCTACGGCGCCATCTTTAACTTTGTGTAAGAAAATCAATTCACCATTGTATTCATTTGCAGCAACATGCACATTTTTCAAACATGCCAATGATTGATCTAGCGTAGTTAATTCATGATAATGTGTTGAGAATAAAGTCTTAGCATGCGACGTATGTGCGACATATTCAATCATTGCTTGAGCTAAAGCCAAACCATCGTATGTCGATGTACCTCTACCGATTTCATCAAATATGATTAAACTGTGTTCTGTAGCATGTGCAAGTGCTTTTTGAGCTTCTAACATTTCTACCATGAAAGTACTTTTCCCAGAAACTAAATCATCCGCTGCACCTATTCTAGTGAAAATCTGGTCAAACACAGGTAATATTGCCGATTCACATGGTACATAAGCACCCATTTGAGCCATGATACTAATAATTGCGACTTGTCTCATATATGTTGATTTACCCGACATATTAGGGCCAGTAATTAAATATATAAACGTTTCCTTATCTAATTCACAATCGTTAGGCACATAATCATTATGATCCATAACCCGTTCTACAACTGGGTGTCGTGAATTAACAAGTTCTAATGTCTTATCTTCACTAAAAGTCGGGCGAGCATAATTATATTTTTGAGCTATTTCAGCAAAACTCTGCAGGCAATCCAGTTCAGAGATTACTTTTGCTTGTTTTTGTAATCTTTCCGTATATGCTTTAATTTGTTCTCTAAGTTGCACAAACAATTGATATTCTAATTCAATAGCTTTATCTTCTGCACCTAGAATGATATCTTCTTTCTCTTTTAATTCATCGGTAATGAAACGTTCTGCATTTGAAAGTGTTTGCTTTCTATGATATCCAAATTCAGTGGGATCAAACCCTTGTAAATTAGCTCTAGTAATTTCTATGAAATAACCAAAAACCTTATTAAAACTAATTTTTAATGACTTAATTCCAGTTCGTTGTCTTTCTTTTGTTTGTAATTCTGCTAACCAATTTTTTCCATTTTTTGAAGCTTCTAAATAGCTATCAAGCGTTTCATTAAATCCAGTTTTAAATAAACCGCCTTCTTTAACTGAAATGGGTGGTTCTTCTTTTAAACTTTCTTCTAATAAATTAAGCAAATCATCTAGTGGTTCTAACGCCTCAAACTGTGCTGTCATTTGTTCATCAAAAGCTTGTAAGAGATTTTTTATATTGGGTATTTCTGAAATAGAATGTTTTAGCTGAATTAAATCACGTGCGTTAACATTGCCGTAACTCACACGACCAACTAGACGTTCAATATCATACACTTGATTTAAATAGCCTCTCAATGTATCTCTCTCAATAAAATGATTGATAAATTGATCTACTGTATCAAGACGTGATTCAATTTGCTTTTTTTGAATAAGCGGTCTATCGATCCATTGTTTTAAACGTCTGGCACCCATAGGTGTTTTCGTTTCATCCATTAGCCAAAGTAACGTTCCTTTTTTTGATTTTAAACGTATACTTTCTGTTAATTCAAGATTACGTTTTGCGTAAAAGTCCATTTTCATAAAGTCTACTGCTTCATATGTAATCACAGATTCAATATGAGAAAGATCTCTTTTTTGCGTATGATAAACATAATCTAATAATAATTGTGTTACGTGATATAAATGGCTATCATTCGTTGTATTAACATCATATTTTACATCAGAAATATCTGGAAGCACCGTGATAGTCTCTGTCGTTAGACTAATTTGTCGTTTTAGCGATTCACCAATGGCTTCTTTAACAACAATCTCATTTGGATTTATTGTCGTAATTTCATTAATTAAAGTTGCTTCATCTTCAAAATGAGTTACTTTTAATTCACCTGTTGAAACATCACAATAACTCAATGCATACATTGATGCACTTTGAATAAAACTCAGAATATAATTGTTTTGTTTTTCATCTACACCGCCTTGATCCATTACTGTACCAGGCGTGACAATACGAACAACTTCACGTCGAACCATGCCTTTAGTTTGTCTAGGGTCTTCCATTTGTTCACAAATGGCTACTTTATAACCGTTACTTATTAATGTCTCAATGTAGCCATCAGCTGAATGATATGGCACACCACACATTGGAATCGGGTCTTCTTTTTTTGCATCACGTTTTGTCAAAGTAATTTCTAGTACTCTCGATGCTACTTTAGCATCTTCAAAAAACATTTCATAGAAGTCACCCAATCTAAAAAACAATAGGCAATCTTGATATTGTGATTTTATTTTTAAATATTGCTGCATCATTGGGGTTTGGTTTGTCATAAATATATTTCACAATCCTTTTATTTTTCTTATTTTCACTTAGTTCATTGATTTAGTCATAGAAAGTAAGTTTTGTCTTTTTGCATCTCATCCTACATTGATTATAAGAGATGTACTTACATCTAATATCATTTTACTATCTCGTTATATTGTTTGAAATTTGTTTTAATAACCACACGATTTTCAGCTTTTCTAGCTAATTTAACTCTTAAATTTTAACATAAGTTTTCAATTTACGCCTGTTTATTAAATTTAAACATTTCTCATCATATTAAAAATTCAATGGGAGCGGGACAGAAATCAAATTTTCTAATAGAGATTTCATAATCCAACTCCCATATATAACAAAAGAGATTAAGACACTTTATTTTATCTTTAAGTAATAAATGACCTTAACGATTACAAGTTAACTTCATAAATTTACTTATTGATTAAAATAATATGTCTCAATCTCATAATAATAGTGTTTTATAAGTAGCGTTTTAAAATGCCTTTTCGCTTCAATATCATTAAAATGATATAACTAATAATTGCCCCAATTACACTTGAAACAATAAAAGCGAGCATTAATGGTTTAATTGCAAGATTTGAAAAACCAAGGACCCAAGCAAGTGGTATACACATGATGCTACCGATAATTCCAGTGCCAATCACTTCTCCCACAGCTGCCATAAATAGGTGCTTTCTATAATAATAAAAACCACTAGCGAGTAATACACCAATCATACTACCTGGAAAGGCAAAGAAACTACCGGTACCAAAAATCATGCGCAAGATTGATGAAATGAAAGCTTGAGCAAGTCCAAACCAAGGACCTACAAATACAGCGCAAAGTACGTTAATTAAATGCTGCATAGGTGCTGCTTTTATAGGACCTAGTGGAATCACAATTATACTGCTTAACACAACATTTATAGCAATAAAAATTGCTGTTAATGTTAACTTTTTAGTCTTCATAGTGTTCAAACCCTTTCCATAAGTGCAATAAAAAATTGCTTATTCTTGGTGTTTATTTAATCTATCGGACATTGTGTGAATCATCATTTGTAATAAATCATTGGCTTCTGCTTGTGATTCTCTAAATTCTTCTACAATTGGCAGTATATTGATATCTTCTTCGATGTCTTGAATCTTTTCTTCCGAGGCCTGTAACGCATGTGTTTTACCGTAATTTTGCAAATTGACCGATTGCTTTTGATTTTTCTTTAATTCTTTCATTCGTTGTTCTAAATTTTCATTATGATGAATTTGTGATTCTACTTTAAGATATTCTTTGACAGTATCTAGAGATTTAATACGTTCACTCAAACGTTCTGCTTCAGCTAAAATATCATCTTTTTCATACATTATTGTGTCACCACCGTTTTATCATTCACACTGATAAACGTACCATTAAGTGAAAATTGTTTAGCTTCGTCAATATATACATTAACTATTTTTCCAATCATTGATTTAGGAGCTTTAAAATTCACTAATTTATTTTTTGAGGTATAACCAGATAAGACCGTATCATCTTTTTTACTTACACCTTCACATAATACTTGAACTGTTTGTCCTTCATATTGTTGCATTGCACGTTCAGAATAACACGCAACTTTTTTATTTAATTGCTGTAATCTATCTTTTTTTACATCCAATGGCACATTATCATTCATCTTAGCTGCAGGGGTGCCATCTCTTTGTGAGTATATATACGTATATGCGTGTTCAAACTCAACTTCGTCGTATAATGTTAAAGTTTCCTCAAACTGTTCATCTGTTTCATTTGGATAACCAACTATAATATCAGTTGTAAGTGCAACATTAGGAATATGTGTCTTAATTCTGTTAACGAGATCTAAATAACTTTCACGTGTATATTTACGTCCCATAATCTTAAGCACTGCATTATTACCAGATTGTACAGGAAGATGGACATGTGGCACAATATTTCCACCATTTGCAATGACTTCAATCATTCTGTCTGTGAAATCCCATGGATGACTCGTCGTAAATCTTACTCTCGGAATATCAATTTTTGAAATGTCTTCTAATAAATCTCCTAAACCATATGCTAAGCCATCAATATCTTTACCATAAGCATTAACATTTTGACCTAATAATGTGATTTCCTTATAGCCTTGGCGCGCTAAATCACGGACTTCATCTATGATATCTTCTGGTCGTCTGCTTCGCTCTTTACCTCTAGTAAAAGGCACTATACAGTATGTACAGAATTTGTCACAACCGTACATAATATTAACCCACGCTTTGATATTACCTTCTCTTACTTTAGGAAGATTTTCAATGACGTCTCCTTCTTTAGACCATACTTCAACAACCATTGCTTTTGAAAGATAAGCTTCTTCCAAAATTTCAGGTAAACGATGAATATTATGTGTTCCAAATATCATATCAACATTTTGATAAGATTTTAATATTTTATTGACCACAGACTCTTCCTGTGACATACAACCACATACACCGATGACCGTTTCAGGTTTTTCTTTTTTCAAATGTTTTAAATTACCTATTTCACTAAATACTTTATTCTCAGCGTTTTCTCGAATCGCACATGTATTAATTAATATAACATCTGCATGATTAATATCTTCCGTTGGTGTATAACCCAATGCTCCAAGTATGCCTGCCATGACTTCTGTATCATGCGCATTCATTTGACAACCATATGTTTTAATCAAAAATGTTTTGCCTTGTCCCATGTTTCGGTACTTTTCATCTATTTGAAAATCGTCATTATAATTAACTTCCTCTTTACCACGTTTTCGTGCTTCTTTTAAACTCGGGGGCTGATACACGTGTTCAAAATACTTGCTATAATCTTTAGTCTTTTTATCACGTTCTGCTAAGATATCAATAGAAGTACTTTTTCTTTGTTCTTCATTCACTCTACAAAATCCTTTCTATATCATAAAAACTAAGAACAAGTAATTCAAAAGATTTCGCATCATTTTGTTTAACAACATCGTAGTTCTAAGTTCTATAACTTTATCCATAATCATTATTACATTATATTAAATTTGAACACAAAGTGCAAAAAGACTTGTAAATAATTAAAGTCAACTTTTTTTGCAGTTAACCTTTATAAACAACTTTCATCATTCAATAAATGTGGCCGCGCTCAAAAATATAATCAAAAGTAGCCATGTCAGTATGAAATCAATGACTTTCAGCAATTAAAGTTTATAGATTAAGCAATACGAAGAAAATAAATTGAGAAGCTCTAGCTTGGGCTTACAAGTGCCTTTTCACTTGCATAAGAACCACTATCTCAATAAACTGAGAAGCTCTGGCTTGGGTTTACAAGTGCCTTTTCACTTGCATAAGAACCACTATCTCAATAAATTGAGAAGTATCAGCTTTGGTTTACAAGTGCCTTTGCACTTGCATAAGAACCACTATCTCAATAAATTGAGAAGTGGTTCTAAAAAAAAGTTTATTTATAAAATAAATCTGGCGCATACATAAATCTATATTTGAACTTTTTAAAGTTCATCATACTTCCCAGTCAGTGTCTCAATCGTTATCCCCTCAGGTACATGATAAAATTTAACCTGACTTATAATACTAGGAATTTCTAGTTCAACCATGCGATCATTTAATTTTTGAATTAATATTAAACATTCATTCATTTCACCTTGTACTGTTGTTTCTAATGGACCTACTCGGTACGTTAAACCTGCGTCATCTATTACTTTAATCGCTTCATCAACATATGGAATTACGTCTTCTCCGTTAGCAGTTTTAGGAATAATCTGAATACTCATTAATGTATCATTCATACTACGTCAACCCCTTAATTACTTTATTTACTTTATATTTTAGCAAATTAAACATAATACGCACAGTTATTCGCGTGTTACTTTATTCAAAAACAAAATGAAAACTAATGTACAACAATGCAATTATCATTTCATCATGTGTACTCATGATGTACAGCTTTATAATCATCCAATATCTAAATTACTCGTACAAAAAAACTAAAGAACCTCAATTATTTATATGAGATCCTTTAGCTTTTTTTGTTTCAAACTGCCTATGAGCGCTTGCTCCGCTTCAATCATTAACTTATTAATTGGACAACTATCACCATGATTAAAACTATCTTCAAACAAGCTTTGTTTACCATCAATTGTTGTAATCACTTCATAGATTGTTACATCTTGCCAATTTAAACTTAATTGGTATCCACCTTTAGCACCGCTACTCGCTGAAATAACACCAACTTTAACTAATCTTGTTAAAATTTTTGACAAGTAAGTTGTAGAAATACCTAATGCTTTAGCAAGATCTTGTACCGGAATTCGTTGAACATCACCATTATTTTTGATCATAAATAATAACGCGTGTAACGCATAATTGGTCGCTTTAGAATATTTCATTTATCATCATCTTCCTACTATAGACATCTTGAATCTATAATAGCTTAAGTGTCCATTATTTACAAGCGTTACTGCACCTTTTGTATCGCTTGAACGATTGCAATTGTAAAGTTATCCATAAACTGACTCCAATTACTTTGGTCTTCTCGGCTATGTTTATTATATTTTTGATTTTTAAAGCACAATTTTCTTAATCCCGAAGTTAATTCTAGCTGTACACCTTCACCTGTGCACACGATGATAATATTATCATCGTGTGCACCAGACATATGTTTAGGCGCTTGATCTACTTTAATATCTAATTGCTCAAATTGTTCTTTTAATGCACGAATCAAACTTTCATCTTTGCCGCCCATATATACAATGCTATCATCACCCACGCAGCCATGAATTGCTACTGCTTGCGTCTTATTTTTGACCATTTCCATCATATCCGGTTGGTCTTAATGACGAGAAGTTACGTGTAACGCTTCATTTCCTTTTGATTTTGTTCCTTTAAAAGTAAAATAATCAAAATCACCCTTTTGTGCTGTTAAATCAGCAATTTCCGTTGTACCAGGTTCAATCGCTCCACCATGAATCGCCTAAATAATAACTTGGCTATCTAAGTCGCGACGAACCACTGACCAATCACTATTTTCAGTCGTATATTCAGCCAATTCAGTCATTGATTTATATTTATCTGCCATAAATAAACTCCCTTCATAGTTTCTATTCAACCTATTCCCTAACTTAAGCACTATTATCTTAAGATTTTGTAAAGTCGTACTTAATCATTTAATATTTTTAAAGCATTGGCAATTGCAGTGGAAAATGAAAACATTAACTGCGACCAATTCTCTCGATTCTCTCTATCATGTAAATTATATTTATTATTTTTAAAACATTGTTTCCTTAATGCCACAGTTAGTTCTAATTGTACACCTGCGTCACGTTTACCCTTATTTACAAAATTCTCTGTTTGCATTCCAGCTATATGTGCTGGAGCCGGTTTGACCACTATACCTATTTTTTGTAATTGTTGTGTGATTTCATAGGATAATTCTAAATCTTTACCTCCAATATAAACTGCTACATCATTACCCATACAACCATGTAACGATACTACAACTTCATGTGTCGGTACTAATTCATTAAGTATGGGCTCATCAAAATGCTTTGATGTAACATGAAGTTCATGATTTTTATTTTTCCTGATTCCTTTAAATGTATAAAAACTATAACCACCAATTTCACTAATTAATTGTGCAATTTCTGATGTGCCACGTTCAATCGCACCACCATGAACAGCTGTTATTAAACTTTTTGCAACTCGCTCGTTATATAAAATTTGCCAATCTTTATGTTCTTCAGTGTGATCAATCAGTTCTGACATTGACATAAATTGATCTATCATAATGAATGTCCTCTCTATCGTGTAATGAAAATATGTACTACAAATCATGCTTAATCAAACATATAAAAAAACTGTCACATGCTCAATACGACAATCAATGCGTGCATGATTATTTCGTTAATAATGTGACAGTTCATTAGCTTATTTAGTTAAAAATATTTTATACAAATTGTTTCGTTAATGCCTCAAATTGTTCTTCATCAATATGAATGTCTTGTTTAGCTAAAGGTGTACCGTTCATTTCTTCAATTTGTGATTCATATGAAGGTGTTTCAGTATCTTGATAAACAATACCTTTTATTAATGAATTATATTCTAACACTTTTTGAGTGGCTTTTTGCTTATCTTTAATATCAAAATCTTCAATATCATCGATATTTGTTAAATTTTCTTTAAACCAATCATACGTATTCACTTTGTTATATGTTACACATGGAGAAAATACATTCACAAATGAGAAGCCATCATGATTAATTGCGTCCTCAATCATTTTTGTTAGTCCTTTAATGTCACTTGAAAAACCTTGCGCTACAAAGGTTGCACCTGATGAAAGTGCTAACTCTAAAGGTGCTACATTTTGTTCAATATTTCCTTTTGGTGTAGATTTAGTAATAAATCCTTGAGCTGAAGAAGGTGACGTTTGACCTTTAGTTAAGCCATAAATTTGATTATCCATAACAATGTAAGTCATATTCATATTTCTACGTAATGCATGAATCGTATGACCCATACCAATGGCATAACCATCTCCATCACCACCAGAAGCAATAACCGTTAAATCTTTATTAGCCATTTTTACACCTTGTGCCAATGGTAATGAACGGCCATGTATACCATGAACGCCATATGAATTTACGTATCCTGATAAACGTCCAGAACAACCAATCCCCGTAATAATCGCTACTTCTTCCGGTTCTAAACCAACATTGGCTGCTGCCTTTTGAATGGCTGCTTGTACTGAAAAATCTCCGCAACCAGGACACCAGTTAGGTTTTACATTATTTCTAAAATCTTTAAATGTCGCCATTTATACCAACTCCTTTATTTCTTTAGCTATCTCAAGTCCATTAGCTTCAATTTCATGTGGTAAAAATGGTGTGCCATCGTATTTCGTTTGATTTACTAATTTATCACCTAAATTTACGTTCATTTTTAATATATTGGCAAGTTGACCTTGATAATTATGTTCAACTACAACGACTTTTGAAGCTTTGTCGACTTCTTTTTGAATCGTTTCACTAGGGAATGGATGCAATTGTCTAATTTGTATGTGGTTAACCTTAATATTTTGTGATTCTAATCTTGATTTACCCTCTTGAATTGCACCTTTAGTTGAAATAAATCCTAAATATAGTATGTCTGCTGTTTCATGTTGTACATCAGCTTCTACTGGATTTTGTATTAATAGGTTTTCTGTTTTACGCATACGTTTATCCATTTGCTGTTGTCTATTATCTGCAGCTTCACTCGTTTTTCCTTCTTCATTATGTTCAACACCTGTAACATGATGAATGCCGCCTTTTACCCCAGGAATAGGTCTTGGGGAAACACCACTTTCTGTTAATGCATAACGTTTAAAGTAAGTTTTGTCATTTTCTTCACGTTCTATATCGGATTGGATCATGTCACCACGATTGATTTCTATTTTATTATAGTCTAATTGTTCAACCGTTTGTTTACCTAATGAAAGTTGTAAATCACTTAATACTATGACTGGACATTGATATTGTTCAGCCAAATTAAAAGCTTCCATAGTTAAATAAAATGCATCTTCTGCATCAGTAGGCGCGACTACAATTTTAGGAATATCACCATGTGTACCGTAAATCATTTGCATTAAGTCTGATTGCTCTTGTTTCGTTGGCAATCCTGTTGAAGGGCCACCACGCTGTGTATTTATAACTACAAAAGGCGTTTCTGTCATACCTGATAAACCAATCGCTTCCATCATTAGCGATAGTCCTGGTCCCGCACTAGCAGTAAATGCACGTACACCTGCATAGTTTGAACCGATTGCCATGTTTGCTGCAGCAATCTCATCTTCAGTTTGTACAACTGTTCCGCCCACTTTTGGAAGATTTTCAATCATATATTCCATAATTTCTGAAGCTGGTGTTATTGGATAAGCCGCCATAAATCTTGATCCTGCTGATAACGCACCTAAACCAATGGCATCGTTACCAATCATATATAGATGTGGCTTTCCATCCGTTTTATCTAAGATAAAATCAGCATCAACGTTATTTAACTGTTCATTCATTAAACGATAACCTTCATTTAACGCCTCTATATTCAATTCTACAACCTTGTCACCTTTTTTAGTAAACATGTTTGTAATTAATGTTTCAAAATCTGAAATATCGAGGTCCATAACAGCACAAGTGGCACCAATCGCTACCATATTTTTCATCAATGCAGTACCTAATTCTTTAGCAGTTGCAGTAAATGGTAGGTCTATCAATTGAGCACGACAGTTGTCTGGTTTCTCTGGCTTTGCTTTACTATCTGCAATAATTACGCTGTCTTCACGCATTTCATGATGGTTTAATTCGATTGTTTCTTGATCAAATGCAATTAAGATATCTAAATCATCACTAATTGCATGCACTGGTGTCGTGGATACGCGTATTTTATTATTCGTGTGTCCGCCCATGATTCTACTTGAAAAATGACGATATCCATATAAGTAGTATCCTTTACGGTTCATAGCAGTAGCAAAGATTTCCCCAGTAGATTCAATACCTTCGCCTTGTTGACCGCCCACTTTCCATGATACTTGTGATTTCATATCATCTTGCCTCCTAGTGGTTATAATAATTCATTGTTCATCATACCAAAATAAACCACCCTATTACTATGTACAGAGTGGTACTTTTTTAAATTCATACTAATGGACGATATTTTAAAAAGGATGATCGTCATTGATTAATACACGTTCAATGTGTGTTGTTCTTCCTTCTTTATTGATATCTATAATCACGCCCGATAATACACTGCGACCTTCATCTGGCACAACATGTCTTTGTGGCAAACTTGTAATAAAACGCGTAATCACCTCATGTCTATTTATACCTAATATACCATCATAAAAACCTGTCATACCAACATCCGTAATATAACCTGTCCCTCCTGGTAATATACGTTCATCCGAAGTTTGTATATGTGTGTGCGTGCCCACAACAGCACTTGCTCTACCATCAAGATACCAACCCATAGCATTTTTTTCAGATGTCGTTTCAGCGTGAAAATCTACGAATATATAATCCGTTTCTTTTTTTGCTTCGTTTATAAGCTCATCTGCCTTTTTAAAAGGATCATCAATATCTTGCATAAAAGCACGACCTTGCAAGTTGATGATAGCTAGCTTAATTTCATTTATTTGAATAAATCGCATACCTACGCCTGGCGCTTCTTCTGGAAAGTTAGCCGGTCTTACCATACGATTTGCTGAATCTATAAAATCATAAATTTGACGCTGACCATATGTGTGGTTACCCATCGTCATAAAATCTACGCCTTCTCTTAATAAATCTTTGTATATTTTTTCTGTCAGGCCTTTACCATGTGCCGCATTTTCAGCATTCACAATTGTAACTGTAGGACGATATGTCTGCTTCAGTCTTGATAAATATGTTGTAATGGCCTCGCGCCCTACTTTTCCTACAATATCCCCAATAAATAATAATCTCATTTACGTGTTCATCCTCTCTTAGTGTTAGTTTAATTCAATTTATTTACAATGAAAAGGTGCTGATGAAAATTTATTAAATTAGCTAAGTTTTAATTATAAAAATAGTGGTATAGATTATAGTAGTTAAGAGCTAATTCAAAATATAGGAGTTGGAAGTAATACATGTCAATTAATATCGATCCACAACATTTTGCTGACTTAGTTGTTACAGCAAATCCATCAAAAAGTGAAGATGCAGAAGACATAGCTAAAGAAAGTTTGGAGCTATATATCAATGCATACCGTTTAGCTGAAAGGTATGCCAATATCTCTACAAACTGTTATGATACTGCAGAAATAATTAAAGAAGTACAACAGGCAGATTTAGAGCTCACTTAAATTTTAACATGTTAATTACAATGAACTTGAATTATTAAATCCATATACATCATTGAGCGTATCGATAAACTGTATAAAAGTATGACATATACTACATTATCTTAATGAGTTGTTACCAATACTTTTCATTGCAGTTATTTTTAACCTCAATGTGAAACATCCGCGACATAAATAAATTGTCGCGGATGTTCTTTTATTCTAAAATATTAAAAAAAACAAACTAAACGAAATATCGTTTAGTTTGTTTAAATTTCAAAAATTAATCGTTTAATAATTAACTTTTATTTTGCATATTCAATTGCTCTAGTCTCACGAACAACTGTCACTTTTATATGACCTGGATATTGAAGTTCATCTTCAATTTGGCTCTTAATATCTCTTGCTAAGCGATGTGATTTTAAGTCGTCGATAGTATCTGGTGATACAATAACTCGAATTTCTCTACCTGCTTGGATTGCGAATGCTTTCTCAACACCTTCATAACTTTCAGATAGTGTTTCTAATCTTTCCAATCTTCTAATATAATTTTCTAAAGTCTCTTTACGAGCACCCGGTCTCGCAGCTGAAAGTGCATCTGCTGCAGCAACCAAGATAGAAATAATTGAAGTTGGTTCAACATCACCATGATGGGAATGTATTGCATTAATGACTGTTTCATTTTCAGCGTATTTTTTCGCTAATTCTACACCGATTTCAACATGGCTACCTTCTACTTCGTGATCAATAGCTTTACCAACATCATGAAGTAAGCCAGCACGTTTAGCTAATGTAATATCCTCACCTAATTCTGCTGCTAACATACCACTTAAGTGAGCAACTTCGATAGAATGTTTCAATACATTTTGTCCATAGCTAGTACGATACTGTAAACGACCTAAGATCTTAACAAGATCTGGATGCATGTTATGTACATTTATTTCAAATGTAGCTTGTTCCCCTGCATCTCTAATAATGTCGTCTACTTCTTTTCGAGCTTTGTCTACCATATCTTCAATTCGTCCAGGATGGATTCGACCATCCGAAACAAGATTTACTAATGCAGTTCTTGCAATTTCACGTCTAATTGGGTCAAAACCAGAAAGAATTACGGCTTCTGGTGTATCATCTATAATTAAGTCAATACCAGTTAACGTTTCTAACGTTCTGATATTTCTACCTTCTCTACCAATGATTCGACCTTTCATTTCGTCATTCGGTAAATTAACAACAGAAACTGTAGATTCAGAAGTATGCTCTGCAGCTAACCTTTGAACAGTAGTTGCTAATAGTTCTTTTGCATTTTTATCGACTGCTTCTTTTGCTTCTCTCTCTTTTTCCTTAACAAGTATTGCAATATCTTGTGACAATTCATCTTCAACTCTTTGAAGTTGCTCTTGTGCAGCTTCTGCTTGAGTGAGACCAGAGATGCGTTCTAATTCTTGTTCATGCTTATTTATTAATGTTTGAACACTACTCTCTTTTGCATCTACTTGTTGTTGTCGTTCTTCAAGTTTAGACTCTTTTTGCTCTAAAATCTCATCTTTTTTATCTAATAGATCAGATTTTCGCTCTAAGTTTTCTTCTTTTTGTAGAAGTCTTGCTTCCTGCTTTTGAAGATCACCACGTCTTTCACGAAGTTCAATTTCACTTTGCTCTTTTATGATTTGATTTTCTTCTTTAGCTTCTAGGAGCTTTTCCTTCTTAATATTCTCTGCTTCTTTATTACCTTGTTCGATAATATCTTCGGCAGTTTGTCCTGCTTGTAATTGCTTTTGATGCAACAAATTTCGGGCAACAATATACCCTACAACAACTCCGAGAATAATACCTAGCAAAATGAGTAGGAGGCCTAATAAATTCACACAAACACCCCCTTTTTATCTAGGATTTTGCTCTGTATATCAAATTTCAATATGATTAAATATGATTATATGAAGTTCTAAAAGAATCATACAATGTAATTGTACGGTTTACAGCTAAGAAGTGTCAAGGTTTCCATACACATTAATTCAATATTTGAAGCGTTCCTTTTACACAATATTTACTTTACCGATTGCGCTTACTTAACTCACAGCACATTTGAAATGAAAAATATTTTCATATAATATTTTTATATTCTTATTCATATACAAAAAATAAGCTTAGACACGCTTGAATGTCTAAGCTTATTATTATGTTATTAGTAATAAATAACTCAAATTATATTTTATAACGCTCTACTGATAACCAGAACTTTAGTTATTCTTCCTCATCAAAAAGTGTAGCAGGACTTTCAGCTTCTTTTTCTTCAACGTCACCGTCAAAGATACCTAATTTTTCCCGTAATTTTTGATCAATTTCTTCTCGAATAGCAGGGTTTTCTTTGAGGTATAATTTCACATTTTCTTTACCTTGTCCCATACGTTCACCATTGTATGAATACCAAGCCCCTGATTTATTTACAATTTCATGTTCAGCACCTAGGTCAATTAATTCTCCTTCTTTAGAGATACCTTTACCATACATAATATCAACTTCTGCAACTCTAAATGGTGGTGCTACTTTATTCTTAACGACTTTAATTTTTGTTCTATTACCAACAATTTCTTGACCTTGTTTCAATTGTTCCGCACGGCGCACTTCTAAACGAACAGAGCTATAGAATTTCAAAGCACGTCCACCTGGTGTAACTTCAGGATTACCGAACATCACACCAACTTTTTCACGGATTTGGTTGATAAATACTGCTGTTGTATTTGATTTTGAAATTGCACCGGAAAGCTTTCTCAAGGCTTGGGACATAAGACGTGCTTGCAAACCAACGTGCGTATCTCCCATTTCACCTTCAATTTCAGCTTTAGGTGTAAGCGCAGCAACTGAATCGACCACAACGATATCAACAGCGCCACTTCTAACAAATGCTTCGGCAATTTCTAAACCTTGTTCCCCATGATCAGGTTGAGATAAATATAAATTTTGTATATCTACGCCTAAAGCTTCTGCGTAAACAGGATCTAATGCATGCTCAGCATCTATGAACGCTGCAACACCGCCATTTTTTTGTACTTCAGCGATAGCATGTAACGCTACAGTTGTTTTACCAGAACTTTCTGGACCATAAATTTCTACGATTCTTCCTTTAGGGTAACCACCTACACCTAAAGCATTATCTAATGTTACAGAACCACTTGATACACTCGAAACTTTGCGCGCTTTGTTGTCGCCTAATTTCATAACAGCACCTTTACCAAATGATTTCTCCATATTTTTAATTACCGTATCTAAAGCTTTTTGACGATCGTTATCCAATGCTGGACCTCCTAAATGAGATTTATCTCTCGAAAAAATATCTTATATTCACTATACCTTGATTCAGATAATTTCGCAAGTATTTTGCGAATATTTGTTCGCTAATATTTGAATTCAATAATGCTAAAATAGAACACACGTGCTATTTTTCGCGTTTTCTGTATACTGTTCGTATTTATTTAAACCAATTTAGTAATCTAATCAACACATAATTTTGAGTTCTGCTTTTAATTAAATGTCTTCTTTGTGTCATTTTAAATGATTGTACAGCTAATTCATCATTTTCTAAAATACCTAAATATACCGTATCATGTTGATGTATCACTGAAATACCTATTTCCGTGTTAAACATGTCTTTGACAATCTGAGCAGATACTGAAAGTTGAGATGTTATTATATCACGTTCATCTATAAATTGCGTGTGGTGAGATAACATACCTTGAAGTAACTGATTATTATCAAAATTTTTCATCCGATAAAATAATATACCATCTGTCACCCCATCATAAATGGCAAATGTTTTTGTCATATTATTCATAAATGCTTGTTCTATAACAATATCATCAGAACCATAATAATATTTACCGATACGTTCTAAAATTTCTTCTTTAAGCGGCGCTATTAACGTTTCACATACTTGTTGTGTCTCACCACTTGCTGTCAATCTTACATTGACTTCGTGAGACCCAGCTAATGGCGCTATCGTAGGGTTCGTTTGTTGATCGATTAAATCCATTAATTCTGTTTCGACCTTTGATTCTCCTATACCCGCAAAGCGAAGTAATTCTGAAAATATTGTATTTTCACCATTTATAAAATAAGGTAATAACGCCTCTTTAGCCATCGATTTCATTTCTTTTGGTGGACCTGGTAACAAAGCAATTTGCTTTCCATGTTGTTGGACAAGCATTCCTGGGGCCATACCGACCTTATTATCCAAGACATGCGCACCTTCAATGACTAACGCTTGTTGACGGTTATTTGGCGTCATTTCGACGTTTTGTTCATTAAAATATTGTTCGATGTAGTCGAGTGCATTTTGATCGATAACTAAATCTCGATCTAATACTTTCGCAACTGTATGCTTAGTTAAATCATCTTTTGTAGGGCCCAAGCCTCCAGTTAATATAACGGTATCATAATTTTCTAATGCTTTATTAATTACTCTCTCTAATCTTTGTGGGTTATCACCAATCACTGTATGTTCAACCACATTATGGCCAGCACTATTAAATAATTTTGATAAGTATTGACCATTAGTATTAGCGATTTGTCCTAATAATAATTCTGATCCTACCGCAATAATAGATATATTCAAAACGTTTCCTCCTGAGACATTTACATTTTTGTAAATAATTTATTCCTTATAGCTTCTAATTAACAATATATTTCTACTTCCCTATATTATAAAATGAAAAACCATAAATAACGAAAGATTCGTTCATGTAAAAGCGCTTCTATACGACTTGTTTATAAAAATTAAAAAAATCGAAGCATGTCCAAATTATCTACATGCCCCGATTTATAGCGTTATGATGTTAATGTGTTTATGATTTTGCCTTAAACACATCTCTACCTTTATAAAAATATTCAATTCCTGATAGGATAGTGAAAAATACACCGATATATAGTAATACTTGTCCTAATTCAAAACCAATCCAGCTAGACAATGGATCGCCTAAAAGAATCCAAACAAGGGCAACCATAGTAACAGCAGTTTTTATTTTACCTAACTGACCTGCAGCACTAACAAAACCTTGTTCTATTTGTAATAAGCGTAATCCCGTAACAGCAAATTCTCGAGCAATAATAATAATTGCAACTACAGAATTGGTTAAATCTACTTGTACGAGCGCAATCAAAGCACTTGATACTAGTAATTTATCTGCTAATGGATCTAAAAATTTACCCATGTTTGTTACAAGTTCCCATTTACGCGCTAAGTAACCATCTACAAAGTCACTTAATGATGCGACGATAAAAATAATGCCACTAATTAATAATTCTATTCTAATTTCATTACCACCGATAAATGAAATTTTACCAAATCCAAAATTCGCTAGAGCAAACAATAGGAAGATTGGAATGAGTATAACTCTAAATACAGTTATCCAATTCGGTATATTCATACAAAGTCCTCTTTTCTATTTATAACTTATGACGTACTTGGACTTACAGATTAAAAAATTAATACTGAAAAAATCCATAAAAGTGCTGTAATAATAACAAATATACTTATTACAACGGCCACTTGCAATGGTTCTTTATTTTTAGTTCGATAAGTCGGTTTATCTTCTTTTGAAAAAGCAGTTATTGCATTTTGAAGCGATTCATCATTACTAGGAATTTCTTCTCTATGCGCCTCAATTAACTGTACTGAGTCGATATTCACTGCTTTTGCATATTTCCTAATAAAACCTTCTGCATAATTTACATTTTTCAACGATTCAAAATCATTATTCTCAATCAGTGTAAGTGTTTCTCTTTTTATTTGGGTACGCGTTTCAAGTTCGTTTAGTGTCATACCTAAACGTTCTCGACGTCCTTTTAAAGTTTGACCAACTAAATTCAAAATGTTAGTCCTCCTCAATAACTATTCATATTTTATTCAAAAAATCCAAATCCGCCACCAAACGTATCATCACCAAAATCTAAGTTATTTTTACTTTTAACTGTTTTCTTTTTCATTTCTTCATATTGAATTTCTTGATTTTTATTTTCTCGTAATTCGATGATATAGTCAAAATCACTCATTTCATAATCACTCGTTTCAACGAACAAGTCAGGATGTTCGACTACTTTTATTGCTGGTAAACTCATAACTTCTTTAACTAATTCTTGATGTTTTTGACTAGACTCTCTCGCTGTGACTGCACCGTCGATAATATAAACATGATCAGAATCATATTCTCCTTTAATTAAAGAGCTACGAACAGTCTGTTTAATTAACGTTGAACTGATAAATAACCATCTCTTGTGCGCACACACACTACCTGCAACGATTGATTCAGTTTTACCTACTCTCGGCATACCTCTAATACCAATTAATTTATGGCCTTTCTCTTTAAATAATTCTGCCATAAAATCAACAAGTAAACCTAAATCATCTCTTTCAAAACGAAACGTTTTTTTATCATCTGCATCTTGTTCTATGTATCTTCCATGTCTCACAGCTAAACGATCACGTAACTCTGGTTTACGCAATTTTGTTATAGATATATCATCTATTTCTGTTACGATATTTTCAAATCTATGCACTTTATCTAGACTATCTGACTTTATTAATAGCCCTCTACGACCTTCATCAATACCATTGATAGTCACAATACTAATTCCCATCAAACCTAATAAACTAGAAACATCTCCTAAAAGGCCAGCTCGGTTCATTGTTATCTCATATTCTAAATACCATTCTTTTTTAGTTGCTACTGTCATGAAATAAACACCCCTTTGTTTATAAACCATATGTTGTCTTTTATGATAAACAGCAAATGATACACTTTAAATAAACATTATTTTATAAATTATATCATTGACGTTTTGTTTTATTGGCTGAGCATAAATATAAGAATCATCCTATTAGATCATATGAACAACTAACGACTAGAATGAACTACAAACGTGCTACTTCACTTTAGCTATAATAACCCTTTCATCAGTCATCTAAGTTAAATAGTAATACAAAACTTTTTAGAAAATTACTTCCTCATACTTACTGACATTATATCATTGAATGTTTCAAAGTTGTTTTATTTTCTATAGTTTACTTAAATTATTTACAAGTACCAAGCGCCATTCACTTTTTGAATTGTTCCGGTGATACTTTTCGCAAAAGGATGACATAGATAACTACATGTGTGAGCAATTTCAGTCGGATCTATCAATCTTTGTTGTGGCAAGTCTTCAGTAATTGCTGCCAATTCCGCTTCACTCCAAACTCGAGCCATATTACCACTTACCAAACCGGGTGCAATAGCGTTCACCGTTACTGAAGTCATTGCAAGTTCTTGACTCAATGCTTTTACAAAAGCAATTTGGGCACCTTTCATTGCAGAATAAACTGATTCCATACTTGCACCTGTTTCACCCCAAATAGATGAAATAACAACAATCCTACCACTCTGACTTTGTCTTAGTTGATCAACAAAATACCTACAAACACGTATGAATTGTTTTACGTGAATTTGATAAGCTAAATCAATCATTTCGTCTGTCATATCTTGTATTTGTCCATATAATGCAGTGCCACTCGCATAAATAAGGCAATCCAAATTAGTAATAAAATCAAAGTAATCCGCAAAATCGATGTCCTGCATTAAATCTATTTGTATGAATTGTACAGGCTGACTTTTATATTGCGACTGCAGTGTATCAACATTAGCCTGATTATACTGAATGATAACTTCATAACCGTCATACAATAGACGATCAACGATAGCTGTACCTATACTACCAGAACCACCCATCACTAATGCCTTCATTTTTATTTCATCTCCAAACGACTATCAACAACTTGCTCTAGGTTCAAGCCCATTTTTGAAGTTTCGTTTACACTCTCTAAAGTGATGCTTTCAACAATTTCCAATAAATCGAATAAACTTACGCCTTCAAAATATAATTTCGTATATTGGTTCGCTATGTATTCCGGAGAATTTAACCCTGAAATAAATTCACCTATGAATTGTTTTTTTAGTAAACTAAATGCTTCTTCATCATTCAGTTGTCCTTGGTTGTTTTCAATTTCTGTTAAAAGTAACGCTTTTAATTTATCAGGATACTGTGTTGCGCTCGTAATTACTGAGAAACTATATGTCGGTTCTAATACAAATTGATATCCAAATGTCTCATCAATTAGATCTTCGTTAAGTAAAGATTGATAAAAATCTGTTTCTTCACCAAATAACATTTCATAGAAAAGTGTCATCTCTAAATCTCTCTTTACAAAAGATGCGTCGGGTTCATCAACTAACGGATTGTTTTTAAAGCCTAACATCAATCGAGGTGATTGCAATTTCATAGTTTCAGTCACTTTGGATTCATTTACAGTTGCTTTTTCTATCAATGGATCTCTAACTATTTGCGGTTGTGCTTCTTTATCGCGTTGATTTTCATGCGTTGCCACGACATCATAAATATTTGCTACATCTACATCGCCGACAACAAAGAGTACCATATTCGATGGATGATAAAATGTCTCATAACATAAATAAAGATCATCTTTAGTAATCTCATAAATACTCTCTACACTGCCTGCAATATCCACACGAATAGGATGTGTATCATACATAGCTTTCAATGTATTAAACATTAATTTGTAACCAGGCTGTTCTTGGTACATTTTAATTTCTTCAGCTATGATGCCTTTTTCTTTATCTACTGTTTCTTTAGTGAAATAAGGTGACTCAACCATTGTTAATAAGCGTTTAATATTACGCTCCACATGATCTGTTGCACTAAATAGATAACTTGTACGATCAAAACTAGTGAATGCATTGACTTGTGCATTATCTTCAGCAAATGCCGTAAATAAATCTTCACTATCATCATCGTTTTCAAACAATTTATGTTCTAAGAAATGCGCTACACCATCTGGAACAGTGACAAAAGTATCACTACCATGTGGCTTAAATTTATTATCTAACGAGCCGAACTTTGTAGTATACGTCACAAATGTTTTTTGGAACCCTTTTTTGGGGATAATAAATAATTTCAATCCATTATTTAATTCTGCTTCAAATACACGTTCATCTATTTGTTCATAATAATTTTCTCGCATTAGTCATTACCTCCTTTTGTCAGAATATAAATGGTATCAAGCACAACCGCTTGCGCTAATTGTTGCACATCTGATTTTGTAACACTTTGGATACCTTCAAAATAACCTTCTTCTGACATAGGCTCATCTAATAAGATATTGTTGTTTAAAATTTCTATCATACTTTTTGGTCTGTCATGTGATTCTTGTCTCTGCGAAAGAATTACTTTTTTAGCTAATGCTAGCTTATCTTCTTCAAATTGACCGTTTTGGAACTTTTCAAATTCTTTGATAATTGTATCTTTTGCAACTTCATGTTTATCTATGGATACACCACTCAATACAAACATGAAGCCATTTTTTGCATCAATTTGTGAATGAATTGAATATGCCAAACTTTGTTTTTCACGGACTTCATTAAATAATACAGATGAAGGGTCACCACCGAACATTACATTAAATACAACCATTGTAAAATACGCTGCGTCGCCATATTTTGCAGGCATTCTAAAGCCCATATTCAACTTAGCTTGATCTACATCGTCCACTTCAACAATTTCTTGTGGTAATGTATGTGCTTGTTTCATAGGTGCGTCTTGCGTTAATTCAAAGTGGAAAGGTTTGATATCGAAATAAGTTTTCAATTGCGTTTTAACTTGTGCTTCATCTACGTTACCAACGACGTAAACTGCACAGTAATCATTTTGTAGCATAGATTGATATGTATCGTATAAAGTTTCTGGCGTTACACTTTTTATGCATTCTATTTGACCTGTAGCCAAATGTCTATAAGGATGTTCTCCAAACATATGTTTTAATAAATTTAAAAATGAAATCTGCGATTTGTTATCAACCATCGCTTCTAGTTTTTTACCTAATAAAGATTTTTCTTGTGACACAAAAACCTCATCAAATTGTTGATCAGTCACTAACGGGTTCCAAATAATTTCTTTTAACAATGCCACACCTTTTTCAAATAATGGTGTTTGGTCTTTCAAATAACGTTCATTAATTAACTCTAATGAAATGCTTATAACATGCTTATCTTTAAATTTTGAAACAAAACTATTCACATAGGCGCCATATAAATGTGATAAATGTCTATTGAATGCTTTATCTGTAGGCCATTGTTTGGTTGCTCGAACTAATACTTTGCTTAGAATCGAACGCGCAGTCATGGTGTCACTTTCTAAGGGAGCCATAAATTTCAACGTTATTGTGGTCGTTTTAAATTTTGTAGTTGGCATTACTTTAATATGTATGTCATTCTGAGTATTTTTGTTCTTCAAATTGTCATGCCTCACTTTCATAAATTTCTTATTATAAACTATTTTTAACCGTTTTAAATTTTACTAAACTACTTTTGAAATAATTAAAAGAATAAAGTATTGGTTGGTCATCTTTATCATAATGGACTAATTTCAATAACATAAGCCCTTCATGTGGTGATGCACCTAAGATGTCTGAAATGTGCGGCTCATAACTGATGGCCTCCATTTCAGTATCAGCATATGCCACTTTTTTTCCCGTATGTGCTTCGATAGCACCTAGTAGCGATTCATCGCTATTTTGATATTGTGCGCATGTTAAGTCACTCGCAGGCACTTTATCTAAACAATATACTACGGGTTTCTTATTTGCCGTTCTGACACGTTCTATAATTGTAACGTTTGCCTTATCTGCAATATTTAATCGTTTTGAATCTAATGAGGTCGCTGGTTTTTCATCAAAACTAATATATTCTGTCCCAGCACTATAACCCTGATCTTCAATCATTCTACTTATACTTACAACTTCTCCTAAAGGATAATAGAATGGGTGCAGTGATTTAACACGTGCACCTTCTTCTAAATTATTTGATAAAACTTGTTCAGTGATTAATTCATCTACTGCATCATAGACATCATCTGTCTTTACATTTAATGTTCTAGCTATTGCTAAATTACTTGGTAATGGTTCACCATGTTGTAATTTGCCATCTTTGATTTGTTGTATCATCCACTCTTTAACTTTATAAACAGAAGTCAGTTCCATTTTTACACCTCATCACTATCTAAATCCACTAATATTTGTCTAGGTTTACTTCCTTTTTGTGGTCCAATAACTTGATTTCGTTCTAAATCATCCATTAATCTGGAAGCGCGATTATAACCAATTCTAAATTGTCTTTGTAATAAAGAAGTACTCGCTTTTTGTTGTTCAATGACAAATAAATATGCTTCATCATAAAGCGTATCTTCACTCTTCATTTCTGATTTTTCTACTGGTGCGTCTGGTTCCATTTCTTTAACATAATTCGCTTTTTGCTGTTCTACTACATAATTAACAATGTCTTGCACTTCTTGATCGCTTAAAAATGCACCCTGCACACGCGTTCTTGTAGAACCACCATTTGCAACATATAGCATGTCACCTTTTCCTAATAGCTTGTCTGCGCCACCGCTATCAATAATCGTTCTAGAATCCGTTTGTGAACTAACAGCAAAAGCAATTCTACTTGGAATGTTATTTTTGATTAAACCAGTAATCACATCCACAGAAGGACGTTGTGTTGCAATGATTAAATGAATGCCTGCTGCACGAGCCATTTGAGTAATTCTTTGAATTGCATTTTCTACTTCTTTACCAGCAACCATCATTAAATCAGCTAATTCATCCACAATAACCACGATATAAGGTAGTTCAGCTTGTTTTTCATCTAGCTCAAGATTTTGTCTTCTAATCGCTTCGTTGTAACCTTCTATATTTCTTGTAGATGAATGTTGGAATAAATCATAACGACGCTCCATTTCGGCCACAACTTTTTCTAAAGCTTGAGATGCCTTATGAGGATTTGTAACTACCGGTATCAATAAATGGGGAATCCCATTATATACATTCAATTCTACCATTTTCGGATCAATTAACATAAGTTTTACTTCATGCGGCTTTGCATTAAGTAAAATACTAGTGATAATACCATTGATACATACGGATTTACCACTACCTGTAGATCCAGCAACAAGTAAATGAGGCATTTTATTTAATTCAACTGTTATAGGATCACCTGAGATATCTCTTCCTAATCCTACTTCTAATTTATTTTTTGCAGGGAACTTCTCATCTAATACTTCTTTAAGTGATACAAGTGAAATTTTGTCATTTGGTACTTCAATACCCACTGCAGAACGTCCTGGAATAGGTGCTTCAATACGAATATCCTTAGCTGCAAGTGCAAGTGCGATATCATTGTGCAAGTTTACAATTTTACTTACTTTAACACCTTGTGCAGGTTGAATTTCATATTGTGTTACCGCAGGACCGATTTTTATTTGTGTCACTCTAGCATCTACACCAAAATTTTTAAGTGTTGTTTCTAGCAGTTGCCCCTTTTTCTGAACTTCTGCTTTTGAAGTTGCTTTTTGTTTCGCTGGTTGCTTAAGTAATGAGAGTGGTGGAATCGTGTATGCCTCGTTTTCCACTTCTCCAGCTTCTGAAATCGAGTTAACCGCATCGCTTTGACTATCTTCAGTTTCTTCAGTAGCATCCATAGATTGATCTAATGAAGCCAAATCCGCATCATTTGTATCATGCTCTGTATGTTGAACATTATCCGCTTCATGATCGTACATGCGTTTAGTACGTTGTTTTTTAGTATTTGGACTTTGATTTGTAGATTCTTCATCATTTTCACTATGTCCGTATATAGGGATAGATAATTGTTGGTTACTTGTTTCGTTTGGTACTTCTTCTAGCTCGCTAACATCTTTAATGTCTTGTTGCTCACTCGCTTCTAGTTGTTGTTTCTCACGCTCAGCTTTCTTCTCAGCTTTTACGCGTGCATTCGCTTCTTTTTTGATTTTATTTTGTTTGCGCTTTTCTTTATAATTTTCTGAAGCATCCTGACTTTTAACTTTTAACTTTTCAAATAATATTTTAGATACATCTCGGTGCTTTTGTTTTAAAAGTAAAATAATACTTGAAGCTATAAGTAAAATTGTGACAATAATAATACCTACAATTGAAATAAGCGGTATAGATATCGATAATAAATAATGACCTAAGAGTCCTCCGCCAAAATTCGGAAAATTCGTATGTTTATATGAACTATATACAAATGACAATACTGGTTCCCGTTGCGCTTGTACCTTGTTTGTAAAATAAAAAACAATATGTGTAACTAGCAATAAAGCTAATTGTAATACGAAGGCACCCACTGTACGTCTCGTTTTAGGTAATGCTTTATAATATGTAATGAATATAGTTCCAATCAAAATAAGTATATAAGTTAAAAATCTACTGTTACCAAATAAATAATTAAAGAAACTATCAATCATTGTTCCCACTATACCAAGTTGAAAAGCACCTAAGACGATGATGACAAAAATTGCAATTGCCAATATATATCTTAAGGGATGATCACCTTGTTGTTTCTTCTTATTCGATGTCTTTCTTCTTGTATTTGCAGGTTTTCGCTTAGCTGTTGATCTTTTTTTCGTTTGTGCCAAATTTAACACCTTCTTTTCGACTCAGTTTTCAAATATGCGTCATCATATGTTCAATTCCTACATATGTGATATAACATTTTCGTTTAAAATATATGCAAGTTTCTCATAGTTATTAATATTTATGTATAAATAAAGTTTCGCATTCTTACATAATAACATAAAAGAGGTAAGACATTTTTTCGCTCTTAGTGCATTTAAAGGTTGGATTTATGGCAAAATTGCTTAACATGTCACCTTAATCTACTTTTAAATATATTTACCTAAGCGTATGTCTTAACCTCTTTGTTTAGTATTGAAATTATTAAATTTCAGAAATAACTGGAATAATCATCGGACGACGTTTCGTATTTTCAAATAATAATTTACTAATTTGATCACGCATACTCTGTTTAATTTCAGACCATTCAATGCGTTTCTCTTGTAAACCTAATTCGACAATTTCACGGACTTTTTCTTCAGCTTCATTTAAAAGTGCTTCACTTTCTCTTACATAAACGAAACCTCTTGATTGAATTTCTGGACCTGCCGCTATTCTTCTATTTTTTGGATCAAGCGTAACCACAGCAATAAATATACCGTCTTCCGCTAATAAATGACGATCCCTTAATACGATATTACCGACATCTCCTACACCGATACCATCAATAAGTACATTTCCAGAATTTACTTTTTCATTTAAAATCATTTCTTCACCATCGTAGTTAACAACATCGCCTTTTTCTACAAGGAAGATTTTTTCAGGTTGTACACCTGCTTCATTAGCTAATTTAGCATGAGAAATTTGCATTTTAAATTCACCATTTACTGGTATAAAGTATTCTGGTTTCATTATGTTAATCATCATCTTCAACTCTTCCATGCAACCATGACTAGAAGCATGAATTTTTTTACTATTTGGTATAATTTCAGCACCTGCACGTACTAATTCATTTAAAGTATTACCTACTATCACTTCCATATTGGCAGAAGCTGTAATAGTTAAAAAGACAGAGTCCCCTGGTTCGATATTCATTATCTTATGCTTTTTCTGAGCCATTTGACTAAGCGCTTCAACAGGTTCACCTTGCATACCAGTGGCTATGATAATCACTTCATTCTTAGGATAATTTTCAACTTCATTGATTGGAATTAATAAATCTTTTGAAATATCAAAATATCCCATTTTTCTAGCAATGTTAAATGAGCTTTCAAGTGAACGTCCTAAGAATGACACTTTTCTATTTAATCTTTGCGCAAGATTTAATACTTGTTGAATTCTTATAAAATTAGAAGCATAACAAGATACAATTAATCTGCCCTTCACTTTTGTAAATGCATCGTACATATGTGATTCGATCACATTTTCTGGTGTATTATAACCTGGCTTTTCAGCTTCAGTCGAATCACTAATTAAAGCAAACACCCCCGCTTCGCCTATCTCAGTCATTTTCTTCAAATCTGGTGCATAATGTCCATGTAAACTTTGGTCGAATTTAAATTCACCCGTATAAACAATTGCGCCATAAGAAGTATGGATACAAATACCTAAACTATCTGGAATACTGTGCGTCGTATTAAAGAAAGTGACATTTACCCCTTTAAAACGCATCACTGATTCATTATTCACTGTGTAGTATCTAACTTTTTTATTAACATTGCGTGCTTTCATATTCTCTTTAATTAAAGCAATCGTCAATTTCGAACCGTATACCGGAGCATCAACTTGTTCTAACACATACGTTACAGCACCAATAGCATGTTCGTGTCCATGCGTTAGAAAGATCCCTTTTAATTTTTCTTTATTTTCTATTACGTATTGAATATCTGGAATAACAATATCTACGCCCAGCATTTCGTCTTCTGGGAACATTAAACCAGCATCAAGCATAAACATTTCATCGTCCACTTCGACGATATACATATTTTTCGCAATTTCTCCAACTCCGCCGAGTGGAATGATACGAATGTTTTTATTTTTTTTCTTTATTAAACTCAAAATGTTACCTCCTATTTAATTTCCCCGTCCATATATAAACTCATAATTTATTATAAGTTAAAATGCGCTTTATGTACACTATTAAAGTAATTACAACAAATAGTTTATATCTATTTTAATTCTATAATCACTCAATTTATATTGACTTAATATACAATGCGACTTGAAAATTTTCCACAAACTGAAATTCCGTTTATATACTATTTATAATTACAAACTTCCTTATTAGCATTTTTATATGTAAAAAAAAAGAAACTAGCAAATACTGCAATGTGATACTTCCAACAATAGAATCGATGACATGCTATTGTAGGAAGTTACATTCAGTTAACTAGTCTCTCGTTATAGTTACAATACCAATTTTATGATAAAACTCTAATTTATAGTAATGCTTTATGTGATGCATTGACACGACCTTGTTTGTCAATTTCAGTTACTTTGATTTTGAAAATATCGCCGACTTTTAAAACATCTTCGACTTTATCAATACGTTCATTCGCAATTTGCGAAATGTGAACAAGTGCATCTTTACCTGGGAATAATTCAACAAACGCACCATATTTCTCAATACGTTTGACTTTACCTTCATAAACTTGTCCAACTTCTGCTTCACGTGTAATATCTTCAATGATTGAACGTGCACGTGCTATGGCATCTTTATCAACTGCACCAATAAAGATCGTACCATCTTGTTCGATATCAAGTTTCACGCCAGTTTCATCAATGATTTCATTAATTTTTTTACCACCAGGTCCAATGACATCTCTAATTTTCTCTGGTTTAATTGTCATCGTAACTACTTTAGGTGCAAAAGCACTTAATTCGCTACGAGACGTATCGATAGTTTGTAGCATGTGATCTAATATAGCTAGACGACCTTCACGTGCTTGATCTAACGCTTCTTTAATAATTTCTTTTGTTAAACCATCAATTTTAATATCCATTTGAATTGCAGTGATACCTTCAGCTGTACCTGCAACTTTAAAGTCCATATCGCCGAGTGCATCTTCCATACCTTGAATGTCTGTTAAGATTGTATAACTATCATCACGTGTCACTAAGCCCATAGCAATACCTGCAACAGGTGCTTTAATCGGCACACCAGCATCCATTAATGCTAATGTAGACCCACAAATTGATGCCTGTGAAGACGAACCATTGGATTCTAATACTTCACTTACAATTCTTACAGTATATGGGAAGTCTTTCAAATCCGGTATAATATGGCTCAATGCACGTTCACCTAATGCACCATGACCAATTTCACGACGACCTGGAGAACGAACAGGACCCGTTTCACCTACTGAGTAGTTTGGGAAGTTATAATGATGCATGAAACGTTTCTGTTCTTCTTCCCCTAAACCGTCTAGGATTTGATATTCACTCATTG
This sequence comes from Staphylococcus saprophyticus subsp. saprophyticus ATCC 15305 = NCTC 7292, assembly GCF_000010125.1. Classification (NCBI taxonomy): domain Bacteria; kingdom Bacillati; phylum Bacillota; class Bacilli; order Caryophanales; family Staphylococcaceae; genus Staphylococcus; species Staphylococcus saprophyticus. The sequence continues at coordinate 1,546,712 of NC_007350.1, forward strand.
AACCTAAAGTTAGGACAGATAGTGCTTGTGTTTGACCACGTGTAAACAAACCAGAACCATGCGCTCTAGGTAAGACACCTACTTCTGATTCTAATGGACGAATTTCATCTGTTTTACGGCCATCAGGTCTGATTTTTTCTTCAGCAATTAAACGTCTAACTTCCTCTTTGACTAAGTCATTTAATATACTATTCACTTCTTTAATTAACACTTCGTTATCTGCGTCTTCTTCATCAATAAATTCAGCTGCTACTTTTTCTTTGAGCGCATCTAAATTGATATCACGTTGTTGTTTATCAAATGTTAAAACAGCATCTTTTAAACCGTTCTCTTGTGTTAGTTGTTTAACTTTTTCAACTAATACTTCATCTTTTTCTACAGGAACGAATGCTTTTTTCTTTGGTTGGATATGATCAACAATTTCTTGTTGGAAATTAACCAATCGTTGAATTTCGCTATGTCCAAAGAAAATAGCTTCTAGCATTTCACTCTCAGTAATTTCGCTAGCGCCCGCTTCAACCATGTTCACTGCATCTTTATGACCAGCAACTTCTAGGTCTAAACGCGACACTTCTTTTTGTGCTACCGTTGGATTGATTACGTATTCACCATCAATATATCCCACCTTCACACCGGCAATAGGCCCTTGGAATGGAATGTCAGAAACACTCAATGCCATAGATGAACCTATCATAGCTGCCATTTCTGGTGAACAATCTGGATCAGCACTAAGTACAGTATTCATTATTTGAACATCATACTTATAACCTTTAGGGAACAATGGGCGGATTGGTCTATCAATTAATCGTGCAGTTAACGTTGCTTCATCGCTTGGACGACCTTCACGTTTCTTAAATCCACCTGGAATTTTACCAGCTGCATACATTTTTTCTTCATAGTTAACCATTAATGGGAAAAAGTCACCATCACGTGGTTCTTTTGAAGCTACTGCAGTAGATAAAACTACTGTATCACCATAACGAACGAGTACGGCACCATTAGCTTGTTTAGCAAGTTGACCTGTTTCAATCGTTAATGATCTGTTTGCCCATTCGGTTTTAAAAACTTTTTTCTCTTGAGACATTACGAATCTCCTCTCATATATCTATTAGTTCTATCATATCATTTCTTAGAATAATTTTATATTAGTATATTCCTTTTTAAAAAATAGCTGTTCTAAATTATAAAAAAGGGAAAGGACCCTAAAGGTTCTTTCCCTATCAATAAACGTCTTAAAATTAACGACGGATACCTAATGATTTAATTAATTCACGGTAACGTTGAACATCTTTGTCACGTAAATAGTTAAGTAAGTGTCTACGACGACCTACCATTTTTAATAATCCGCGACGTGAATGATGATCTTTTTTGTGTTCACGTAAATGTTCGTTTAACGCAGTGATTTCTGCAGTTAATACAGCGATTTGGACTTCTGGAGAACCAGTGTCTGCTTCGTGTGTACGATATTCTTTAATTAGTTCATTTTTGCGTTCTTGTGAAATTGCCATTGTCAATTTCCTCCTTTTAATTTTTATTCGCCTTTATCCGAGCAAAACGTCGGAGTCTCGAGCTGCCAAGGTAAAGGTGCATAAATGTGGATTACACATTCGACTTAAATATTATATGATACTTCATCACCAAAATCAACCGATAATAGATATTTTGCTTTTTCTTTATCTTTGTTCATCTGTTCAACTAAAGGATCTATTCCATCAAATTTAATTTCTGGTCTTAAATAGTGATGCCAATATACGGTTACACGTTCACCATAAATATTTTCACTAAAGTCGAATAAATTCACTTCAATAACTACTTGTGCTTTGGAAGGATCATGAAACGTCGGTTTAACCCCAACATTGGCTACGCCTCGATATGTTTCTTTGTTTACACCAATTTCCATGCTGACAGCATAAACGCCATTTTTCGGCAATACATAATCACCACTCGGTTGCACATTAGCCGTAGGGAAACCAATTGTTCTCCCTCGTTTTTCACCCTGAACAACTGTACCTTTAATACGATATCGGTAACCTAATTCTTCATTGGCCTTCTGCAAATCGCCTGTTTTAAGCGATTTTCTAATATCTGTTGTAGATATTTTTTCTGACTCAATCTCTTGTTTACTCACAACTGTTGTATTAAACTCAGACATTTCATCAAGAATCATCATGTTCCCTTTACCGAATTTACCAAATGTAAAGTCAAAGCCAGCAATCACTTCTTTTACATTATTTTTGATAATATAATCCTGAATAAATTCTTCAGCCGTAACTTCAGCAAACTTAGATGAAAAATTAATAACGATACAATAATCTATACCATATGACTCTAAAATTTCCACCTTATCCTGAATTGGTGTTAAATAATCTGTTCTCTTTAATTTAGGATTTAATACAACTGAAGGGTGCGGATCAAATGTCATGACTGCTTTTTTTAAATTTTGGGATTTTGCTTTGGCATCTAATGTTTCAAATACTTTTGCATGACCTTTATGCATACCGTCAAAAAATCCGAAAGCCATCGCAACCGCTTCTGTTATATATTGATTATCTTGAATTGGATGAGCTACTTCTATCACTTTCATGTGTATGACTCCTTTAGTTAAACACTTTTTTAGGTTTAATTTCATCAAGTTTTTCTGGGTGTGGTTCATAAATTGCTAACACTTTATGTGTTTCATTATCTACCATTATAACGATGTCGTCTATATTTTGCTTGAACTCAGCTTTGTAAAACTTTTGTCCATTTAATATTTTTCCTTTAATGGCGTTATCAGTAATTAAAATTTGTTCAATACCTTTCAAACCATATTCTATAGGAAATAATTTCTCAAGTAACGTGTCATGCTCATGCAGTGACTTTATATCTTCAAGTGTTAGACTCTCATTGATATCAAATCCACCACTTTGCGTACGTGTTAATTTTGACATATGTGCAGGTAGCCCAAGTGCTTTACCAATATCTGTGGCAAGTGTTCTAATATATGTACCTTTACCACATTCAACTATCATATCAAATTGACAAGTATCGTCTACAAAACGCAAATCTGAAATTCGATTAATTTGATAAATGTTGACCTTTCGCTCTGGTCTTTCAACTACTTGATTGTTTCTTGCATATTCATATAGTTTCTTACCATTTACTTTTACGGAAGAATACATTGGTGGAATTTGTATCAGCTCACCTTTAAATTGTTGTAAAACATCATCTATCGACTTAGCAGAAACATCTTGTTCATTAACAGCTGTTTGTTCTAATATTTCTCCAGTCTGATCTTCAGTCGTCGTTGTTATGCCCAAACTAACTGTAGCTTTATAAGTTTTACCCATTTCCATAATGTAGTCACTCACTTTCGTAGCACTGCCAATACAAATTGGTAGAACACCTGAAACTTCTGGGTCTAGCGTACCCGTGTGACCAACCTTTTTCGTTTTTAAAATTTTCCTCAACTTGAATACAACATCATGACTTGTTAATCCACGATCTTTAAACACCGGTAAAATCCCATTATACATTTTCAATTCACCTTCAGAGTCTCATTTTTATTATATATACTATACTAACATGTATTGATTTACGCGTTTATGTAAAAAAGAGCGAGACTGAAATCTATTCGATTTCAAGTTCTCGCTCCTACACTAAGAATCTACAATCTAAATTCAAATATTGAGCTAAATAGAATGTAATAATATATTAATCAACTGTCCACTTCATATTGAATCAAAGACATGTTAATTAATATTTAGTCTTTTTTATGCAAATCCTGAATCATTCTTTCGATTTTATTACCATAATCAATCGATTCATCATATTCAAAATTCAATTCTGGAATGATACGGAGTCTCATTCTAGAGCCTAATTCAGATTTTATAAAGCCTTTAGCTTTTTCTAAGCCTTTGAAGGTATCTGCTTTTTGTTTTTCATTACCTAAAACAGTTAAATAAACCGTTGCAATAGATAAATCATTGGTTAATTGTACGTCAGTAATTGTTAAAAAACCAATTCTTGGATCCTTAACTTTATTATTAGCGATATCCATGATTTCTTGTTTCATTTGTTCGCCTACACGTTCTGCTCTCATATTCATATTTTTCACCTCACATATATCTTACTTCGTCAATTGTTTCCTTACTAACAAATTATATGACAGTTTATTTCATGACGTCAAACAAATATTATTACTTTGTATTCCCTTTTATCGAATCAGTAGAGTTATGTTTGTCATTACAATATATTGCATGTCATATATAAATACAACATATTATATGACAGTTGAGCATAATTTTAATTCCTAACTGTTAATTTTTGAAACATTATTTCATAAGAACGCTATAATTCTATATTTAAATTGCCTAAGCGATGAATTTTTATGCTTAAGTGTAAATGGCATGTGTTTTTCATCAAAGCCATCAACTTTAGTACGTCAATTCATAATGATTTTACACATTTATAAAAATATAGTGCTATACTATAAAACTAATCGATATTATAATTGATTTGATTTTAAAACTTTAGGAGTTGCATCTTTTTTGGAAAAACCAGAACGTCTGCTCTATATTTACACCCGATTACTAAATGGTAAAACGATAAGCAAAGAAGCCTTATCACAAAAACTACAAGTTAATATACGTACGATTCAAAGAGACATTAGTGATATAAATAATTTATTTATGAAGATCATGAATGGCATGGTCTTGAAGGCAAAGTAATATACGATACTACAATTGAAAAACATCGCTTAAAGATTGATAGTTATAAATTTTAAAAAAAATAGATTGCTAAATCTTATTTTTCGAATGAAAGATTTCACCCCGGTTATTCATGAAGATACATATAATCTCATTCGTGGTTTGAATGCTAATTCAAATCTAGCAGAAAAATTATTATCTAATAAATTATTAAGCCAATTCAAAATACATCGTGAACTCAATGAGTCTACTTTAATCTATAAAATTCAACTTGCAATCGAGAATAATCATAAACTCACTATACAACTTGATAATGTCGAGCTCCCTAACATCATTCCAATTTATACGCGCTATTTTGATAACGTGTATTGGATTACGTACTTATATGAGGAAGAAATATATACGCGTGATTTAACAACAATTACAGATATTAAACTAACAAATCAAGTATTTGAACGCGATATCTTTAATCATATTAAACAAGTGAAACTGCTAGTGAAAGATGATATTTGGCCAGAAATAAAGAGACAATTCATTATCTTAGATACTACTCCTTCAGCAGATGGGACTATCGTTAACCTAATTATTTCAAAAGAAGAAAGTATGCATTTAGCGTATCTATATCCTCAGGCTATCATACTTCTACAACCACAATCCTATGTCGATGAATTTAAAAGAAAAATACAAGTTTTATTCAATAATTACGACATTTAAAAAAAGCTTACAGTTAGTGAGACACACATACTATAAGCTTTTTTATTTATTAGTTAGAATTAGAAAATTCATATCTCATAGAATCCATTTTCTTGTGAAAATCAGAATCACCATTTTCGCGTGCAGCCTTTTGTTCTTGATTCCATTTGTAATACTCAATTTTTGATAACGCTTGTTTTTTTCTCAGACGTTCCCTATGCTCTTTATAACTCAATACGTTACATAACGTAAGATGTCTATTTTGTTTAGAAGATAATACAAATAGGTTTTCAATTAAATATTCACAAATATCACTATCCGCAAAATTTTTGAAAATGGATATATATAATTCTTCCTCACTTACGATATAAATTCGTTTTTTATCATCTTTTAGCATTTTAATTAACAAGTTAAAATTTTGCCTCTGGGAAGGAAGTATATATTTAAATGATAAGAAATCTTTCGGTATACCTGCTGCATGACCTGTTTGATAAGGGAAAAATTTAATAACCATTAAACGATTAGGGTCAATATTAAAGTATTTTAAAGTTGACGCATTACTATATAAATATTTTACAAACCATCTATGGCAATCAATATAAGGTAAAAATAATTTTTGACCATCAAATGTTAATTTACCTTGAATATCTAACAAGATCCTTTTTCTATATTCTATTGCTTCAGCTTCAGGCAAACTGAGTTCGTATATTTTAAAATCATTTTCGGGTTGTTTTTTTAATATAACGATATCTGCAATTTCAGGATTTCCAAAATAAGGTCGCGCAGTCGCAGGATTAAGTTCAGCATTTTCGAATGTCACTTTTTGTCTATTTTTATTAACTGTCACTTTACCATTAGCGAAATCAATCATTTTCTTAAATCTTGGAATTTCCATAAAATTTTCACCGAAATGTTTTTTTATATATTCTAAATCTCTAGGATGTAAAAATGCTGTAGTATCATTATTTTTAATGATTGCTTTTAATGTCGATTCATCATAAATAGAGTTATATTGATCTAAATATTGTTGCCAGAATTCATTTATTTCTTTTAAATATTCACTCATCATTTATAACCTCCTATTTATTCTAAGTTTAATCATGCACATAGACAGCCAGTGTCAGCCAATATAAATAAAGGTAATTTTACAATATTTTTTATATCTAATTTACAATTATAAAAAACATCTATTAATTATATAAAATAGTGCGATAACATTTGTATGTTTCAATTATTTAATTTTAATATCTTTTGATATTAATTGTTTAATAAACTATAAACGACGTATACTTAAAATTCGAATCACTGATAAGCCATCGAATTTTGGAATATATATTATATAACAACATAATACATAAAATCAACATCCCTGATATTTTTCACATCTACTATCAACACTCTCTTTTATACGATGCTTCAGAGTACGAAAGCTTTACATCATTATCAAATATAATCTATTTAGTTGTTAACAGATATACTCTCATCGATTCATAAACATATCTTAATTAAATCTAAAAGTCCCTAATGATGACTGATGGTGACTCAATTTACGCCCTTATACAGAAACTTCATTGATAATAAAAAAGCACGCCAAAAATGAGATTTTAATCTCACTTTTGGCGTGCTTATGATGATTTCAATAAAGAAAATGATTATCGTTAGTCTGAGGTGATTATATGCCTGAATCTTTATTTTAATTTAAATTTTATCTTTTAATTTCTACCATTTCGAACGCTTCAATGATGTCGCCTTCTTTAAGGTCATTATACTTTTCAATTGTGATACCACATTCGTAACCTTGAGCTACTTCTTTTGCGTCATCTTTAAAACGCTTCAATGTGTCTAGTTCCCCTTCGAATTGTACAATGCCGTCTCTAATGACACGTACACCTGCATTACGTGTGATTTTACCATCAATAACATAACTACCTGCAATTGTACCGACTTTAGAAACTTTGAAAGTTTGACGAACTTCTGCTTGCCCAATAACTTGTTCTTCAAATTCTGGATCTAGCATACCTTTCATTGCTGATTCTATTTCTTCTATAACGTTGTAAATGACACGGTGTAAACGCATATCTACGCCTTCATTATCTGCCGCACGTTTTGCACCAGTATCTGGTCGAACATTGAAACCGATAATAATACCGTTAGAGGCATTAGCTAAAGTAACGTCTGATTCATTTATAGCACCTACAGCTGTGTGTATAATACGCACATTAACGCCTTCAACATCTATTTTCATCAATGACGCAGCAAGTGCTTCAACTGAACCTTGAACGTCACCTTTGATGATGACATTAAGATCTTTCATTTCACCTTGTTTCATTTGTTCAAATAAATTATCTAATGAAACACTCTTACTTTCTTGACGTTGTTGCATCACATTAGCTTCATGGCGTGCTTCACCAATACGTCTTGCTTGTTTTTCATCTTTAAATACAACAAATCTGTCACCAGCTTGTGGCACATCATTAATACCAGTAATTTCAACTGGTGTAGAAGGACCAGCCGTTTTAATACGTTGGCCTAAATCATTAACCATTGCACGAATTCTACCATACGTGTTACCAACTACGAGTGAATCACCCACATTGAGTGTACCATTTTGAACTAATAATGAAGCAGACGGACCGCGTGACTTATCTAATTCAGCTTCAATCACTGTACCTACAGCATTTTTCTCTGGATTAGCTTTTAATTCTTGTACTTCTGAAGTCAATACAATCATTTCTAATAAATCTTCAATACCGTCGCCACTTAATGCTGAAAGTGGAACGAAGATTGTATCGCCACCCCAGTCTTCTGGAATTAAACCGTATTCAGTTAATTCTTGCATCACACGGTCTGGATTTGAAGTAGGTTTATCAATTTTGTTTACAGCTACAATTGTTGGCACTTCAGCCTCTTTGGCATGATTTATTGCTTCAATTGTTTGAGGCATTACCCCATCATCAGCTGCCACTACTAAAATAGTAATATCGGTAACTTGAGCACCACGTGCACGCATTGTTGTAAAAGCAGCGTGACCAGGTGTATCAAGGAAAGTGATTTTTTTGCCATCATTTTCAATTTGGTAAGCACCGATATGTTGTGTGATACCACCAGCTTCTCCAGCTGTAACTTTTGTATGACGAATAGAATCTAATAACGTCGTTTTACCATGGTCAACATGCCCCATGATTGTAACTACTGCTGGACGTTCTATTGCATTTTCATCTTCTGTTTCATCATCAAAATAAATCGCCAAGTCTTCTTCATCAACTACGATTTCTTTTTCAATTTCAACACCATAATCGTCTACAATAAGTTCTAATGTTTCGTCATCTAATGATTGATTGATATTAGCCATGATACCTAATAAGAATAATTTTTTGATAATACCTGAAGAATCAACATTTAATTTTTCAGCAAGTTCACCAACTGTTATGCCATCTTGGTAGGTAATTTTTGATGGCATTTCTTTTGGTTCTTCTTGTTTAGGTTGTTTGTTATTTTTATTATTTTTGTTGTTCTTGTTATTTTTATTATTTTTCTTATTATTCGGCTTATTATTTTGGTTACCTTTATTCGATTGGTTACCTTTATTGTGAGTTGTTTGTTGTTTATTTTGAGTATTCTTTTGTTGTGATTTCTCACTTTGTTCTGCTTTTTCTGGTTTGTAAATTTTATCTAAAGCTTTAATTTGGTCGTCTTCTAACGTTTGCATATGACTCGTTACCTCAACGTCCATTTTTTTCAATTCATGAATAATTTCTTTACTTTTAATTTTTAAATCTTTTGCGTATTCGTAAATTCTTTTTTTACTCATATAGTCACTCCTTACGATATTCATCAATCATTGACAATAACTTTTTAGCAAAGCCTTGATCAGTGATTCCAATGTTTACACGTTCTGCTTTACCCAAAGCTTGTCCTAATTCAGCTCTCGTTCCAAATATACGTAATGATATATGGTAACTTTCACATTTGTTCTGTATCACTTTAATTGTGTTATCAGAAGCATCCGTTGCAATGATTACGAGCTTTAGTTTGTTCTTTTTCAAATCATTTAAAATAACTGATTCACCTGTTTTTACTTTTCCAGCACGCATTGCTAAACCTAAAAAATTTACGATTTGTTCTTTGGTCATTTAGGTATCTCTTCACGGTATATAAGACGTATAATTTCTTTATACACAGGCTCTAATGTATCAGCATCAGCTTTAAAATACTTTTCTAAAACACCTTTTTGTTGAGCTTCTTCTACTAGCTTAACATCCTTTGATACGTAGGCACCACGACCTTGTTGTTTACCTGTCGCATCAGCAAAAATTTGCTCATCTTTATTGATTACAACTCGAATCATGTCATTTTTAGGATGCATTTCATTTGATAGTATACATTTACGCATTGGAATTTTTTTCTTTTTCATAAAGTATCCACTCCAATTTATTTTTCTGCGTCTTCGTCTTCTATTTCAACTGTCTCTGTTGGTTGCGATTCAGTAGTATCTTCTTCTACTTCAATATTTTCAGACGACACAACATCATCTAATTGCATTTCATCTTCTTCATTTAATGCTTCTTCTGCAGGATAAACGCCTGCTGCTCTCGCATCAGTTTCTGATTTAATATCGATCTTCCAACCAGTTAATTTTGCTGCTAATCTCGCGTTTTGACCACGTTTACCAATTGCTAGTGATAATTGATAGTCAGGGACAACAACGACTGTTGATTGATTTGGCTCATCCACGATAACCTGTAGCACTTGTGAAGGGCTTAATGCATTCTTAACAAATACCTTAGGATCTTCATTCCATTGAACAATATCAATTTTTTCGCCACCAAGTTCTTCTACAACCGCTTCTACACGTGCACCTTTAGCACCAACACATGCGCCAACTGCATCAATATCAGGGTTATCAGAATGCACACTGATTTTAGAGCGATCTCCTGCTTCACGTGCAACAGATTTAACAATAACTGTACCATCAAATATTTCAGGCACTTCTTGTTCAAATAAACGTTTTAATAAGCCTGGATGACTTCTAGAAACATAAATTTGTGGACCTTTTGTAGTTTGTTCAACCTTATTTACGTACACTCTAATTCTTTCATTCGGAATATAACTTTCATTTGGGCTTCTTTCAGCTTCAGATAGTACAGCTTCAGTACGGCCTAAATTCACATATACATAACGATGGTCTACTCTATCAATTAAACCCGTTACAATATCATCTTCTTTATCGATGAATTCATCGTAAAGGATTTCGCGTTCTGCATCACGTAAACGTTGCATAACAGCTTGTTTCGCTGCTTGCGCACCTACACGACCAAAGTCACTTGGCGTTACATCTTCTTCGTAAATATCACCAATTTCATAGGCTGGATTTTTTACTAATGCAGTATCTAAACTAATTTCTTCTCTATCATCCATTGATTCTTCAACCACTTCTTTACGAGCGATTACTTTGAAACTACCTTGATCCATATTTAATTCTACGCGTACAGTTCTCGCGCTATCGTAGTTCTTTTTATAAGCAGTGATTAAAGCTGCTTCAATGGCATCGATTAATACTTCTCTAGGAATCTTTTTTTCTTTTTCTAAGTACTCAGTAGCTAATAATAATTCATTACTTGACACGACTTATCATCCTCCTCATCACGTTATATCATTACAGCATGGCGTGCTTTTGCGATTTTATTTCTTGGAATTTCAATTTGCTTTGTTTTAGCCTTTTCTTTAACTTCCATAACAATGTTTGTTTCATCAACAGATTGTAAAATACCTAACCATTCTTTAGAACCTTCAATCGGTGCATATAAAGAAACAAATACTGGTTTTGTTATTGCATTTTGGAAATCTTTTTCTTTTTTAATTGGTCTTTCAGCACCAGGTGACGCGACATCTAAATAATACATTTCTTGTATAGGATCTTCCGCGTCCATGACTTCGCTGATTTTTTCAGAAGCTAGCGCACAATCGTTTAAATCAACGCCGCCTTCTTTATCTATAGATACTCTTAAAAAATGGTCTTTTCCTTCTTTGGTAAACTCAACTTCTACTAATTCAAAATTTAAGTCGTTAAGGACAGGTTGAATGATAGTCTCAACTTGCTCAGTTATTTTACTCATGCTGACCTCCTTTTTTGGCAAATAGAAAAGAGCGGGTATTATGCCCACTCTTTCTGCCTGAGTCTAATTTTTTAAGCACTATTATTATACCATATGTTCATTTTCTATACAAATAACTATATTTGTTAAACGGCACAATGACAACTTACTTAAGTTATTCTCAAATTTACTTATATTTAATTAATGTCAAATTCAAGTAAAATATATCAACCTCTTATACTTTTACTAAATCTATAAAATAATACACTTAATTGAAATCTAAATAGTCTCTAGTAAATCATATTTAAGGATTACATATCAAAAATGGAAAGCTGTGCTTTATCTGGCAAATTAGGTAATGAACCTAATTCATCTAGATACTCAATAACTTTTTGAGATAAACCAGCTTTTTTATTTAAATCTTCTTTAGATAAGAAAGGCCCTTCATCGCGCGCTTCTACAATTCTTTGTGCAACATTTTCACCTAAACCTGGTACAGCAATAAATGGAGGAATTAAAGTATCCCCTTCGATTATGAATTCAAATGCTTTGCTCTTCTCTAAACTGATTGGTTGCATTCGGTAGCCACGTTGTGCCATCTCGTTCATAATCTCAAGCACCGTTAACGTATCTTTTTCTTTTTTTGCTAAATCCATATAACGTGAATACATATCATTTACCGTGTTACGTATACTTTCTTTATCTTTAATCATTGAGATTAAATCAAAGTCTGAAGCACGTACAGTAAAGTAACTAGCATAGTAATATAATGGATAGTGCACTTTGAAATAAGCAATACGTACAGCCATTAGTACATAAGCTGCTGCGTGGGCTTTAGGGAACATGTATTTAATCTTTCTACATGAGTCTAAGTACCAATCTGGCACTTCATTATCAACCATCGCTTCTACCATATCATCAGTTAAACCTTTACCCTTACGAACAAATTCCATTGTTTTAAAGGCTAATGAAGGTTCCAAACCGTTATACATCAAGTAGACCATGATATCATCACGACAACAAATTACACTTGCTAAATCGCATTTACCAGAGCGTATTAAATCCTGTGCATTACCTAACCATACATCCGTACCATGAGATAGCCCTGAAATTCTAACTAATTCAGAAAATGTTGTTGGTTTCGTATCTTCTAACATTTGTCTAACAAATCCAGTTCCGAATTCTGGTACACCAAATGTACCTGTTTTACATAAAATTTCATCGGAAGTGACACCTAAAGGCTCTGGCGAACTAAAAATGCCCATCGTCTCCTTATCATCTACTGGAATCGTTTTTGGATCAATACCTGACAAATCTTGCAACATACGTATCATAGTAGGATCATCGTGACCCAGTATATCCAATTTCAACACATTATCATGAATGGAATGGAAATCAAAGTGCGTTGTCATCCAAGAAGAACCTTGATCATCTGCTGGGAATTGAACAGGTGTAAAATCGTAAATATCCATATAATCGGGAACAACAATAATACCACCTGGATGTTGTCCAGTCGTACGTTTAACACCAGTACAACCTTTTACAAGTCTGTCTATTTCTGCTCCTCGTTTATGAATACCTTGATCGTTTAAATATCCCTTCACAAAACCAAAAGCAGTTTTTTCTGCAACCGTACCGATCGTTCCCGCACGAAATACTTTATCTTCACCAAATAGCTCTTTAGTATAGTTATGCGCTTCAGGTTGATATTCACCACTAAAGTTCAAGTCAATATCAGGTACTTTATCCCCTTTAAATCCTAAGAAAGTTTCGAATGGAATATCCTGGCCTTCTTTAATCAAATCACAACCGCACGATTCACATTTCTTGTCTGGTAAATCGAATCCTGAACCAACAGAACCATCATCAAAGAACTCACTTTGCTTACACTCTGGACAAATATAATGTGGTGGTAGGGGATTCACTTCTGTAATTTCAGTCATTGTTGCCACAAAGCTCGAACCAACAGAACCACGTGAACCTACTAAGTAACCATCATTCAGTGATTTTTTAACTAATCTTTGAGAAATTAAATATATTACTGAGAAACCATTACCTATAATACTTTCCAATTCTTTCTCTAAACGATCAATGACAATCTGTGGTAAATCATCGCCGTAAAGTGCTTTTGCATTATCGTAACTCATTTCACGTATTTCTTCATTCGCACCTTCCATTCTCGGTGTGAATAGTTCATCTTTAATTGGTACGACACGTTCTATTTTATCTGCTAAATCATTCGTATTCTGAACTACAAGTTCATATGCTTTTTCCTCACCTAAAAAGTGTAATTCATCTAACATTTCATCCGTTGTTCTAAAATGCGCTTTTGGTAAAGTAGAGCGATTTAATGGATTACCCGGTTGAGCGGCAATTAATATTTTACGAGCAATCGCATCATGTTCATTTAAATAATGTGCATTACCTGTTGCAATCACTGGAATATTATTTACATCCCCCGCTCGAATTAAACGATTATAAATTTCATGTAAAGTTTCATTATCTCTTACTAGCTCTCTATCAATTAGATCTTGATAAAGTGCTGGCGGTTGAACCTCAATAAAATCGTAATATTTGGCAATTCGCTCTACTTGAGACTGGTCTTTTTGCATAACTGCTGTAAATACTTCGCCCTCATCACACGCAGAGCCTACAAGTATTCCTTCTCTATACTCATCCAACAAGGAACGTGGAATTCTTGGTGTACGGTAATAATATTGAACAAGAGATGCACTCACAATTTTAAATAGATTTTTCAAACCATCTTGGTTCTGCACAATGAGTGTTACATGATTTGGTCGTGCACGCTTATACGCATCTTCATTTGACAATGACGTATTGATATCTTGATGGTTGTGAACACCAAGCGCTTCTAGCTGCTTAAGCATTTTTATGAACATATAAGCCGTTGCTTCTGTATCATATATCGCTCTATGGTGTTGCGTTAATTCAACCCCGTATTTTTTAGCTAAGAAATTTAAGCCATGCTTACCATATTCTGTATTAATTGTTCTAGATAATTCTAATGTATCAATGACGCCGTTCGTGGAAGCACCAATGCCAACGTGTTCATAACCTGTATCGATGAAGCCCATATCAAATGATGCATTATGCGCTACAAAAATGGCGTCGCCTACCCATGATTTAAACTCAGTAAGCACTTCTTCTATTTCAGGGGCATCTACTAACATGTCATCTGAAATATGCGTTAAGTTTTTAATTGTTTCTGACAATCGTTCATGAGGATTACTGAATCGTTCAAATTTATCAATAATTTCGCCGTCTTTTACTTTAACAGCTGCAAGTTCAATAATTTTATCGTATTGATTTGAAAGTCCCGTTGTCTCAACGTCAAATACTACATAAGTAGCTGTTTTTAGGTCACAATCTTTTGGTTTATATGCGATTGGTACACCATCATCTACCAGCATACCTTCCATGCCATAAATCATTTTAATTCCATTTTTTTCGGCAGCACTATGTGCATCTGGGAATGCTTGCACAACATTATGGTCTGTTACCGCAATGGCTTTATGTCCCCATTTCGCAGCTTGATCTACATAATCTGATATGTTTGGAATACCATCCATTTGACTCATTGACGTATGTAAATGGAATTCAACACGTTTGTCTTCAGCTTTATCTTGTTTTGTAGCTTTTTTTATTTCTTCGATATCTGACATCATCATAACTAGGTCACGTACAAATGTATCTTCCTCAATACGCCCTTGTGCACGAACCCATTTACCTACACTTAAAGCTTTAAAATGCGCTAAATCATCTTTATTTTTACGTGTGAACATTTTCAAGACAAGAGAATCTGTATAATCTGTTACTTTTAATTCTACAATATGACGCCCACTCTTCAATTCTTTTAAATTGATATCGAAAATAACACCTTCTACAGCAGCTTTAAATTCTTCTTCGATAATTGAGTCAATTTGACGTACATTTTCAACTTGGATTGGTTTACCAATTTGACATTTTGAAACATCACTTTCGTTATTGTCCTGTTGTTTTGCTTTTTCAGCCTTCATTTTCTCTAATTTTTCTGTTGCTTCACGCGCACTTTTCTCATCTTCTTCTTGAATATGTGCTTCTAATGACGCTAAATCCCCATCGTTAACTGCACTATCTGTTTCGAAAACGACTTTACTTATATTAAACCCACACTGTTGGTATGCTGCAATCAAACTACCATTACACGCTTTATCAAAGTGATCTCGTTCAACATCGTTTTGGCACATGACTTTTAATACATCACCTGACATAATTAAGCGTTTTTGTTTTAATTGTCCTTTTACTTTGGGTGATAATTTTGTTTGATCAATACAGTGGCTAAAATATTTTATTGCAAATTCATCTTGATTTGTTTTATCTTTTACCGTGAAATTACATTTTACATCTGCAATCGTTTTAAATTCTTCAATGATTGCACCTGTAAAAAGCAAATAATTTTCAATTGTTAAAAAATGTGGGAATGTAATTTGAAATACCCAAGTTCGATCTGATGTTTTGACATCAACACGTGTTAATTCACTATTTTCCAATATTTCTGAATCTAAATGCTCAGTAATTTTGATTTGGTCAGCTAGTATTTTAAATTTTTCCTCATTTGTCATTGCCATGACGATAACCACCTTACTATTAATTACACTACTTTTCTTATATATAGATACTTATATTTTATGACGGTGTATGTATGAATTTACATGTTCTATACTATAACGGAATATCTAAAAATTTCTATTAGTTCAACTTGTCGCACTATGATATTACTTTACATGAATAACAAAAGAGTCTGAGACACAAATAGATGTCTCAGACTTTTTTGTCAATTGGCAGTAGATGTAAAGTCTCACTCTTATACATGAGCTTCAATTCAAGTAATCATCTACCCTAGTCATAATTGTCAAGCTGGGACAATGAAACCTTTTGAAAAATCCGGTTTCTACCTATCTCCCATATTTATACTTTTTAACGCACAGTTTACTTTGTATATTATAACAAATTATCCTAGTTCCTGCTCTAAAATTAGATATTAGAATACAATGTGTTTACATAATTAATTAAATTATCCACATGGACGTCTTCACTTTCACCTGTATCACGACGTTTCACTTCTACTATACCCTCTGCTGCATTTTTACCAACAACCACACGCACTGGCAATCCAATTAAATCAGCATCATTAAATTTAACACCTGCACGTTCTTTACGATCGTCATATAAAACATCGTAGTTTTCTTTTAACTGGGTATATAATTGATCTGCTAATTCACGTTGATCATCTTTTTTAGGATTAATCGTAATTAAGTGTAAATCAAATGGTGTTACAGATTTTGGCCAAATGATGCCATTTTCATCATTGTTTTGTTCAACAATCGCACTTAATGTTCTTGATACGCCAATTCCATAACAACCCATTAATAGTGGCTGTGCTTTACCTTGATTATCTAAAAATGTTGCATTCATTGATTCAGAGTATTTCGTTCCTAATTTAAATACCTGTCCAACTTCAATGCCCTCTGCAAAGCGAGCTGGTCCGGAGCCATCTGATAATGGTTCACCTTCTAATATAAATCTAAAGTCTCCGAAAGCATCAACTTCGAAATCACGACCAATATTAGCATTTAATAAATGATAGCCATCTTCGTTTGCACCAACGACAATATTATTTAAATCTTGAATGAAATTATCGGCATAGACTTTAATCTCTTTATCAAAAACTGGACCTAGCGAGCCAGGTTTCGCACCTAAAAGATTAACAATTTCGTCTTCAGAAGCTAATTCAATATTATCCGTACCAAAGTATGCTTTTAACTTAATATCATTCAATTCATGGTGACCACGAACTAAGACCATAATAAATTCTCCATCTATTTTAAATACCATAGATTTAGTAATTTCGTCTAAGGGTTTGTCTAAGAATGTAGCCAGTTCTTGCGCAGTATGAATATTTGGTGTTTCTATTTTTGTTAATGGTTGTAAATCTTCATGTTTTTCATTGGCTTGATAGACTACTTCCGCTTTTTCAATATTTGCAGCATAGTCACTCTGTTCACTATACACAATCGTATCTTCGCCGATTTCACTTAGTGCCATAAATTCATGTGTGTGACTGCCACCAATTGCTCCTGAATCTGCAACAACTGGTCGCGCATTAATACCAACACGTTTAAATATGCGACCGTATGCGTTATACATGTCTTGATAAGATGCATCTAGAGAGTCCTCATCCGCATGGAACGAATAAGCATCTTTCATGATAAATTCTCTACCACGTAACAAACCGAAGCGTGGACGCTTTTCATCTCTGTATTTAGATTGTATTTGGAATAACGTAAGTGGTAATTGTTTGTATGACTTCAATTCATCTCTAACGATGGACGTTACAACTTCCTCATGTGTTGGTCCTAATGCAAATTCACGTCCGTTACGATCTTGTAGACGCATCAGTTCTGGACCGTAAGCACTCCAGCGACCTGACTCTTCCCATAATTCTGCTTGTTGTAATGCAGGCATTAAGATTTCAACCGCATCTATGCGTTCCATTTCTTCACGCACAATTGCTTCAATATTATTCAGTACGCGTGCAGCTAAAGGTAAATAACTATAGATCCCACTTGTACTTTGTTTAATTAAACCAGCTTTCAGTAATAAACGATGGCTCAGTGCTTCTGCTCCTGCTGGTACCTCTTTCATTGTTGGAATAAATACCTTTGATTGTTTCATTTAACTACCTCTCTCCCTTTTATAAGAAATAACGTTGAATATCGTTCCATGTCACTAAGACCATTATAATAAGTACAAAAACAGCACCAATCGCAATAATTGTTGTTTCGGCTTTCTTATTAACCGGTTTTCTAAATATCGCTTCATATATGACGAATAAAATACGGCCACCGTCTAGTGCAGGTATTGGTAACAAGTTCATTAAGCCTAAGTTAACACTTAATAGTGCCGTCCAAGAAATTAAATTAATGATACCTGTTTTAACTACTGAATCCACAGTGTGATATATACCAACTGGTCCGTTTAGCATATCGAAAGAAAAATGACCAGTAAATATGCTGGCAATCATACTTACAATAGCTGTAAATATTAATTTACCCGCCTCTAGTGATCGTTCAACACCAGCTGCAATTGGTTTAAATATTGTATGTTCGGTACTTGCACTATAGCCTAATAAATATCTAGTTTGTGTATTAGTTTTCGTCACTTTTTGTTCTACTTTTTTAGGCTTGATATCCATCGTATGTGTTTTTCCATCACGTTCAACCGTAACTTCTGTCTTATTATCTTTAATATTTTTTACAACACTATCTATATCGCCTTTAGTTTCAATTTTTTTATCATCTAATTTAACAATTTTATCACCAGATTTAAGACCAGCTTGTTGTGCCGGTGAATCTTTCATGACTTCATCAATGCCATTTGTCGGTGTACCTTGATAATACGCAAGACCGATAAATAATACCAATGTAAGTAAGAAGTTAAATAGTGGTCCAGCAAATAATGTTAAAAACTTTTGATAAGGCTTTTTATACGTGAATTGTCTATCTCTTGGTGCAATTTGAATTAAGCTACCATTTTCAACAAAATATGATTTTTTAGCAATATTATACCTATGACGTTCTTGATCATAAGGCGTTACACCTTCGATATACAAGCCATCTTTAAAATCACATTGTTTCACTTCTATCGCTTCAATTTGTTGGAATTTATGTTGGTCATCCAAAATGATATGTGTAATTTCATCTTTATCATTCAATTTTATTTTAACATGCATACCTGGTTGTACCGGCGGTTCTTCCAAACCATCACCAGCCATACGCACATAACCACCAACTGGTAATAGTCGTATCGTATATAATGTTTCATTTTTTCTAAAACTAAATATTTTAGGTCCCATACCAATAGCAAATTCTGGACACATAATTCCTGCACGTTTAGCAAAAAACATATGCCCATATTCATGTACGGTTACGAGGACACCAAAAACAATGATAAAAGAAATAATTGTTACTAGAAAACTCAATTTGATACACCTCATATTTTCTTAATAAATTAACTGCATGTTGGATAAAATGCAATGTGTCAGTAATGTATACTACCAACTTTAAGTTATAAAAGTATACCACAACTATACTTTGTCATACACGTAACTCTAATCATTTTTATTCAACAGTTATCAACATGCTAACTTATAAATATTGAAAATTTAATTTAGCATTGTGAAATCTTTCGACCTTGTCAAAAGGAGTTAAGAATATCATTAACTGTTATTAAATAACCAGTTATTTCAATCCATTAACTCCTTTCGCATTTTTATAAAATTATAAAAGTCATATCGTAAATGTATTATATTTGAATTAATAAAATATTTAATAATGGTAAGACAAACATAAAACTATCAAAACGATCTAAAATGCCACCGTGACCTGGTAAAATTCTTCCAGAATCTTTTACGCCAAAGTGACGCTTGAATCCTGACTCTACTAAGTCACCCAATTGACCAAACATGCTTAAAATAATCGTAATGATTAGCAATAACCATAGTGCGATATTGAAATCTACAAAGATCATCATTACTAGCGGTACGATTAAACTACAAATCAAACCACCTACAAAGCCTTCAACAGTTTTGTTAGGGCTAATGACTGGCCATAATTTGTGTTTACCCATCAATCTACCAAAAATATACGCACCTGTATCAGTTAACCAAACCACTAAAAACGCAAATAATATGTAATGTAAACCTTCTGAGCGTGTTTCATATAAATACATAAATCCGATACCTACATATGCGATGGACATTAGACAAAATGCCGCATCCATAAAGCTGAATCTATTTTTAGAAAGTACTGTATAACTTAATAAAATAAAACTCATTGCTATTAACGATTTTAATTGAAGGTCGTTAACCCAGCTCCCCGCATCTTGAGGTAACATAATGATTAAAATACCTAATGCACTAATTATCCCTGGTATTGATAAGAACTTAATCATATTCATATTAAGCAATTCTTTTAAAGCGATGAATGCCAATAAATATGAAAATAGCATTAGAATAAGGCCACCCTTAAGTAAAACTGGGAGGAAAACGATAAGTGCTATAATTGCCGTTAAAGTTCTAACTTTCATACTATTCTCCTAACTATTTATAATCCACCAAATCGACGCTGCCGTGATTGATAAATTTTAATACAATTTATTAATTCTTCTTTATCGAAATCTGGCCATAGCTTTTCATTGAAAATAAATTCACTGTAAGATACTTGCCAAATAAGGAAATTGCTTATTCTTTGTTCACCTGATGTTCTTATCAAAAGATCTGGGTCAGGATATGCATGTGTCATCAAATGATCATCAATCATCTGTTCTGTAATGTCATCACTAGTTAATCCTTTAGCAGTTAGTTCATCATAGATTGTTTTTACACTGTTTAATATTTCAGCACGACCACCATAATTAATCGCGAAGATTAATTTTAAACCTGTATTATCTTTAGTATCTTCTTTGGCTTTAGCGATTGCTTTGAGTGTAGATGATGGCAAATATTCCATAAAACCAATTGTCTCGACTTTTACATTATTTTCTATCAACTCTGGTAGAAATGTTTTTAAAAAGTTAACTGGCAAGTTCATGATATAATTGACTTCATTTTCAGGTCTAGTCCAATTTTCTGTAGAAAATGCATACAATGTTAAATATTTAATTCCAATATCACTAGCAACTTTTGTGATTTTTTTAACTGTTTGCATACCTTGATAGTGACCTTTAATTCTAGGCAATTTTCTTTGTTTTGCCCAGCGACCATTACCGTCCATGATTATAGCAACATGTTCAGGTATGTTATGTAAGTCCAAGCCAAACTCTGATTGGATTGGCTGATTTTTATTTTTTTTAATTAACTTTTTAAACATGGTATTTCCTCCGAGCGTGATCATCTATGTTTATTATAATAGGTTCTAGATGCAATTATCTACCATTTTATCATACTAGATTGTTGCATTGAATAAACAAATAAAAAAACTGTACCAAAGTCTGATTTGATACAGTTCAGATAAAAATATGATTAGCCTCTTAATCAGCAACAATATAAGTTCAATTATATCGCCTTAATGATTGAAGCCATTATCATCATTACCATGTTTATACTGACATAATATCTTGTTCTTTTTCTTCTAACAATTTTTCAACTTCTTTTATTGAATCGTCAGTTAATTTTTGTACATCATCTGTTTGTGTTCTTAAATCATCTTCAGTGATGTCAGAATTTTTTTGTTGTTTTTTAAGCTCATCGTTTGAGTCACGACGCACATTTCTTACTGCAACTTTAGCGTCTTCGCCAATTTTTTTAACATCTTTAACAAGCTCTTTACGACGTTCTTCAGTTAATGCTGGTACACTGATACGGATAACTTCTCCATCACTTGAAGGATTAACACCTAAGTTAGCTGCATTGATTGCTTTTTCAATATTGCCAACTGATGATTTATCATATGGAGAAATGACTAATAAGCGTGCTTCTGGCACACTAATACTAGCAAGTTGTTGAACTGGTGTTGGCGCACCGTAATAATCAACATTTACACCATTTAATAAGTTTGAATTCGCTCTACCAGCACTGATATTAGCTAATTCTCTTGAAAGATTGTCTATTGATTTTTGCATTTTTGATTTAGTTTCATTAATAATGTCACTCATAGTCATACACCTCTAATTATTTTGTAATCAATGTTCCTATTTTTTCACCCATGACAGCGCGTTTAATATTACCTTCTTCAGTTATTGAAAATACATTTAATGGAATATTATTATCCATGCAGAATGATGAAGCTGTTGAATCCATAACTTGTAAACCTTCTTGTAACATTTGGATATGCGTTAGGTGCTCATATTTGATTGCATTTGGATCTACTTTTGGATCAGCAGAATAAACACCGTCGACATTATTTTTGCCCATTAAGATAACATCAGCTTCAACTTCAGCTGCACGCAATGCTGCAGTTGTGTCAGTAGAGAAGTAAGGGTTACCTATACCTGCTGCAAAGATGACCACACGATTTTTTTCTAAATGTCTGATTGCACGACGGCGAATATAAGGTTCTGCAACTTGTTTCATTTCTATTGAAGTTAAAACACGTGTGTCACATTCTAATTGTTCGAGGCTATCTTGTAATGCTAATGCATTCATTACTGTAGCTAACATACCCATGTAGTCTGCTGTACCACGATCCATGCCTAAATCGCTACCAGTTTTACCTCTCCAAATATTACCGCCACCAACGATAACAGCAATTTCACAGTCCAATTTAGCTACTTCAGCTACTTGTTCTGCAATACTTTTGATTATAATTGGGTTAATTCCAAATCCATCGTCACCTGCGAGTGCTTCGCCACTTAATTTTAATACAACACGTTCGTATTTAGAAGTTTGAGCCATTGTCTTATCCTCTCTATTGTAAAAATATGTAAATTATACAAGTAAAGAAGACACAATAGGTCTTCCAATACAAAAGTGAATCTTTCATACGGAGCACAAAAGGTGTCTTCTTCCTTGTTTTAACTTATGAAAAGTTATTTCATTTGTCCTTTAACTTCGTCAGCAAAGTTTTCTTCACGTTTTTCCATGCCTTCGCCTACTTCATAACGTACGAAGTCAACTAGTTTACCACCTTTAGATTTTAAGAAAGCTTCAACTGTTTGATCAGGATTTTTTACAAAGTTTTGGTCAACTGCACAAATTTCTTGTAGATATTTACGTAAACGACCTTCAACCATTTTTTCAACGATATTTTCTGGTTTACCTTCATTTAGAGCTTGTTGTTTTAAAACATCTCTTTCATGAGCGATTTCATCTTCGCTTACTTGTTCAGATGAAACATATTTAGGGTTGATTGCAGCAATGTGCATTGCAACATCTTTAGCTGCTTCAGCATCAGTAGAACCTTCAACTACAGTTAATACACCAATACGTCCACCCATGTGTAAATAAGCACCGAATGAATCGTTGTCTGTTTTAGTTCTAACAGCAAAACGACGGATACTTAATTTTTCACCGATAGTTGAGATAGCTTCTTTAACACGTTGGTCAACTGATTTACCATCTGGTAAGTTTGTTTCTAAAAGTGCTTCAACTGTTTCTGCTTTAGTATCTAATACTTGGATAGCAATTTCTTTCACTAATTGTTGGAAACCTTCATTACGAGCAACGAAGTCAGTTTCAGAATTGATTTCAACAATTGCTGCTTCGTTTCCTCTTTCTTCAACGTGTACTAAACCTTCTGCCGCAATACGGTCAGATTTTTTAGCAGCTTTAGCGATACCTTTTTCACGTAGGAAGTCTACCGCTTTATCGATGTCACCATCAGTTTCTGTTAACGCTTTTTTACAGTCCATCATACCAGCGCCAGTTTTTTCACGTAATTCTTTTACAAGTTTAGCTGAAATTGCCATTTCAAATTCCTCCATTATTTAATGAATTTTATTTTATTTATTTTAAAAAAAGGTGATAAGCTTCAATATCTTATCACCCATTTTACATTATTCTTAGTTTGATTCAACAGAAGTGTTTTCTTCAGTTGTTTCTGCTTCAGTAGCTTCTTTTGATTCATCTAAATCAATATTTTGTTCAGCTGCTACTTCTTCATTTGATACACCTTGTTGACCTTCTAAGATTGCATCTGCCATTTTACCAGTTAATAATTTAACGGCACGGATAGCATCATCGTTTGCAGGGATAACGTAATCAATTTCATCTGGATCACAGTTAGTATCTACAATACCAACAATTGGGATGTGTAATTTACGTGCTTCAGCAATTGCGTTGCGCTCTTTACGAGGGTCAACAACGAACAATGCTTGAGGCATAGATTTCATATCACGAATTCCGCCTAAGAATTTAATTAAACGGTCATATTCTTTTTTAAGTTCTACAACTTCTTTTTTAGGTAATACTTCGAATAAGCCATCTTCTTCCATTTTTTCAATTTCAGAGATACGTTTAATACGTTTAGAAATTGTTTTATAGTTAGTTAAGATTCCACCTAACCATCTTTGGTTTACATAGAATTGACCAGCACGTTCTGCTTCAGCTTTAACTGAATCTTGTGCTTGTTTTTTCGTACCAACGAATAAAACTTTTCCGCCATCTTCTGATACTTGTTTAATGAAGTTATAAGCTTCTTCTACTTTTTTCACTGTTTTTTGTAAATCGATAATGTAAATACCGTTTCTCTCAGTGAAAATGTATCTTTTCATTTTTGGGTTCCAACGGCGTGTTTGGTGACCGAAGTGAACACCTGCTTCTAGCAATTGTTTCATTGAAATTACTGCCATAATAAAATTCCTCCTATTGGTTTATTACCTCCACAAAAAGCTCATATAAACACGACAATTAAATATCGCACCCTTTATACTTTAACTTTCTGTGTGTGTATTGGCTTCATAGCCGTCAATAAATATATCATATTTACCTATGCAAATCAATAGTTTTTGTCCATTAATTTACACATTATAAAGAACGACTAAGCCCATCTATTAGTCGTTCTCAATTAAGTCGTTACGCAATAAAATTTTATTTGATTCTTTCTAGTTCATCTAAGAACTTGTCTTTTTTAACTTTAATAAATGTACCCTTCATACCTAATGAACGTGATTCGATTACACCCGCACTTTCTAGTTTACGCAAGGCATTTACAATAACTGAACGTGTAATGCCGACTCTATCTGCAACTTTTGAAGCGATCAGTAAGCCTTCTTTACCACCTAGTTCTTCAAATATATGTTCAATCGCTTCACTTTCAGAATATGATAATGAGTTGATCGCCATACTAATAGCTGCTTTATCTCTTGCCTCTTGTTCTACTTCATTATGTTTTTCACGTAATATTTCCATACCGATAACTGTAGCTGCGTATTCACCTAATACCAAGTCGTTTTCAGAAAAATCTTCTGTCACACGTCCTAGAACTAATGTACCAAGTCTTTCGCCACCACCTAAAATTGGGAAAATTGTTGTTCTGCTATCACCGAATAAATCATTATTTTCAGGTGGGAAAACAGTTAGTACATTATCAATACCAATATTGGATTGTGTTTCTTTCACATCCATCAATTGATCTGTATATTCTACAGGTATATGTCTATTTTCTAACATTTGGATGATACGTTCATTTTTTAATAATTCATTTAAATTCGAACCTAAAATTTTACCTTTTCTTGAAACTATAAAAACATTTGTTACTGTCACACTACTTATCGTTTGTGCTACATCTTTAAAATCTACCGCAATACCTTTATGCTTTTGCAAAAGTGTATTTAATTCTCTCGTTTTTGATAATAAGCTCATATTCCTACTCCTTTATATTTATATTATAAAATAAATGCACTTAAATCTTTGTTTGTTGAAATTGATTTCAACTTATCATCAACATATTGTGGTGTAATATCTACAACCGCATTAGGCATACTTGGTGCTTCGAATGATAAATCTTCTAGCATTTTTTCAAGTATAGTATGCAATCGACGTGCACCAATGTTATCAGTATCTTGGTTTACTTGGAATGCAATTTCTGCTAATCGTTTAATTGCTTCATCTGTAAATTTAACCGTTACTTGTTCTGTTTGTAGTAACGCTTCATACTGTTTGATAAGTGATAATT